>NZ_CP045696.1:1795000-2095000 GCF_009676955.1 Sodaliphilus pleomorphus | reverse complement strand
TCGCTCAGGTGGACTTGGCTGTTGCTGCTCTTCTACCTGGCACTGGCCGCAACGTGGTTTGTCGCCACCAAGGTCGACAGCAACGTCACAGCCGCCGTCTACAACATGGTGTGCTCGGTCATCTTTGCCCTGCTGTGCTACTTTGTGTACCGCCAGGACGACATGCTCGAGGCCCTCGGCCGCGGCGCGGGCGAGCCCACGACCGGCACACTTGCTCCCAAGCCGGCGGGAGGGCGGCAGGACAGCTACCACTTTGCCCAGGCCCTGCACGACACCTTTGAGCACGGCCGCATCTACCTCAACCCCACCCTCAACATCAACGGGCTGGCACAGGAACTGGGCACCAACCGCACCTACCTGTCCAACTACCTGAACCAGGAGCTGCACACGAGCTTCTACGAGTATGTGAACGGCTGGCGGGTGAAACACGCCCGCCAACTGCTGGCCACCACCACGCTACCGCTTGAGGATGTTGCCAGCCAGTCGGGGTTCAACTCGCTGAGCAGCTTCAGACGCTATTTCAAGAAAGCTACGGGCACGACCCCTGCCTGCTGCCGGGCGGCAGGCGTCAATCGGTAAATCGACGCGTCAATCGATAAAAAACTGAGTTCCAACCGATACAATTGACCACTTGCTCTTGCGGGTGAGTGGCTACGGCTTTTACTTTTGCAACCGCAACACGACACTCGCACTTACTCACCCAAAATTATACTACCAAAACAGCATGAAAACAACCCTTACTACTACAACGGTGTGGCTACTGGCCCTGGCCGCACTCGTGGCGTGCGAGAGCAAGCACGTGCCCGCCAGCGGGCCGCTGGGAGAGCTCCCCGGCCTGGTCATCGAGCAAGAGGAGGCCGAAGAGAGCCTGAAGAGCGGCCTGTACCAGGCCAAAGACGATGAGTCTAAAATGAAAGAGCAGCTCACCCAGTGGGCTGCAAAGCAAAAGGAAATCAAGGATAAAATTGCCCAAGTCGGCCAGCTGCTCACGGGCAAGCAAGTGCCAGCCCACGTGGCCCAAGACGTGCCGCTGCAACTCTCGCAACCGCTCACCGTGACCACCGTCACGTCAGGGGGCACTGTGAGGATGGAGACCGCTGCCGTGCTGCTCGACGACTGGGGACACGTGCCCGGCAAAGGCGCCATGCGCTTCTATGAGCTGCGCTATGTGGTGACCGACGCCGAGGGCAACGCCTTCCACCCCCGCGGCATTATCGCGCTCCATCCTGGGGCCATAGGCAACACGGTGGTGAAGAAGGGCGACAGCATCACGCTAAAACTCAACCTGAGCATCGAACCCTGGGAGGCCGAGAAGATGGCCAGCATGAAGTCGATCACCATTGCCAACAGCAACTCCTCGCTGTGCAAGGAGGCCGAGCAAGCCGACAAGCAGGCCAAGGCCAAAGAACCCAAGAAATAAAACTTTATCACACACAAACATCATCAAGACATGAAACTCAACCGTATCGCAATCGCCGTCTGCGCCATGCTCAGCCTGGCAGCGGCACCAGCAAGCGCCCAGGGCCTGGGAGGCCTCATCAAAAAAGCAAAACAAATACTCACCACCGAGAGCAAGACAGCCGTGGCTGCAACTGCCCAGGCGGCCGGCAAGAAAGGCACCGTCACAGCAGTCGAGGGCGGCGGCACACTGCGCAACCCGCTCGCCTCGATTGTCGACGTGCAGCTCGTGGGAGCCTATGGCAAAAGCACCTCGACCAACTATGGCGTGGTGACCCTGGTGTTTAAAGTGAAAATGATCGCCAATCTCACCCAGCTGCGCCTGGGCGGCAACAGCAGCTATCCGGCCATCATGGTCGACCAGGACGACAATGCCTACAAGATGAAAGTGGGCACAGGGTGGTACACCTACGACGTGACCGAGGGCGTATACATGAAAGTGCAGCTGAAGGAGACCAACGAGTTTGCCGACGTCAAGAAGACGGCCACCACCATCAAGCAGCTGCAACTGGGCATAAGCACCAGCTACGACGACACCGGGCTGCTCGTGCTCAACAACGTGCCCATTCACTGGGACGAGATGCCCGAGTAGTGCCCTTAGGGGAAAAACGAGCCATACAAGGCACACCAATCGAGCTGAGGGCAGGCGACCCGTGAGTCGCCTGCCCCCAGTGTTTCTCTTGTGGAAGTGTGCGCTACAAGCTGCGCCTGAAGATGCTTGCCATGCCGCCACTACCCCGATTAAAACAGATCCTACCTCAAGCCAGGGCGTCCTTATTACATCACAACAATCGATAAAGATTTACAAACAAAGGACTAAGCAATTTTTCCATTTCCGATTTACTCCATTTTTGTCAACTTTTCAGGAAATTTGCAGTAAAGGCAAAATAGATTTTTCTTGCAACAGGAATATCACTATATTTGTGAAAAATATCACGACGAAAAATATCACAATATGGTTATGAACTAAATAACTTGGTAGATGGCAAATAAAAACTTAGGAAACGCGAAAACAGCCAAGAACGATGAGTTCTACACACAGCTGCCCGACATTGAGCATGAGATGCAGGCGTATGTGGACTACGACCCCGACGTGTTCCGCGACAAGACGATACTCATGCCGTGCGACGACCCGGAATGGAGCAATTTTACACGATATTTCGCCCTTAACTTCCAATTGTTTGGTATCAAAAAGCTCATCTCCACGAGCTACGCTCCTGACGCAAAGGCGGCAAAGTACGGGGTAATGCCCTCACTTTTCCCCGGGGACGAGCAGGACCCGAAGTTCGACCGCGACAAGTGGCAAACCCACGGGCGTATCTTCGTTCTCGACCGTGATATCAATGGCGACAACCGCATCGACATCGACGACCTCCGCTGGGAGTACCTTGACGGCGACGGCGACTTCCGCTCGCGTGAGATTACGCAGTTGCGTAACGAGGCCGACTTCATCATCACCAATCCGCCGTTCTCCCTCTTCCGCGAGTTCCTGAAATGGATCATCGACGGTGGCAAACGGTTCTCCGTCATCGGCAACATGAACGCGATAACCTACAAGGAGGTGTTTCCGCTGCTCAAGGACAATAAGATTTGGCTGGGCAACGGCTTTACTGCGGGCAATGCCTTCTTTGCCACACCTAACGCTCAGAAGTATGGCGAAGGAGTGCTGCAGGATGACGGGCTTGTGAAGTTCCGCAACTGCTGTTGGTTTACCAACATAGAATTGGGCAAGCGCCACGAGCCGTTGCCATTGATGACGATGGCGGACAACCTGAAGTTCAGCCGGCACAAGGACTTGCGCCTGCGGAAGGAGTACCAGCACTACGACAACTATGATGCCATAGAGGTGCCTTATACCGATGCCATACCCTCCGACTACACTGGCCCGATGGGCGTGCCCATCTCCTTCCTCGACAAGTATTGCCCGGAGCAGTTCCGATTGTTAGGAATTACCGACCGTGGTAATGAATACGGCATTAAGACAAGGGAATATACCCCCGAAGATACTCCGCACTTTGGCGATTTGAACCGTCGTGGTGCGATAATGGTTGATGGCGAGCTTAAATCCACTTATGCACGCATCCTCATTCAGAAGATCACAACGCCCTAATCATGGGGTTAGAACGCCGTTCTCATGGGGTGAAAAGCCAACAATCAAGGGGCGAAAAGGCCTCTCCCGATGTTGTAATGCTATAGAAAAAGATTAAACGCTAAGCAGCGAAGGATTGAACGCTACGTAGAAAAACATCATTCATTAGTCAGAGAAATAAAAAACGAAAAATTTATGAATACAGAACTGCATACCGACATCACCATCGGCGACATCTGCAAGGGATTCGTCTACAACGAGCAGGAGGGCAAGGGACTCTTCGGCATGAACGGACAGCTGATAATCCAGCCGGAGTACCAGCGCAACTACATCTACAACGACGGGCGCAAGGACGTGGCGGTCATCGACTCGGTGCTGCACGGCTATCCACTGGGCCTTATCTACCTTAACCGCCGTCCCGACGGGCAGCTTGAGGTGCTCGACGGACAGCAGCGCATCACTTCCCTCGGCCGCTTCCTCACCAACAAGCTCACGGTGCGCTATGACGGGCGCGAGCAGAAGTATTACTCGCTCAACGCGGAGCTGCAGCAGCTGTTCTCCGATACCCCTCTGACAATCTACATCTGCGAGGGCACGGAAGAGGAGATAAAGAAATGGTTCAAGATAATCAACATCGCCGGCGTGCCGCTCAACAACCAGGAGATGTACAACGCCATCTACAGCGGTCCGTTTGTCACCGCGCTGAAGGCTGTCTACAGCAACTCCCTGAACCCGATGCAGCAGAAGTGGGGCACCTACGTGAAGGGCGATCCTAAGCGCCAGGAGGTGCTCGCCACAGCCCTCGACTGGGCGAGCCACGGCGACACTGAGGGCTATATGGCCGCGCACCGCCAGGACGCGGATATAACGCCCGTAACCACCTGTTTCGACAGCGTCATCGACTGGGTGAGTGCCACCTTCCCAACGCCCCACAGCGAGCAGAAAGGACTGCCGTGGGGCACGCTCTATGAGAAGTACCACAACACGCCCTACAACCCCGACGAGGTTGACCGCCGGGTCTCTGAGCTGATGCAGGACGATGCCGTGAACGACAAGCGCGGCATCTTCGAGTACGTCCTCGGCGGCTGCACCGACCCGAAGCTGCTCAATATTCGGCTCTTTGACAAGCATACCATCAAGACCGTGTATGAGCGGCAGACGGCGGAGGCAAAGGCAAAAGGCATCTCCAACTGCCCCTACTGTGCCATGAGCTCCGGCCCTAACCACAGCCGTATCTGGAAGCTCACCGAGATGGATGCCGACCATGTAACGGCATGGAGCCGGGGCGGAAGCACCGACATAAGCAACTGTCAGATGCTTTGCAAGACGCACAACAGGGCGAAAGGGAATCGATAATAGCTACCCAAACATGCCACACATTTCAATGAATGTGTGGCATGTTTGATTTTATTGTTGGTGAACCGCCTTGCCATAATCACAATTTTTTTCTATATTTGTTTCTAAATAAGATCTATTTACCTTCTTCTCGGAATACCGCAACACAGTAATGTCGCAATAAGCAATGCGGTAATAGGGAAACATAAAGAGGACAAACTTATTACCAGATTGGCCATTGAACGGCTTGTCGAAGAGAAACATCCGCTCAACCTTCTCGTATATGGATTCCCGCTGGATTTTAATCCGAGAGTACCTGTTAAATATTACACGTCAAAAAATCAAAATTTAAGAAAATATGGAAAATCAAAACATTGACGACATAGCCAATGAGACTATGCCACAAGAGGACATAGAGCTGTTCAACTCGATGAAAGGCCACTACGTGTCAGAAAATGAGAGAATCTTCTTCGACAACATGCAGCGCAAGGAAGAGGATAAATGGACGACGCAAGGCGACCTCATTCTCTCAGAAAAAGACAACGACCTCAAGCTCTTCCTAATGCGCGTGTGCTACAATGAATACCAGTTTGGTAGACCTATTAGTGTCGATTCCGATGGCACGCACCACACAGAAGGCATATATGCAATGTCCCTGTCAGAGGTGCTGCACAAGAACCTGCGCCAAATACATGCGACAGACAAAGACATTACCTTTTGGCAGTGGTTGCGTGAGAAAGATTATAAAAATATAAAATATGATGTAAACTTTGACTGAACATGGGGAAGATTTGTGAAATTCATGCGGTGGCAGCCTGGCAGCTACCCCGATTGAGGAAGCTGTGCCCCCGATTGTGGAAAAAGTGGCCCGCCAGTTGCACAAGCCAAGAAAATGAGATAGCTTTGCAACCAAAGCAACAACACAAGAAAATCGACACACAATGAACGACTCCTGCAACTTGATAGCGATCGACAACATCGACGCCTACAACAAGCTCTATGGCTTTGAGACCCTGCACCCGCTGGTGAGCGTGGTCGACCTGGCACAAGCCAAGCACCAAGTCAACCACGCGACATTCCGCTACGATGTGTATGCCCTGTGGCTCAAAAACGGGCTGCAATGCACGTTGCACTACGGCCGCCGCACCTACGACTACCAGGAGGGCACCATCGTGAGCTTCGCCCCGGGACAGGTGGTGCGTGTCGACATGACCGACGAGCAGCTGAGCACGCCCATTCACACCCTGGGACTGCTTTTCCACCCCGATCTTCTGGCCGGAACCCCGCTGGGCAAGGCCATCACCACCTACCACTTCTTCGACTACGACTCGGCCGAGTCGCTCCACTTGAGCGAGCGCGAGCGCGCCCTGATAACCGACACGCTGCACTCGATAGCGCAGGAGATGGAAATGCCCGTCGACAAGCACTCGCAGACGATACTCACCGACCGCATCAAGCTCATACTCGACTACTGCCAGCGCTTCTACGACCGCCAGTTCATCACCCGCCACAAGGAGAACAGCGACACACTGGCCGCCTTTGAGCGCAACATCAAGGACTACTTCGAGCAGGGCACAGCCATGCAAAGCGGGCTGCCCTCGGTGGCCTACTTTGCCGACAAGGCTTGCCTCTCGCCCGGCTACTTCGGCGACATGATACGCAAGGAGACCGGCCTCTCGGCCAAGCTCTACATCCAGCAGCACATTCTGGCTCTGAGCAAGCAGATGCTGCTCGACCAGAGCCAAAGCATCACGCAAGTGGCCGACCAGCTGGGATTTCAGTACCCGCAGCACTTCTCCCGCTTTTTCAAGAAACTCACCGGCATGACCCCCAAGGCCTACCGCGAGAACTGAGACAGGAGGAGGGGGGAAAATTTTTTATCAACACGCGCTTTTTTTTGCCTTCACAGTTTTACTTTTGTCCACCAGGCGGGTATTGATTGTAGAAAGCGCGACACAGCCGGTGAGCTCACGACTGAATCGCCACACAATGTGAAACACTCAAAAACAGACAAACAATGAAGGCAAACAAAGCAATCAAAGGCATCGTGCTGGCCACGTTGCTGCTGGCCACAAGCTGCATGGCCGCAGCACACCCGCACCAGCGCCACTACTGCCACCGTCCTCCGGCACCACCAGTGCGAGTCGTGCCAGCGAGAAAGGCTCCCTGCCGAGTCCAGACCATCGTGATAAAAAAGAAAGGCGGCAAGACCGTCGTAGTGAAAAAAGTGAACGGCCGCACCGTGGCCGTCAAGCCCGTCACGGGCCGGTAGCACACTACCCCGCAAAAGAGCCACAGCCATCGTCATGACACCCAACGACCAGAAAATAGTAGAGGCCATGCGCAAGAATCCCCAGCAGGGCTTCAAGCTGCTCGTGGCTGCCTACATGCAGCCCATGTACTGGCACACACGCCGCCTGGTGGGCAGTCACGACGATGCCGAAGACGCCACCCAGGAGGCCCTGGTGAGGATATACAAGTCGTTCGACCAGTACGACGCCAAGCGCTCACTCACGGCTTGGGTGTTCACCATCGCCACCCGCGAGGCACTGCGGCTGCTGGCACGGCGCGCCGGCAGAGCCACAGTGTCGCTCGACGAGGCTACCGCCCAGGTGCTCTCGCTCGCGGCCCCCGACCAGTGGCTCGACAGCAGCGACACCATCGCCGTGAAGCTGCAGCAAGCCATACACACGTTGCCGGCCAAGCAGCAAGTCACGTTCAACCTCAGGTACTACGACGAGCTTTCCTATGCCGAGATTGCCGAGGTCACAGGCTCGACTGCGGCGGCAGCCAAGGCCAACTACCACGTGGCCAAAGAGAAAATAACGCAATATATGAACCAACACGATTGAGACGTCATCATGAAAGAGCAATTCGATTTCAACAAGGTGGGCAAGCGCATGCCCTATGAGGTGCCCCAGGATTTCTTCCAGCAACTCGAGGAGCGCGTGATGCACGAGGTGCAGGCAAGCACGCCCGCACAGCCCCGGCAGGCCAAAGCCAGAGTGCTGCACAGCACCTGGTTCAGACGCCTGGTGCCCCTCTCGGCAGTGGCAGCCGCGGCAATCGCAATTCTGCTCCTCGTGCCCCGCTTCGCTGGCAGGCAAACCGCGCCGGCAGGCACCTATGGCCAGGTGGAGCAGGCCTTCGACAACCTCGATGCCGCCGACCAGCAATTTCTCGTAGATGCCTATCAAGACGACCCGTTTCTCAATCAATAGCAACAAGTAACACAAAGAAAGGAAACAACACAATGAAGAATATCCTGAAAATTGCACTCACCGTGCTCATGACCGCACTGCTGGGTCTCTCGGCCAGCGCACAAAACGCCTCGCAACAGCAGCAGCAGAAGAAGAGCCGCGAACAGCTGGCCGAGGCACAAGCACACTACATCGCCCGCCAGCTGGCCCTCGACGACCAGACGGCAGCCCAGTTTGTCGCCACCTACTGCAACGCGCAGAAGGAGATGTGGGCCATAAAACCGCACATGAGGGGCAAGGGAAAATACACAACCGATGCCGATGCCCAGCAGGCCATCAACAGCCGCTTTGAGCGCAGCCAGAAGATACTGGCCCTGCGCGAGAAGTACTACAAGCAGTACAGCCGCTTCCTCACCCAGAAGCAGATAGCACGCGTCTACGAGCTCGAGCGCGGCATGATGAAACGCCTGGGCCAGAAGAAAGGCCGCCAGTGCGGCCGACGGCAAGGAAGGCTCGGCGCCAATCACACAGGCACAGGGCAGTGCAACACCAAGTAGCCGCTGCACCCCTCTACACCACGACACATTTCACCCCCTGCTGCCCCAAGTGAGCGCGGCAGGGGGTGAAAAGTGTCTTTACAGTAAATACTCTACTTGAAATAGTAGCGGCCTTTGCCCTGGGTGGCCTTGCCGTACTGGATGGCACGGGCCGGGCAGCGGTGCAGGCAACTCTCGCACATAGTGCAACGGCCGTGCCACTGGGGCTCGCCCTGGGCGTTGAGCGTGATGTTGCCCAGGGGGCAATTCTTCACGCAGGCCCCGCAATGGGTGCAACGGCCAGGCTCGACGTGAAACTTCTTGTCGCTCATGGCATGGCGCCTGAACCAGGGATACACCACGCGGGTCTTGAGCCAGGGCCACGAGCCCCGGCACACGTCGGTAGTGACGCGGCCCTCGGCAATGCTTTGAGCCAGCTCGGCAATGCGCCCCTCGGCAGCATGCAGCTTGGCGTCGCGCACCAGGTCGGGGTCGACGTCGAAGCCCCGCATGTTGACGTAGGTGTTGGGCATCGACACGCTGTAGGCGGCCTGCAGCTCAAGCTGCCTGCGGGCAAGCAAGCGGCGCATCATGTCGACAAGCTGACCCACATCGTCGCCGCAGGTGGCGACCATGTACACAAAGTTGCACTCGCTGCGATAGCCTTGCAAGTCGAGCCGGGCGATGAAATCGGCCACCACAGGAGGCACGCCCCAGCAGTAGGTGGGAAAAACGAAGCCCACACGCTCGCCGGGCTTCAGCTCATAGCAGGTGTTGCCCTCGACCAGGGCGGCGCCCATGGGCACGAGGCGGTCGTTGAGCTTGGTGCCCAACTCGCTGGCCACATGGCCGCTATTGCCTGTGCCTGTGAAATAAAATATCATAATCTATATTATAAACGACAAAAAAACATCACTGCTGCTACCCTGCCCTACCGGTGTATCGTGACTTGGGTAGCCCCGAAGCCGTACTCCTGGAAGCTGGCGTCCTGAGCGGTGCAGCGCGGCCACTTGCGCTTGAGCTCGTCGAGGATGGCATGGCGCAACACACCCTCGCCCTTGCCGTGAATAAACACGATCTTCTGCCCGGGCTGGTTCTGGTGGGCACGCATCACCTCGCGAAACTTGTCGAGTTGGTAGTTGAGCATGTCGGCACTCGACAGGCCGTTGATGTTGTCGAGCAGCTCGGCAATGTGCAGGTCTTGCACGACGATGTCGCCCTTCTTGTGCTCGTGGTGCTGCACCTGGCGCGAACGGGGGCGCTCGTCGGCACCACGCTTCTGTCGCATGGCGCGCTCCAGGGCGCTACTGTCGATGCGCAGGGGTCGGGCAGGCATGTCGTTGCGCGTGATGTCGAGCTGGATGACCGGGTCGTCGAAATACTCGGTGGCGTGGAAGCTGTGCAGCTTGTAGAACTTGGTGGCGTCGACACGCAGCTCGACCAGAGCCGGGTTTTTCAGTTTGAAGCCCTTGTCCTGCTTGAAGGCGATATACTCGAGCGCCACGTGCTCGAGGTCGTTGAGGTCGTTGTAGCCAAACTCGTCGAGGTCGACCTGCATGTTGGGCTCCACCAGGCCGGTGTAGCGTGTGTGCCAGGCGTCGTCGCCATCGGCACGGCTCATGTAGGCCACGCTCAGGAAGTAGTTGCTGTCGTTTACCAGCACGCTGTAGAAGGTGGTGGTGTTGAGATGCTTGATTTCGCGGGGCTCAAAGGCCAGCACGATGTTGAGTTTGTTGCCCTCCTCGGTCTCAACCACAGGCGCGGCAGGCGCCTCGCTCTTGGGTCGCGCGGCAGGCACATCGGGCTCCACGAGCTTGCTCTTGACCTCGATGGGGCGCTCATAGACACTGGGCTTGGCCTGGGCCTGGTCCACGACCACAACCTCGCGGCTGGGCACAGGGCGCTCAAAGCCGTCTTCATCTTCCACATATACCGTGCCGCCGTCGACACGGGTCACTGTGCCGCCTCCCACATCGTTGAGGAAGCGCACGATATCATTCACTTTTACCATAGTGTGTGTGTATATACTTTTCAATCAATTAAAGTCAATCGTCGTGGCCGCCAGCGTAATGCGGCACCTCGCGGCGATTGAAAAACAAATCGCGGACGCCGGCATCGGTCGCGCGCTCCACCTCGTCGACACTCACTCCCAGGTGCCGCGCCACACAGGCCGCCACAAGAGGAATATTGCAGCTCTCGTTGCGCGTGCCGCGTTTGGGCACAGGGGCCAGATAGGGTGAGTCGGTCTCCAGCAAGATGCGCTCGAGGCCTATCACGGGCAGCAGGGCTGGCACATCGCTCTTCTTGAACGTGACAATGCCATTGACGCCAAAGTAAAAGTCGCCGCGCCGCCGCACAGCCTCGACCTGGGCCGCCGTGCCGGTGAAGCTGTGAAACACGCCGCGGGGCAGCGGCTCGCCGAAGTTGTCGAGCACGGCCAGGCACTCGTCGAGGCCCTTGCGGCAGTGCATGATGAAGGGGATGCCAGCCTCCTTGCACCAGTGCAGCTGCGTGTCGAGCGCCTGCATCTGCTCGTCGCGGCGAGAGGCGTCCCAGTACAGGTCAATGCCTATCTCGCCCACGGCCACATAGCGGCAGGCGGCGGCAGCCAGTAGCTTGCGGTGCATTGCCTCGAGCTCGTGCTCATAGTCGGGGCCTATCTCCTCGGGGTGCAGGCCTATGGTCATCGACACATAGCCCGGCCAGCGCTCGTGCATGGCAGCAAGGCGCTCCAGGCTCGCCAGGTT
Organism: Sodaliphilus pleomorphus; assembly: GCF_009676955.1. Taxonomy (GTDB): domain Bacteria; phylum Bacteroidota; class Bacteroidia; order Bacteroidales; family Muribaculaceae; genus Sodaliphilus; species Sodaliphilus pleomorphus. Next base: position 2,083,635 of record NZ_CP045696.1, on the reverse strand, counting down.
CTCGTTGGGCAGTATCACGTGGGTCACACCAGCCTCCCGGGCCCGGCGCACTACCTGGTCGCGGTCGGCGTCAAACTCGGCGCTGTAGATGTGCGAGTGGCTGTCGATCATCGCTTTTTTACTTGTCGCGGCCCACCAGGTCTTGGATAAACGTAGCAAACTGCTGCTTGGCCTCGTCGGGCATTTTCACCTTGTCGAGGGCCTCGAGCGCCTTCTGGCTATAGGCCACTATTTCTTTCTCGGTGAGCTGCTTGAGACCCATTTGCTCATAGATGGCCGTGACGGCGGCCACCTTTTCCTGCTTGACGGCATACTCGTCGTTGAGCCAGCGCCGCAGCTCGGCGAGCTGGTCGTCGCTGGCCATGGCCAGGGCGTTGACCAGCAAGAAAGTTTTCTTGCCGTTCATGATGTCGCCGCCTATCTCCTTGCCGAAGGTAGCCTCGTCGCCCCACACGTCGAGCAGGTCGTCTTGCAGCTGGAAGGCGAGACCAAGGTTGAGACCCACGGTGTAGAGATTGCTGGCATCCTGCTCGCCGGTACCGGCCACGATGGCGCCCAGCTTGCAGGCACAGCCCAGCAGCACCGAGGTCTTGAGGCGTATCATCTCCATGTAGTCGGCCACGCTCACATTGGCCAGCAGCTCGTAGTCCATGTCGTACTGCTGCCCCTCGCACACCTCGATGGCCGTGTCGTTGAAGAGGCGCATCACTGCAGGCAGCTTGTCGTCGTCGACGTGGCTCATGTGGCGGGCGGCCATGCTGAGCATGGTGTCGCCGCTCAAGATGGCTGCATTGTCGCCCCAGCGGCGGTGCACGGTGGGCATGCCGCGGCGCACGTCGGCCTTGTCCATTACATCGTCGTGCAGCAAGGTGAAGTTGTGGTACAGCTCCAGGCCCACAGCGGGCTCAACAGCCTTGTTCACATCGCCGCCCATGGCCTCGCAGGCCATGAGCACGAGCACGGGCCTGATGCGCTTGCCCCCCATGCCCATCGTGTAGCGAATGGGTTCATACAGGTTCTCGGGTTGCTTGGGATAGGGAATGGCCAGGATAGCGTCATTCACCAAATTGCGATATTCATTAAAACTGAGCATGATGTATTGTATGTGTTATTTCAATTTGCCTGATTATAAGTTTTGAGGAACTCGGCCATCTGCCCATCGTTGTAGATCGAGCGCAGGGCCTCGACCTGCTTGTCGATCAAGCCGAGGTCGGCATCGGGAGCATTGCGGTCGTTGCGCAACGCCTCGCCCAGCCGTGCCGGGGTGCTGCTGGCGGCATACACCTTCATCTGGGCGCGCAGGTCGAGGTGGTCGACAGCCTGTTGCAGGCCGTCGCTCACGGCCCTGATTTGGTGGGGGGTCTTCAAGAGGGCGCCCACCTGCACGATGAGTGCGATGCGCTCGCGCGCCTGCTGGCGGTCGAGCGTGCCGGCCGAGAGTCCCCTCACGATGGGTTGTGCCACAACCTGGGCCAGGCGGCGTGGCGGCAGGACCAGCACTTGGGCAGCCAGGGTGGCCGTGTCGTTGCCCCGGGTCTCCACGTTCTGCAAGAAAGCGGCAATGAAGTCATGGGGATCGGTCGCGGTGGCGAGCCCCGCCTCGAGCACGCTGTCGGCCTCGCTGGCGCTGCGGGCATCGCAGTGCCACGCGGCCACAAAGCGGTCGGCAGTCTCGGCGGCCAGCTGCATCGACTTCTCACGCGGGCCGCAAGCACTGAGCAAGGCGACTACACACAACAGCACCCATGTGCAGGCAAGATGGTGTTTCATCACTTAAAGATATCTTTGGCCAAACGCGCATTTCTCTTCTCTATCGTGGCCTGATAGGCACGGTTGAAGTCGGCCACGGCCAGGGTGTCGCCCATGAGCTTGTAGCGGCTGCGCACGGCAGCAGCCTTGACGATGCACTGCTGCATGGCAAAGGTATCGGTGGGATCGATGTGCAGCAACTCATAGGCCGCCTTCATGGCACGCATCTTGGCATCGTCGCTGTAGGGCGACGTTTTCTTGCATCCCGCTGTGCCCAGCAGGGCTGCAATCATCACGACAGATAACAACAATTTCCTCATTGCGGTCGGTCACATATTTAACAATAATGCAAAAATACTGCAAAAAGGCCGCATTGCAAAATGAAAAGGGCGCGCTTCACAGTTTTTTCACGTCGGGGGCACACACATGGGCTCGCGCTTTTCACTTCAAGAAGAGGCAGGCGTCGCCGTAGCTCAAGAAGCGGAAGCCGTGACCGAGGGCGTAGTCGTAGATGGGGCGCCAGTTGTCGTTGCCCACAAAGGCCGACACGAGCAGCAGCAGTGTGCTCTGGGGCTGGTGAAAATTGGTGATCATGCCGTCGATGATGCGGTACTTGAAGCCGGGGGCTATCATGAGCTGTGTGCTGCCCATGTAGCACTCGGCATGATGCCGGTCGAGATAGTCGACGATGTTGCGCAGCGCCTTCTGGGTCGAGATCGTGCAGGGGGTGTCGTAGGGCATCCACTGCGTCACGGTGAGTTGATCCTCGTCGGCATCGGGGTGCGTCTCGAGCACCTGCCCTATGTAGTAGAGGCTCTCGAGCGTGCGCACGCTGGTCGTGCCCACGGCCACAACGGGGCCCTGGGCATTGATGAGGTCGACGAGCAGGCTGCGCTGCACCGAGATAAACTCATAGTGCATCTCGTGGCCGCCTATGTTCTCGCTCTTGACCGGCTGGAAAGTGCCGGCGCCCACGTGCAGTGTGAGCTCGCGGCGTGCAATGCCGCGGCGGTCACACTCGGCAAGCACCTCGCTGGTGAAGTGCAAGCCGGCCGTGGGGGCAGCCACGCTGCCGTCGATGTGGCTGTACACCGTCTGGTAGTCGGTGGCATCGCTCTGCTCGGTCTTGCGGTTCAAGTAGGGCGGAATGGGTATCTCGCCTATGGCATCGAGCAGCGAGGCAAAGGTCACCTGGTCGCCATCCCAGGCAAAGGCAATTTCCCACGAGTTGCCGCGACGCTCGCCGCGCGTAGCCGTGAGTGTGAGCTTGCGGCCGTCGACCTCGACCACCTGCGAGAGCGCACCCTGCTTCCAGCGCTTGCTGTTGCCCACCAGGCACAGCCAGGTGCAGGCGCCGGTGGTCTGGAATATCTGCTCGTAGTCGCGCGGCAGCACTGGCTCGAGACAGAAGATTTCGATTGTGGAGCCGGTGTCCTTGCGGAAACGCAGGCGGGCGTTGATGACGCGCGTGTTGTTGTAGACAAGCATCGTGCCCTGTGGCAGCAATGCCGGCACCTCGTAGAAGCGGTGCTCGCTCATGCCCTGCGCGGGCGTGAACTCCAGCAGCTTGCACTGCTCCCGCTCGTGCAGGGGGTGCTTGGCGATGCGCTCGTCGGGCAAGGGATAGTTGTAGTCGGTTATCTTCAGATTTTGTACTTTCTCTTTCAGTGTCATAATTCTAATAAAAACAATAAATACTGGCGGCACACGGGCGCGGCGATCAATTGTCGTAGCCCTTGCGCTTGGCCTCTTGCAGCATGTGGCCGATGTCGAAATAGAAGCCTTGCACCTTGCTGCCTTCCTTGTGCTCGACAGTGATGTAGTCGAGGCAGCCGTCCACCTCCTGGTGATTGGTGGCCACAAAGCCCAGGAAGTTGACAATGTTGTACTCGTGGGCCGGGCATATCACCACCCAAGGCTCCTCTTTGGTGCCCTTGCCCGAGGAGATGATGGCGGCGATGAGGCGCTCGAGCTTGTTGCTGCGCACGGCGGCGCTGGCATATTTCTTTTTCTCCTTGAGGATGTAGATGTAGAACTGCATCTGGTCGAAGTCGAAGATGTTGTCGTCGAGCGAGAGGCGGGCATACTTCTCGATGCTGTCGCACTCGGCACGCGAGTGAGGCTTCTTGTAGTAGAGCTGCTCCACCTTGTTGCTGTACTGCGACTCGCGGTAGGGGTTGTAGTCCTCCTGGAACATGTAGCCGTAGTAGAGGTTGCGGAAGTCCTCGAGATTCATCGTGGTGTCGGTGTTGCTGCGGTACAGCTTCTCGAGCCGCGGGAAGTAGTAGCGCGACCGGGGGTCCTGGCTCACCTTCTTGACGCGGTCGAAGTCGACCGGCTTGAGCTCGACCTTGCGCTCGGCCCACAGCACGGGCACCGTGAAGAGGGCAAGCAGCATGACAACGAGTGTGTAGTTGAAAAATTTGCGCATTATAAATAGTTGTAAACAGTGTTGAAATAAAAAATGATGCCTTCCACGCAAGTGCCCACCAGGGCGGCGGCTACGATGGCCGGCAGGCACTTGTGGGCGAAGTATTTCACATAGCCCGATTTCACCCACGCGCCGGCGGGGGTGCGGCTGTAGGCCATCATGCCGATGAAGGCTCCCACAATGGTGCCCAGCAAGATGTAGTTGCTGCCCATGGCCATGCCCAGCAGGGCGCCGGCCAGGGCCGAGAGACCGATATAGAGGTTGCTCGTGTTGCGGCCGTCGGGCTCGCCCGCGGGCAGCAGGCGGCGCAGCACAGCGACCACCAGGGCGGCAGCCACCCAAAGGGCCGTTTTCCACACGGGCATGTAGGTGATGTAGTTGCCGCCTATGAGCAGCAGCAGGGCGGCTGCGGCCGGCACGGCAGCCACCCACCAGGGCTTGATGAGCAACACCACAGCGAGGGCGAGGGCCACAATGGCCAGGATGAGAAATGTCGTAGACAGAATCATTACATTATACAGTAACACGCCGGGGCGTGATTTATTGTTGTCGTTAAGATAAGTTAGCACACGCGCCCCGGGGGGCACCTTGTTGCCAGCCGGGGCTGCGCCCGAGCCCGTCACGAGAGCTGCATGTCGTCGTCGGCATCGACATCGACATCGGGGCGCACCACGGGCTTGATTTCCTCGGGATAGGCCACGCGCATGTGGTAGAACGTGCGCAGCCGCTCGACAAAGGTGGCCTTGATCACGCCTATGTCATTGAAGCTGATGGGCGAGTCGTTGAGCAGGCCCTCTCGCATCTGCGTGTCGATGATGTTGTTGACCACATTGGCAATGTCTTTCTCGTCGGGGTTCTTGAGCGAGCGGGCGGCGGCCTCGCAGGAGTCGGCCATCATCAAGATGGCCGTCTCCTTGGTGCGCGGGTTGGGACCGGGATAGGTATAGGGCGCAGGGTCAACCACCTCGCCTGGATGAGCCTTGCAGGCCATGGTGTAGAAGTAGCGGGTGCGGCCCTTGCCGTGATGCTGCGAGATGAAGTCCTTGATCACCTGGGGCAGCTTGGCCTTGTCGGCGCGCTTGAGGCCGTCGGCCACATGATTGATCACGATGCGGGCGCTCTGGTCGGGGGTGAGGCTGTCGTGGGGGTTGACGCCATTCTGATTCTCGGTGAAAAACGCCGGGTTGTCGATCTTGCCTATGTCGTGATAAAGGGCGCCGGCACGGGCCAACTGCGGGTTGGCACCTATCTCGTGGGCAGCCTCGGCGGCCAGGTTGGCCACCTGCAGCGAGTGCTGGAAGGTGCCCGGGCAGGCCTCGGAGAGCTCTCGCAGCACCGGGGTGTTGATGTCGGAAAGCTCGACCAGGGTCACCGTCGAGGTGAAGCCAAACAGCTTCTCGATGAGGAAAATCAGGATGTAGGCAAACGAGAGCACGGCGCAGTTGATGGCAAACTTGAGGAACGGGTGCCAGTTGTTGTTGGCAAACACACTGTCGAGGTTGCCCTCGTGCATGACTTGGAAGGAAATGAAGCACAGGCTGTAGACCAGGAAGATATAGGCCGCGCAGCGCGCCAGTTGCGAGCGCCGCGACAGCTCCTTGATCGAGACGATGGCAATGTTGCCGGCCAGAAACTGCATCACGATAAACTCGGCCTGATTGTCGGCCACCAGCGAGCACAGTATCACCACAATCATGTTGATGAAAAACGATGTGCGCGTGTCGCAGAAGGTGGTGACAATGATGGGCACCAAGGCAAAGGGGATGATGCCCAGATAGGACGGGCGGAAGGCCACCACGATCTCTACCATGACCACAAAAAGCGTGTCGAAGGAGATGAGAAACACCATCTTGCGCAAGTTGGCAAACGTGCGGGGGCGCATGAGCTTCATGAAGATGTAGAACACAATCATGATGATCGACACAAATGTGAGCTGCCCCAGTATGCCATAGTTGATGCCGTTGGGGTGCATCTCGCGCTCGCGCATCATGCGCTCATAGGTCTGCAATATCATGTACTTCTGCGGGGTGACCAGGTTGCCGGGGAAGATGATGCTCTCGCCCGTCTGCACCACTCCGCGCGGGGCCAGGGCTCTCTGATAGGCGTCGTCGAGCAGTTTCTTGGTCTCGACCGAGTCGTAGAGCACATTAGGCTCCAGATAGTTGGCAATCGATATCGACGACAGCACCGAGCGGTATTGCGAGCCTGGCAGCAGGGTGTCGAGGTCGGCATAGGCCTCGCGCACCGAGGCCATGTGCTCGGTCGATACCAGGTCGGCCACCTTGTTGGTGAGCATGCGCACCTGCGGCAGCTGGTTGCGCGATATCTGGTCGTAGGTGTCGTTGTCGACGATGCCGTTGTCGTAGATGCGGCTCACGGCGCTCACGATGGCCTGGCGCATCGCGGGGCTTGTCTCGGGCTGGATGGCAAGAGCCCTGCTCAGGGCATTGAGCTGCTTGTTGACCACACGGTAGTCGGTGCGGTATATTTTCACAAAGTTGACATTGATGCTGTCGATGATGCGGTGCTTAGTGATGGTGTCATACTCGATGGGGATGTCGAACGGTGCCTTGAGCATGGGATAGGACCACGGCTTGCCCTGGCGGTAGTCGAGGTTGCGGAAGTTCTTGCTGGGCAGGCAGAAGGTGATGAGTGCCGTGGCCACGACCAGCATGGCTATGATGAGGAGATTGTCGCGTTTTGACTTTTCCATGTGTTTTTGTCTCAATATAATTGAAAACTGTTGCTTGTCTCGTTTTTTTTATATCACGCAACTCGCACGCGCCGGGCACGCGTCTCAACTCACGCGCGAGGCCGAGTTCACGCCCTTCACTTTCTTCAGGCGCTTGCACAAGTTGGTCACGACCTCGGTGTCCTCGATGAGCACATCGAGCTCGCAGTGAAACACGCCCTCGTCGGCGCTCACGTCGAGACGGCGTATATTGATGGCCAGGTTGGTCGATATCAAGTAGATGATTTCCTGCAAGATGCCCATGCGGTCGATGCCCTCGATGGCGATGGTTGCCATGAAAGTGGCGCTCTTGGTCTCCCACCTGCACTGCACGATGCGGGGCCCGAAGCTGGCCTTGAGGCGGTTGGCCGTCTCGCAGTCCATCTTGTGCACCACCACCTCGTTGTTGTCGTTGACAAAGCCCAGCACGTCGTCGCCCGGTATAGGGTGGCAGCAGGGGGCCAGCTTGTAGTTGGGCTTGCCGTCGACGGTCTTGAGCTCATACACCTTTTTGTAGTCGATGTCGTGGGCTGCCAATGTTGCAGGCTCGGGGGCAGCGGTGTCGTGTGCCTGCTTGGAGCGGTTGCCAAAGGGGCGCATCAGGCGGTTGAGAATGCCGTGGCTGGCCGGTCGCAAGGCTTTGAGTATCTGCGGCGAGAGCGCAATCTCGTTGTTGCCTATCATGTAGAAGAGCTCCTCCTTGTTGGGCACGCGCTCGCTGCCCACGATGCGGGTCATCGTCTCGTTGGTCACGGGCACGTTGTTTTGCTCGAGGAAGGCCGTGAGCTGGGCCTGGCCCTTGTCGATCACCTTGCGGCGGTTGTGGCGCAAGGCTGCCCGCAGGCGTGTCTTGCCCTTGGCCGTGACCAGGTATTTCTCCCACTCGGGGCTGGGTTGCTGGCTCTTGCTGGTGAGCACCTCCACCTGATCGCCGCTCTGCAGCTTGTAGGACAGGGGCACGAGCTTGTGGTTGATTTTGCCGGCAATGCAATGAGTGCCTATCTCGGTGTGCAGGGTGAAGGCCAGATCGAGCACGGTGGAGTCGTTGGGCAGGGTGATGAGCTCGCCCTTGGGGGTGAACACCACTATCTCGCGGGCAAAGAGGTTGAGCTTGATGGTGTCGAGAAAGTCGACGGCATTGGGCTCGGGATTCTTCAAGATGTCCTCGATGGTCTGCAGCCAGGCCTGGAGCTCGCTTTCCTCCTCGCCCTCGCCTATCTTGTACTTCCAGTGGGCTGCAAAGCCGCGCTCGGCGATGTCGTCCATGCGGCGACTGCGTATCTGCACCTCCACCCAGTTGCCGTCGGGGCCCATCACCGTGATGTGCAGGGCGCGGTAGCCGTTGGCCTTGGGGGTGCTTATCCAGTCGCGGGTGCGGTCGGGGTGCAGGCGGTAGAGGTCGGTGATCTCGCTGTAGATGTTCCAGCATATGCGTTTCTCGTCGGCCTCGTTGGGGCACTCAAAGACGATGCGCGCGGCATAGAAGTCGTAGACCTCGCTGAAGGGGATGTGCTTGGTCTCCATCTTCTTCCATATCGAGTAGCGGTTTTTGACCCTGGCCTTGAACTCATACTTGAGGCCCATCTTGTCGAGACGCTCGCGAATGGGCGCGGCAAAGCGGGCAAACACCTCCTGGTTGTGGGGCGCCGATTTCTCGATTTGCTCGTCGATGGCCTTGTAGGCCTCGGGGTGCTCATACTTGAAGCTCAAGTCCTCGAGCTCGGTCTTGATGGCAAACAGGCCCAGGCGGTGGGCCAGCGGGGCGTAGATGTAGAGTGTCTCGCCGGCTATCTTGTACTGCTTGTTGGGCGGCATCGAGGCCAAGGTGCGCATGTTGTGCAGGCGGTCGGCCATCTTGATGAGTATCACGCGTATGTCGGAGCTCATCGTGAGCAGCAGCTTCCTGAAGTTCTCGGCCTGCGCCGAGGCATGGGTGCCGAAGATGCCACCCGATATCTTGGTGAGTCCCTCCACGATCTGGGCTATCTTCTTGCCAAACTGGGCCTCGATGTCCTCGATGGTGTAGTCGGTGTCCTCTACCACGTCGTGAAGCAGCGCGGCGCATATCGAGGTGGACCCCAACCCAATCTCCTGGCTCACAATCGTGGCCACGGCTATGGGGTGCATGATGTAGGGCTCTCCCGAGCGGCGACGTATGCCCTTGTGGGCCTCTTTCGCAAACCGGAATGCCTTCTCAATGATTTCCACTTTCTTGCGATGATTGCTTGACAAGTAGCCGTTTAAAAGATTCTGATAGGCCGCCTCAATCATCTGCTCCTCACGCTGAGGGCTCTCGTTAGTTGCCTCTGTCATTTCAATTCCCAATAATCCAGTTTACAAACTTACAAATAAATCCTGAGACAACCGCCATCAAGCCCATCTTTTTTGCACAACCCCTCGCCCACAGCCACGCTACAGGAAAAGAGCAGGGCATGCTACTATAAACCGCCCAACATTTTTTGAAGCAGATTGCCAGACGCCTGTATTATTGTAAAATCCACATTTTGATTCTCAACCGATTTTATTTCGGCAGTTTTAAACCGGCACACAGCCTCTTGCCGCATCAAAGTGTCTCGCACAAAAGACAACGACTGTAATCTCCCAGAAAATTCTCCATTAGCCGACTGGATATAAATCGGTTGACCGCCGATGATGCCAGGGCGTTTCGATTCAAACCTAAGCAATACTGTTGCCTCTAAACTGTCGCAATGCCCAGCAGCTATAGAATAAATGGTTGCCGTACCCGAGTAAACATATTTAATTACATAACAAGCAAAAAATATGTAATAAAAAAAAAACAGCAACAACTGGGAAGAGAACGCGGGGGCTGCCATCGGGGGGGCTGCCATGCGTTCTCTTCGCCAGTGTTGCGGTGCCTGCACCGCGAGGGCAGGCTACGGGGTGCGTGTCACTGTTGTTGCACGATGAGCGAGACCAGGGCGGTGACGTCGGTCACGTTCACCTGGCCGTTGCCGTCGAGGTCGGCCACGGCGGCATCAACATCGCGCTGGCCGAGTATCATGTTGATGAGCTCGGTCACATCGCCCACATTGACGAGGCCGTCGCGGTTCACATCGCCCATGAGGCCCGTTGCATCCTGCACCACCCTGAGCTGAATGGTATCCATGCCATCGGTAAACTTGAGGGTGGCTACGCGCTGGCTCACGCCCTGCGGGAGCTGCCCATAGGCGATGTGCAGCGTGTCGAGCGTGAGACCGTTGGGCTTGCCCTCGACGGTGCACCACGAGGCGTCGCTCTCGACCGGTGTCTTGTAGCCGAAGATGGAGAACAGCTGCTGGTCGACGGTGCCGGCCGCGGCGGGCACATGAATCTCGCTGGTGCCCACAGGCAGCAGGGTGATGGCCGAGTGGGCAATGAGCGGGAAGATGTAGTAGGAGGTGTGCCCCTTGTCGGCACTGAAGTAGCCGGTCACGGGGCGCCAGCCCTGGGCATTCTTGAAGAAAGCCGTGTTGCCGCTCTCGCGCAGCTTAGCCATGGCAAACGACACGTCGACCGAGTCGTTGTGCTCGGGGATGCCGTCGACCACGATAAAGAAGTCGTCGTCGACCACCTTGGGGGTGAACTCAAACCATGTGCCCGTGAGCTTGGTCGAGGAGCCCGTCTCGAGCTCAAAGACGCGCCACCAGGCCGAGTCGAGCTTTTTGCCCGGCAGGCCATGGTCGGCGGTATAGAGGTGCACACCCACATTGGCAATCTGGTCGGCCACCGAGCTGGCGCTGGCGGTGACAAAGTAGACCAGGGCGCCATACACCATCGCCGGGCGCGAGGGCTTGGAGAAGTGCTCGGCATACTCGGTGATGCCCATCTTGTTGTCGCCCGGGAAGGTACCCTCGCCGTCGAGGCTGAAGGTGGCAGGCACGTCGGTGGGCAGCAAGTTGTTGATGTAGCCCTCATACTCGGCCGAGACGCTCAGCGAGTCGGCCGACGTGCCGTGGGCATTGGCCACGCTCAGGCTCACGTCTTGCTGGTGCATGAAGTCGTAGGACACCCACGGGTCGGACTCGGCCGAGGTGGCTGGTGTGGCGCCGCCGAAGCGCCACTGCCACTGGCTGGGGTAGCCCGACGACCCGTCGCGATACTGTACCGGCACCAGTGGGGCCACCATGGGCAGGTGGGTCTCGTAGTACCTGAAGGTGGCCGGCGGGATGATGCGGGCCACAGGGGCCTCGCCCTTGACCGTGACCATCGAGGCGCGCTTGACGGTGCTGGTGTGCCCGGCGGCATCGGTGACGGTGAGCACCACATCATAAACGCCCTCACGCGTGTAGCGCACGCTGGGGCACTGCTCGGTCGAGGTGGCCGGCGTGGCGCCGTCGAGGGTCCACTGCCACGACACGGGGTTGCCCGTAGAGAGGTCGACATAGCTCACCTCGTCGCCCGTTTTGACCGTAATGGACTGCACCGAGGCCGACTCGTCGATACTGAGGCCGTCGATCACAAAATCGGCCATGTAGCCGCCCGTCTTGAACGAGTCGCTGGTGCCCGGGCCATAGACCCACCTGAACTTCACCTGGCGCCCGGCATAGGCGCTCAGGTCGGCCGCTATCTTGTGCCAGCGCGAGCTGCCGTCGCCCGTCTCGAGGGTGCTGTTCCACACATCGGTCCATGCATTGTCGCCAGCGGTGGCAAGGGCGACCTGAAGCGTGAGCACGGCATAGTCGTTCATGTTCTGGCTGTAGTAGACGTAGCCGTTGAAGGTGCTGTGGGCGCCCACCTCGACCACACCGCTGGTGATCATCGAGATGCCGCGCTTATACACCTGGTAGGGGCCGCTCACCGAGAGCGATTGCACGTCGGCCGCATCGATTTCGGCAAAGGCCTTGCCTGTGCCCGTGGTCTTCTTGAGCGACCACTCGATGGCATTGTTCTCGTCGGGGGTCACCACCCAGGCACCCATGCCCTGGTCGAAATTCTCGGTCCACACCGTGCGCGACTGGCCGGCGCCCTGCACTGTGAAATCGGCCTGCACGGGCTCGCCATCGCGTTCATGGCGCCGAGCCCGGGCCGGCAAGCGCGTGGCCACTGCCTGGGCAGCCACCACAGGGCGCTCGACCCTGGGTGCCTGCAGGGGGTTGTGCACTGGCTGCATGGTATCGATGTCGACAGCCACTGCCGCCGCTGCTACCGCAAGCGACGCAAGAATGAGAAGGTATTTCTTCATGAAAACTTAGAAATCAATATTTTGCTTGAATATAAAACCTGACGTTGCTCACTTCACAAACTTAATGCGCTGCTGTCCTTGCGACGACTCGACCACGGCCACATACACGCCCTGGGGAAGCTCGCACAGGCTCACGGCCTCGCCGCTGGTGCCGGCGGCAGTCACAAGAGCGCCATTGAGGTTGTAGACCATGACGCGGGCGCCGGCACCCACCAGCAACTGCTGGGCGGCACGGTCGTAGCGTGCGGGCACGTCGCCACTCACCTGGTGCAGGGCCGTGGGCGGAGTGGCCTCGATGAGCTCAAGGCGCAAACCGTTGACATAGAGCCCCCAGGGCGAAGTCGAAACGTCGTGTAAGCCTATGTAGTAGGTGCCACTGGCTGGAATCATGAAGTCGACACTGTCGGTGTCATACATGGCACGCTCCAGGGCATTGTCGGCATAGGACTTGATCACCGTTTGGCCAGCCACCTGCGAGATGCGCCGCGGGGCACTGCCGTCGGCAGTGGAGGTGACAGCCGTAGAGGTGACAAGCACCACGTCGAAGGCATCGCTGTAGCGGTAGTTGTAGCCCTTGGTGCTGAGTTTGAGCCTGTGGGTGCCTGCCACGGTGCTGAAGGGGGGCGTGAAGGCCCAGTCGTCGGCCTTGTTGAAGCTGGTGTACTCGATATTGGCATTTTTGGCATTGTAGCTCCACGTCTTGCCGTCGGCGTTGGCATCGACGATGGTCCACACTGCCATCTCATCGGCCGTCTTCATGTGGGTCTCATAGGGCAGCGAGAGGGCGTCGCCAAATATCACGCCGTTGCTGGTAGCGCCCTCGCCCTCAATGCCGTTGAGCACGGGGTAGACCGTGTAGGTGTAGCAGGCCAGCGGCAGCGTGGCCACGTCGACATAGGTGTTGCCCTTGTGCCCGCTGGCTACTTCAACATCGCCGGGATGGCGCACGATGCGGTAAACAAGCGCTGTAGAGTCGATGGGAAAATTGGCGGTGTTGGCGGCAGGCGCGCTGAAGCTTAAATGCGGCTGCCCGTCGATATTGGCAAGTGTGAGATTGGTCACGGCAAGCGGGCGCACCACGTTTTCGGTGATTTCAAACTTCTGGAAGCCCATGCCGCCTTTGTACTTCTCGTTGTAGCAGTGCACACCCAGGTAGTACACCCCCGAGGTTCCGGGCGCAAAGGTCACCTCCTGGGCGCTGTACAGGTTGTCGTTGAAGCTCTCGTTCTGAGCCAGCACGGTCGACTGCGCCGCAATGGTGGTGTCGGTGCCTATGGTGATGGCATAGCGGCAGTAGTCGGAAGAGAAAGACGAAGTCTTCTTCACATAGTACTTGATGGTGTAGCTGCTCCCGGCATTGAGCTGCACGCCCCTGGAAATGAGCCAGTCGTCGGCAGCGCTATAGCGGTCTTCGGAGTACTGGGCATCTTTGCTGCCATACTTCCAGGTATTGGGGCTGGTGGCTGCATTGTTGTCGATCACAGTCCACGACGAGGCCATGGTGGCGGCATCGGGGATGTCGAGGGTTGCCGGCACTGTGGTTTGTGCCATGAGGCAGTTGCCTGCCATCATCGTGCCCGCAAGTAAAGCAAATTGTAAAAATTTTTTCATCATGCGATAAGGGGTTTTTAGTTCGTTATACATTAAAAAAATTTATCATTCTATTTTCATGCGCTGCGCCACAGGGCAACAAAACAGCGGTAAGCACGGTACATCTACAGGAAACCAACACCATTTCAAGGCAAAATGTTTCCAATTTTTACCAAAAGGGATTCACAAAGTTAAGAAAAATATCGACAACCGCCACAATTTATTTCATATTTTCATCATGGACGTCACAAGCATGACAAAAAAACAATCGTGGAGACAGGGCACCGTGCACACAGTGCAGCTGTCTCCACGAGAGTGGTGGGAAGAAATGCTGTTTTCCAGGCTAAGCCAGGACTCAGTTGTTGATCATCGAGATGAGCACGCTCACGTCGCTCACGTCGACCTCGCCGTCGGCGTTGAGGTCGCACACGTCGTCGGCATAGGGCGACAGGCCCAGAATTGCATTGATGAGCGAGGTGACATCGGTCACATTCACCACGCCGTCGCCATTGACATCGCCCTTGGTGTAGCTCTCGCGGTAGACAAAGGAGATGACGTCGCCGTAGGCTGTGGTGTGGCTGGTGCCGTCGAGGCCGTCATAGGAGGTCTTGGTGCGGGCATAGTAGGTCGTGCCGTCGACGGGATACTTGCCGCCCACCTTGATGCTGTCGAAGGGCAGCGTGGTGGCCACGGTGCCGTCTTTGAGCGTCTCGACAAAGCGGGTGCGTCCCCAGGTGGTGCGGCTGGTCGACACCTCGACAACATAGCTCGTGGCCCACGACTGGGGCTTGAGCGTGATGTGGGTGCCACGGGTGATGACGCCCTTGTCGAGCGGCTTCACAAAGTGGGTGGCCTCGTGGGCAAGGGTGAAGCAAACCACAGGGCTCACCATCTCGACATTGTCGACGGTCATGCGCACACGCATGTAGTAGGTGTTGCCGGTCTCGAGCTTGTCGGCTGGCACGGCCAGGCTGCCAGTGGCCGAGGTGCCGGCGAAGTCGACCTGGGCAAAGTCGGGCGTGCCCGAGATCTCGAGGGTGGCAGGCACGTCGTGGCCGCACGTGTACCACTGGGCCGTGAAGCCAGGCGAGAGCTCTTCCTGCCCGTTGGCCGGGTAGGTGACGGTGAGCAGCATGGGCACGAGCGAGCGCACCTGGCTCACGCCGCTGTAGTGCTTGGAGGCACACGACTGCACACGCCAGTAGACGGTCTTGGCATGAGCGAGCTTGGTAAACTTGAGCGCGCTCAGGGTGGTGTCGGCAGTAGTATAGCGCTCGGCCACGCTCGAGAAGGAGGCGTCGTTGCTCAGCTCAACGATGTAGCTGGTGGCTTCGGGCACCTTGCTCCACACAAAGTTGAATGGTGCGTTGGCCGAGTCGGCCTCGGCAGGCGCAATGAGCCGTGGGGCATCGAGCTGCTTGAGGGCATTGCCCAGGAACACGGGGTCATACTCGTTGCCCACGCGGTCGACCACACACACGGCATACTGCCACTCGTCGCCCACCTTGGAGTCGTCGAGCACAAAGCTCTCGCCATAGCTCATGCCCTGCAGGTAGTCGACCTGCTTGGTGAAGTTGGCCGTGTTCATCGTCACGGGGAAAGCATACACGCTGTAGCGCACGTCGTCATAGCCCGTCCACGACAGGGTGTTGCCATTCAAAGTCAGGCCTTGCACCTTGCCTGGGTTATTGCCTTGTTTCCAGGGCAGAGCCGGCGGCAAGGCCGGGTGCGAAAACACGGTGCTCTTGAGATAGTTGGCCAGGCTCTGCTTGGCGCCCAGGGCATAGAGGTACTTGCACGAGTAGTAGATGGCGCCCGGGTTGCCGTCGACGCTCGAGGTGCGGTTGAGCTCGCTCTCGTTGGCCACCTCGGCATAGTCGCTTGTTGTGCTCGAAGCCTTGATGAAGCTATAGATGTTTTGCGAGATGTAGCACTGACGGCCAAACTTGGCCGACACCTTGTTCCACCACGGGGTGATCTTGCTGTAGTCGGCGCTGGCGCCTATCTTCCAGTACACCTGGGGCGAGATGTAGTCGATGGTGTTGCTCGATATCCACGCCAGGGGGTCGCTGAAGATGCCGTTGTACTGCCAGTCGCTGCCGGCGGGGCAGGTGGGCACTCCATACTTTGAGGCCACGGCTCTGCTTGTGGCAGCCACTCCAGCTGGCGAGATGCCGAAGCGAATGTAGGGCTTGGTCGACTGTATCATGTCGTACACGGCCTTGACCATGCGGTTCACGTTGTCGCGGCGCCAGTCGGCCAGCGACATCGACGAGCCGCGGGCGGCAATGCTGTCTTGCCACTCGGTGTAGTCGCCGGCATCGGCGTTGGTCTCGATGCCGTTGGGATAGAAGTAGTCGTCGTAGAGCACGCCGTCGACGTCATACTTGGTGATGATTTCCTTCACCACGGCCACAATGCGGTCGATGGTCCACTGCTGGGCAGGGTCGAGCACAGTGTAGGTGCCGTAGGTGAGCAGGTGGCCGCCGTTGCGCACGGCCTGGTCGGCAGCGGTGTTCCAGTTGGAGCCGCTCGAGAAGCGGTAAGGGTTGAGCCAGGCGTGGCACTCCATGCCGCGCTTGTGGCACTCGTCGACCACAAACTTGAGCGGGTCGTAGCTCGGAGCCTTGCCGCGGGTGCCGGTGAGGTAGCTCGACCAGGGCTCGTAGCTCGACTCATACATGGCATCGCACATCGAACGCACCTGGAAGTTGACCGCATTGAAATTGTTGTTTTTCAACGAGTCGAGCATGCGTATCATCGATGCCTTCTGGGTAGCGGCATCCATGTTGTTGGCCTCGTTGCCATTGGCGTCGCGCGGCCAGTCGAGGGCCCACACGGTGGCTATCCACGCCGAGCGGAACTCGCGTTTCGGGACTGTGTAGCCCGCACCTTGCGAGGCGAGGGCCGAGAAAAGCAATGCTATTATCATCAAGCAATTGCCAAAAGAAATGTGCTTCATTATAACTGTATAACTGTAGTAAAAAATATTAAGTTGTCGCTAATGATATTATTCACAAAGGTAGGAGTAATTGTCTTAAAAATATATTAAAAAATAAAAACGAATGTTACATTTAAAAAAGAGAGACCAGAACTGCCCTCGTGAGGCTTTGGTGGAAATAAAAGTAATATTTTGAGCATAAACACGACAAGAAATCTCAAAAAAACAGGTATATTTGTAGAATAATAGATTAAAAGGATTAAAAACCAAGGCGACATGGAAAAAGACAACGATGTGGTCGTGTTTGCCGAGTATGGCAACGAGATCGACGCCAACATTGTGAAGGGCGTGCTTGAAGACAACGGGCTCACGGCAGGCGTGCTGGGCGACTCTACAGCCAACGCACTGTTTCACATGATGAACGAGGGCAACTACAAGGTTGTGGTGCTGCGCCGCGACCTGGAGACGGCCAAGGCCATCATGGCTGCCAACCCCATAGAGACCGCCGGCGAGGGCGAGAGCAATGGCGACGACAGCAACGATTAGAAAGGCTGTCGAGGCCGACGAGGGCGCGATATGGCGCCTGCTCGAGGCCGAGGTGCAGGTCATGCGGCGCCAGGGGCGCGACCAGTGGCAGCACGGCTACCCCAACCCTGCCACAGTGGCGGCCGACACGGCGGCCGGCGTGGGCCGGGTGCTGCTGCTCGACGGCGTCATCGCAGGCTACTGCGCGCTCATCGCCACAGGCGACAAGTGCTACGACAGCATCGAGGGCCGGTGGCTCACCGAGAGCGACTCGGGCCACTGCCGATATGCCGTGGTGCACCGTCTGGGCATCGACCCGCAGCTCACGGGCCGCGGCCTGGCCAGCACGTTTCTCACCCTGGCCATGCGCGCGGCCCGTTGCATGGGGCTGGAGAGCATGCGCATCGACACCAACCACGACAACGTGCAGATGTTGCACATCCTGCCCAAGCTGGGCTTCGAGCGTTGCGGCACGGTGCAGCTTCCCGACGGGGAGCGCATCGCCTATGAGAGGTTGCTGTGACACCACTCTACTCATGCAACATCAGGAAAAATTGAAAAAGAAACAAACCATCAACAACATAAAAATATTCCACCTCATGAAACACCTACTCAGAGCACTGTTGTGCCTGCTGCTGGCCGCGACCCAGGCCCAGGCGATGAAGCCATACTGGGCCACATCGCCCGACGGAAAAGTGAAAGTGACCATGGCCGAGACCGATGGCAAGGTATACTACAGCGTTGACTACGACGGGGCAACCGTCGTGGAGCGCATCGATGCCGGCCTGCTGCTGGCAGGCGGCAAGACGATGGCCGTCGACGCCCGCAAGCTCAAGAGCGTGAAAACTACCAAGGACGCCAAGGGGGCCTACAACACGCTCACCGCCCAGTGGCCGCAGTGCCGCGTCGTGTTTCGCCTCTACGACATGGGGGTGGCCTACCGTGTAGAGACCGAGTGCAGCGACTCGCTCATCATTGCCGACGAGATTGCACAGTTCAGGCTGGCTGGCGACTACAAGGCCTATGAGGCCCTGGCCAACTCTCGCGACAGCAAGGCCACCTCGTTCCAGAAGCAGGCCATGTGCTCGTTTGAGAACACCTACACCCACGACAACCTGTCGCGGCTCAACAGCCAGCACCTGGGGCTGGCGCCCATGCTCATCGAGCTCGACGGCGGCAAGAAGATGCTGCTGGGCGAGTACAACGTGCTCGACTATCCCGGCACCTTTGTGGTGCCCACTGGGGGTACAACAGTGCAGTTCTGGTTTCCACGCGTGGTCAAGACCGAGCACCAGGGCGGCCACAACATGCTGCAGCGCGTGGCCACCGAGTGGCAGCCCTACATTGCCAAGGTGGCTGGCAAGCGCGCGCTGCCCTGGCGCATGATGCTGCTCTCGCGCAACGACGGCGACCTGCTCACCCAGACCGTGACCCGCGACCTGGCCCAGAAGCCCACGGGCGACTACAGCTGGGTGAAACCCGGCAAAGTGGCCTGGGACTGGTGGAATGCCTGGAACCTGAAGGGCGTGAACTTCAAGACAGGTGTCAACAACGAGACCTACAAGTACTATATCGACTTTGCCGCCCGCAACGGCATCGAGTATGTGATTCTCGACGAGGGATGGGCCGTGAACAAGAAGGCCGACCTGTTTCAGGTGGTGCCCGAAATCGACCTGCCCGCGCTGTGCAACTATGCCAAGCAAAAGGGCGTGGGGCTCGTGCTCTGGGCGGGCTATGTGGCCTTCGACCGCGACATGGAGCAGGTGTGCAAGACCTACAGCGAGATGGGCATCAAGGGCTTCAAGGTCGACTTCATGGACCGCAACGACCAGCAGGTGATGCGATTCTTGCAGCGTGCGGCCACCACAGCGGCCCGCTATCACCTGTTTCTCGACTTCCACGGCGCCCCCGTGCCCAACGGCTTCACCCTCACCTACCCCAACGTGCTCAACTTTGAGGCCGTGGCCGGGCTGGAGCAGGTGAAATGGTCGACACTGAAGCAATTTGACGAAGTGCGCCACGAGACCCTGCTGCCGTTCATTCGCCAGGTGGTGGGTCCCCTCGACTACACCCAGGGCGCCATGCGCAACGCCACGCGCAGCAACTACAGGCCGGTCTACAGCGAGCCCATGAGCCAGGGCACGCGTTGCCGCCAGCTGGCCCTGTATGTCATCTTCGACTCGCCGTTCAACATGCTGTGCGACGCCCCCACGGCCTACGAGGCCAACCCCGAGTGCACCCGCTTCATCGCCGGCATACCCGTGACCTGGGACGAGCGCCGCGTGCTCGAGGCCAAGGTGGGCGAGTGTGTGATCGAGGCCTGCCGCAAGGGCAGCACCTGGTACATAGGCGGCATCACCAACTGGCAGGCACGCGACATCGACATCGACCTGGGCTTCCTGCAGGGCAAGACCATGACGCTGTACTGCGACGGCATCAACTGCGACAAGAGCGCCAGCGACTATGTGATGCGTACGGGCATGAAGGTGCCTGCGCGGCTCAAGCTGCACCTGGCCCCAGGCGGCGGCTTTGCCGCAGTGGTCGAGTGACGCCGCCCCGTCCAGCCATTTTACACCCACAGCAACGATTAAACCAAGAAGAAAAAAACCAACAACATGTCAACCTCTCGACTCACCCTCATCGCACTTGGGCTTGCGCTGTGCTGCACGGCAGCCCAGGCACAAACCACGCTGCGCGACTCGCTCAAGTACAGTCTCGACAACAAGACCATCACCGAGCGGGGCATGAACCGCGAGCAGGTGACCAACCCGCTCGAGGCCATCAACGGCCGTGTGGCCGGCCTCACCATTCAGAAGAGCAACAACGGCGTGGCCGCCATGAGCGCCGTGCGCCTGCGCGGCACCACCTCGCTCACCGGCGGCAACGACCCGCTCGTGATCATCGACGGCGTGCTGGGCAACCTGTCGACCTTGTCGAGCATCTACCCGGCCGACATCGAGAGCTTCAAGATACTGAGCGACGCCACCGAGACCGCCATGTATGGCAGCCGCGGCGCCAGCGGCGTGATCGAGGTCACCACCAAGAAAGGCACAGCCGGCGCAGCGCGCGTGAGCTACAACGGCTCCACAGGCATCACCGCGGTGTACAAAAACCTCGACATGCTCGGGGCCGACGGCTATCGCGAGGCGTGCACCAGCCGTGGCCTCATGCTCATCGACAAGGGCTACAACACCAACTGGCAGAAGGCCATAGAGCACACCGGCTTCCAGCACGACCACCACGTGGCCTTCTCGGGCGGCAACACCAGCAACGGCTACCGCGTGGCCCTGGGCTATATCGACCACGAGGGCGTGATTGTGCACGAGCGCATGCGCAACTTCACCAGCAACATGAGCATGCACCAGTCGATGTTCGACAACTTGCTGCACATCGACGTGGGCATGTTTGGCAACATTCAGAAAAACGCCACCGCCGTCTACGACCAGCAGAATACCTTCTACAGCGCCGCCACGTGGAATCCCACCTACTACAAGGGCCGCAATGCAAGCGGCGGCTACGACGGCTTCACCTATGCCAACCAGATCACCCACCCGCTGGCGCTCATGGACAGCCGCACCAGCGACAAGGCGACCCACATGACCACCCACGCCAAGCTCACGTTCGACCTCCTGCCGGGACTCAAGCTCGACATCTTCGGGGCCTACAGCCACAACGAGACCGAGCGCTCGCAATACCTGCCCACCACCATTTGGGCCCACGGCCAGGCCTACCGTGGCACCGACAAGGCCGAGCAACTCATGGGCAACATCGTGCTCAACTGCGACAAGCTGCTGGCCACCGTGCATCACATCAACCTCACCGCGCTGGCCTCGGCACAGCGCGACACCTACACCGGCTTCCACACCACTACCACCAACTTCAGCGACAACACACTGGGCTACAACTCAATACAAGCAGGCGCCCTCACCTTGTGGGAGGGCACCGGCAGCTACAAGAGCCAGCCCACCATGGCCTCGGTGATGGGCAAGGCCAGCTACGACTACGCCAGCCGCTACTACCTCACCGCCACCCTGCGCGCCGACGGGTCGTCGAAGTTTGGCGACAACCACAAGTGGGGCTATTTCCCTTCGGTATCGGCCAGCTGGGCCGTGACCCGCGAGCCCTGGATGCAGGGCTGCGCCAGCTGGCTCGCCAACCTGAAGCTCAATGTGGGCTACGGATGGTCGGGCAACCAGGGCGGCATCGACAACTACATGAGCATGAACATCATGGAGCCCAGCGCCGTGGTACCCGTGGGGCAAGAGGCGGCCGTGTCGATGGCCTCGCTGCGCAACGCCAACCCCGACTTGAAGTGGGAAACACGCAAAACCGTGAACCTGGGTCTGGAGGCAGCCCTGCTCGAGAACCGCATCATTGCCACCCTGGCCTATTACAACTCCAAGACGTGCGACATGCTCTACATGTACGACGTGAGCACCCCACCCTTCCCCTACAAGAACCTGCTTGCCAACCTGGGCAGCATGCGCAACCGCGGCCTGGAGCTCTCGCTGGGCTTCACACCGGTGCACACTCGCGACCTGGAGCTCAACATCAACACCAACTGGACATTTCAGCAAACCAAGTTGCTGAGCCTGAGCGGCAAGTATGGCGACTACGACATCGAGGGCCCGACATTTAAAGACATTGCCAGCCTCAACGGCGCCGGCTTCCACGGCGGCTACAACCACATCGTGTACCAAATCGTGGGCCAGCCCCTGGGCGTGTTCTACCTGCCCCACTGCACAGGGCTCAAGAGCAATGGCAAGGGCGGCTACACCTATGAAATCGCCGATCTCGACGGCGACCACAACATCGACATCTCCAACGACAAAGACCGCCGCGTGTGCGGCCAGGCCATACCCAAGGTGCTCATGGGCACCAACGTGTCGCTGCGCTACAAGCTGCTCGACATCTCGCTGCAGGTGAACGGCGCCTTCGGCCACAAGATTTACAACGGCACCGCACTCACCTACATGAACATGAACTCGCTGCCCGGCTACAACGTGCTGGCAAAGGCACCAGCCAGCAACATCATGGACCAGACGGCCACCGACTACTGGCTCGAGAAAGGCGACTATGTGAACTTCGACTACCTCACCATAGGCATCAACGTGCCCCTGCGCGAGACAGCACGCAAATATGTGAAGAGCCTGCGCGTGGCCCTCACGTGCAACAACCTGGCCACCATCACCAGCTACTCGGGCCTCACCCCCATGATCAACAGCAGCACTGTGGGCAGCACCCTGGGCCTCGACGACAAAAACGTGTATCCCCTGGCCCGCACCTACACCCTGGGCGTGCAACTCACATTCTGACCCCCGCCCCCACAATGGCCCTTCAAATATTATGTTGCAAAACATGCCTTAATATTTTGCATTTCAAAATATTAATTATCTTAGTGGCAACGTCATATTAAACCTTTGTGCAAGTTAGTACGAAATTAATTAAACAAATCGACAAAAATTATTTAAAACTTCTTTTCCAGAAGAATAAAGGATATCTATATAGAGATTTTGGTGATGATTGGTATAAAAAATAGCAAGTGTTTTTACAGATTCGTGGCAGCTATATCAATGGTGTCAAATATATTGTTTTGCACTAACATAAAATGTCAAGCCAGTAATGATATCGTTGACCGTTATAGTGAGACTTTTTTCCAATTCTATGGTTTTTTTCCATATGAATATTGTTTCAGAGATTCTCCAAAAAGAAATTTGACTATTAATTTCTTGGGAAAGGATCAACTTATAATCAAAAATAACGTTAGCAAAGCTTTTAGAAATGCCCAATTGTCGTTTTGCGATACTGTTTACTTCCATGTGATAAGTCCTTCGTTTAAAGACATAGAGTCTCATAGGCAAATAATTGTTGACAGTGTCACTTCTACAAGGGCATTTTCCAATTCTTATACAGTGCCACCCTATCGAAGTCTGAAATGTGCCAACATCCATATGATTTTCCCTTTTTTACAGAATTCAGATACAATATTTGTCAACACTAATTGCCGGAATTTGAGAATAAGGGATTTTGAATTTTCAGTCCACCCACAGGCCACTCTGCCTGATGGCATCGTGTTAAAAAAGGTGGGGGTAAAGTTCCTTCCACAAGAGAGAATGCGCCCAGAAATATATCGCAAATTTTTAGAATGGGTTAAAGAACAACATGATAAAGATGACGGATTGATACCAAATGAAGCTGTGCTTAAATTAATTGACAAATATTATAATTGGAATGCTCATTAACTACAGAAACGTGAGAATAACAACACAATTCAACTTTATTTGTAAAAGTGACATGCCCGGACCATCACAGTTTGTGCAACTAAAAGACAGACACAAAAGCATTTGCGTTAACGCCGACGGGCGCAAGCTGCGGGTGGAGCACCTGGTCAACGACGCGGGCTACAGGGACTCGACGGGCTACCGCTACTATGTGAAGGACTACCAGGGCAACGTGCGCGCCGTGGTGGCCGACGACGGCACCCTGGAGGAGGTGAACAGCTACTACCCCTACGGCATGCTGCACGGCCCCAGTGCCATAGCCGCCGGCGTGCAGCCATGCAAGTTCACTGGCAAGGTTGGTGCACATGGTCCCATGGGAGTCATTTTGCAGCCAGAAACAGAAAAAGCCGACATTTTACTATCTGCAAATGCGTTCCTCGTAATGAAGCAAAACAATTTCAACGTGTTTTCCTCCAAGGTGAGATGGGCAATGGCAGTCTATGCATTGTTTAGTAACGTGGGGACACTCAAATACATTCAAAATGTAACAAAATGAAAGGACGTCAACCTGTCTTAAACCGAGTTAGAAGGCTATTCTGCCTTTGCTTTTGGCTATGGCTGATGCTATATTTCTTGTCGAAGGCTGGAGGTGGTGACCTGACTTACAACATAACATCGCCCAATTGCGACACAGCCATCAAGTCGAAGGTTGAACAGTGCTACCTGCGCAACTTGCAATTCAGAAAGGCAGTGCCACACGATGAAATATTCAAGCCAGTCGCGCATTACGGCAATTCCAAAGAACCTGACTATTTCTCAGGAAGTTATTATCTCAAAACATGCAAGAAAAATATAGATTTCAAGTATTATCCAGCAACAACTGGGCACACTCCCCGAAAACCATTTCTCTTGCTGACAAGCATAAAAGACTCGTTGCATGTCGACAAAATTGTTGCTTGGAACGAGCCACAAGATTTCAGACCAACAGATGTATACCAAGCGGCGAATGAATTTAAAAAGGAAATGTTAGGCGGTGAATACAGCCAAATCAGTTATGTCGAAGACAAGGCTAATCTTTATGTTCTGGTCATAATTTTCTTCTTAGAATACAGGATGGTTCTGCTTGGACTCATTTTAGGACTATGGACAGCAATTGCTATTCTTTGTAGATGCAGGTGTCGACGTGCCGCCACACAAAACGAGGTTGACACGCATGCAACAAATAAGGCAACAAGCCTATGGGAAAACGGGATATTGAAGTTTCTTAACAATAATCCAAATTTGTTTCCTCTCATGTTTTTAGCATGGATAATTCTATTTGTGCTCTCAAAGATGGGCGGTTATGAAATACACTATGTGGTCTCCTCGCCCGACAGCGACACAGCCATCAAGTCGAAGGTTGAACAGTGCTACCTGCACAACTCGCAATTCAGGAAGGCAGTGCCGCATGATGAAATATTCAAGCCAGAGACCTATTACGGCAATTATCATTGCTATTCGGCCAAATACTATCTAAGAAACTGCAAGAAATTGATAAGCTTCAGGTACTATCCTCGCGGGAGCAACATAGATGGTGAGGCGCTGGTGACAATGCAACGCGTGGGCAATGCCAAAAATAGTGACAGAATAGTGCAATGGCGCGACGCAAGACACTTTACCGCTTTTGAGATATGCAAAGCGCTGCGTGAATTTGAAAATGAAATGTTCAACGGCAGCAAAGCGCTCAGTTACATGCAATCAAGCGACAACTGCATCAGTTTCATGATGATGTATTTCATAGAATATAAACACTTGATACTGGCTTTAATACTTGGCCTATGGATCGCGGCAGCCATCTATCGGCACGTAGCCATGCGCAACTTAAACCTTTGAAGGAATCTCTATGTGTAGTGATAAAACGTGCGGCTGTAGGTCGACGGCAGTGTAGATTGTGACATGGTTCAGTGGGCATCACACCCATCACAGCAGCAGCAAACAATGGCAGGCCTTGTCGGCCGAGAAAAACAACAAAACATTTGTCACAAACCAAAGCCTAAAATTAAATCGCTTGTTGCGATTAAAACTGGCTGAGTTGTTTTGAGTTAATAAAAATTTAATTGTAACTTTGGGAGTGGCCAAGGTTTACCTTAAAAAAGGAAAAAAAACACATTGACTAATGAAAAGATACATCATCAACCTCATGCTGGCAGTTGCCGCGACGGCGTGTCTCACCTCGTGCAACGACTTCCTGAAGGAAGACCCCAGCAGTCAAATCAAGGAGGACGAAGCCTATAAAAACGAGACCGAGCTCTATCTCAACGCTGTGGCGGCGCTCTACAACAACGTGGGCGGCCACAACGACAGCGAGGGCCTGCAGGGCACGGCACGCGGCGTGTATGACCTGAACGAGTTTACCACCGACGAGGCCATACTGCCCACGCGCGGAGCCGACTGGTACGACGGCGGGCTGTGGCAGAACCTGTTTCGCCACAGCTGGGGCACCGGCACCGACTGCATAGGCGACACGTGGAAGTACCTGTTCAAGTCGATCATCATGTGCAACAGCGCCCTGGAGCACATCGACGCCTATGCCAAGGCGCACGGTCAGAGCGACAACACCGCCTACTGGCGCTACGAGGCACGGGCCTTGCGTGCAATGTTCTACTTCTATGCCATCGACCTCTACGGCCGTCTGCCGCTCTACAGCACGAGCCATCCCACCGTGGCCCAGATGCAGCTGCAAGAGCGCTCGACGGTGTACAAGCACATCGTGGGCGAGCTGCAAGACTGCGCCGCGCACCTCACCGGCGAGCGCAGCAACTGGCAGGGCAAGTACTATGGCCGCATCAACGCCGCCACCTGCTACTTCCTGCTCGCCAAGCTCATGCTCAATGCCGAGGTGTACAGCGACGACGACTGGACCGACGGCGTGAGGCCCAGCGGCAGCAACATCTACTTCAACATCGACGGCCGCCAGCTCAACGCCTGGCAGGCCACCGAGCACTACTGCGACCTGATAGCCGGCATGGGCTACCGGCTCGAAGACGACTACACGGCAAACTTTGCCGTACACAACGAGAAGTCGCGCGAAAACATCTTTGTCATTCCCATGGACAAATACCTGTACCAGAACCAATTCAAGTACTTGTTCCGCTCACGCCACTACAACCACGCCGCAGCCCTTGGCTTAAACGGCGAGAACGGCTCGAGCGCCACCGTCGAGGCGATGAAGACCTTCGGGTACGGCACCGACACGGCCGACGCACGCCTGGCCATGAGCTACTATTGCGACCAGGTGCGCGACCTGAACGGGCGCTTGGTGACCCTCGACGACGGCACGCCGCTCAAGTACTACCCCATGGCCGTGAAGCTCGACCTCTCGGGCGACCCACACGAAAAAACAGCCGGGGCCCGCATGAAGAAATATGAAGTAGACCCCACGGGCACCAAAGACGGCAACCAGAGCGACAACGACATTGTGCTCTTCCGCTATGCCGACGTGCTGCTCATGCGCGCCGAAGCCATGGTGCGCAACGGCGAGAACGGCGACGAGTACCTGGCCATGGTGCGCCGCCGTGTGGGCGAGTCTCCGCGCCACGCCACACTGGCCACGCTGCTCGACGAGCGCATGCTCGAGCTCTCGTGGGAGGGGTGGCGTCGCAACGACCTGATACGCTTCGGCGAGTTTGCCCGCGCCTATACCCACCACACGCCGCTGCCCGACGAGGCCAACGGGTGGAGCACGTGCTTCCCCCTGCCCGGCGACTTCCTGGCCATCACGGGCTGCAAGCAGAATCCAGGATACTAATTACAGTTGTGAAGCAGCAGGCCATGAGCCACGACACACAAGCCTGCGAGCAAAGCAAGGGCGGGCTGTGCCACCGCGTGTAGTGTGCACAGCCCGCTCTCTTGTGTGCGGGAGTCATGACGAGGGGGGGGGCGTCGTCAACGACGGCGGCCGCCGCTCACGTTGGTGCCCGAGTTGGTGCCCGAGTGGCTGCTACTGCCCGTGCTGTAGCTCGAGTGGCTCGACTGGGCCGGTGCCGGCGTGTAGCTGCGCGTGGGGGCTGTGGTGACCGAGCTTGAGCGGTTCACGCTGGGGCTGGTCACGCTCGAGCGGTTCACGCTTGCAGGCCGGGTGACGGTGCTGCTGGGAGCAGTGGTGGTTCTGGGCGCGGTGCTGCTGCCTGTTGCATAGCCAGGGCGGCGACCGCCGCCGGCATTGCTGCCCGAGCCCGTCGTCGACGGCCGGCTCGTCGTGGCAGGCATCGAGGTATAGCTGCGCTCGCTGCTATTCACGCTGGAGGGCATACTGGTGGCCGAGCGGCTCACGTCGGGGTGCGAGATGCCCGGACGGCGACTGTCGGGGCGGTCCACGCCGGGACGCTCATTGTCGGGGCGCGTAACCGATCCCTGCACGCCTCCCATGCCCGGGCGGCGGCCATTCAAGTGGCCGTTGTTGCTGTTGCGATAGTCGCCACTGGGGCGAGAGGGGCGGTTGCTGTACACGTCGTTGCCATAGCGATCGTTGTGGCCATAGTAGCCGCTACGGGGCGGGGCGTCGACACGGCGCACGCGGTAGTGCCCGCCGTCGTAGTAGGGCATGTAGTAGTAGTTGTTGTACACATAGTAGGTGTCGCCGCCATAGTAGTAGGGGCTGCCATAGGTCACCACTTCGTCATATCCCGGATCGCTCACGAGAAAACTGCACGATGCCGCACTCAGGGCTATTGCCACCAGGGCCGATATGATGTAAAGATTGCGTCTCATTGTTGTAAAAATTTAGTGTCCTTTTTCCTTATTGATGCAAATTTAGGCCAAAAGTTTAAAATATTCTAACATTCAATCGACTATTAATGATTTTTGTGCCCACCAGCGGGCGAATTTTCCCTCCCAATGCTCGCCAGGCCAAGGCGGCAGTCAACCTGCAACCAAGCAACACATAAATATGACATCGTTCTACAATATGAAACAAAATTGCGGCAAAATGACGCCAATCGCAAAAAATAGTCTAAAAAATGCAATACATTTTTGACACATGGCGGTTTTTACGTAATTTTGCCCCGAAATTTAAACTGACACACAGCAACACAGAAAATGAATCAAATCTCCGACCGCATTATGGCTCTTCAACCATCGGCCACCCTGGCCATGTCGCAGAAGAGCAGTCAACTCAAGGCACAAGGCATCGACGTGATCAACCTCTCGGTAGGCGAGCCCGATTTTCCCACTCCCAAGCACATCAAGGAAGCCGCCAAAAGCGCTATCGACAACAACTTCTCGTTTTACACGCCCGTGGGCGGCTACCTGTCGCTGCGCCAGGCCATAAGCGACAAGTTGCAACACGAAAACGGCGTGCACTACGCCCCCGAGCAAATCGTGGTGGGCAACGGTGCCAAGCACGAGTTGTGCAATGTGGTGATGAGCATGATCAACCCTGGCGACGAGGTGGTGATACCCACGCCGGCCTGGGTGAGCTACATGCAGATGGTGATACTGGCCGGCGGCACCTGCGTAGAGGTACCCTGCTCGATGGAGCAAGGCTTCAAGATGACGCCCCGGCAGCTCGAGGCCGCCATCACGCCCAAGACCAAGCTGCTCATACTGTGCTCGCCCTCCAACCCCACAGGCGCCGTCTACAGCAAGGGCGAATTGCAGGCGCTGGCCCAGGTGCTGGGAGCTCACCCCCAGGTGCTGGTGCTTGCCGACGAGATATATGAGCACATCAACTATGTGGGCGGCCACGAGTCGATTGCCCAATTTCCCCAGGTGGCCGGCCGGGTAGCCATCGTCAACGGCGTGTCGAAGGCCTATGCCATGACGGGCTGGCGCATAGGCTATGTGGCCGCCCCGTTGTGGCTGGCCAAGGCTGTGACCAAGCTCCAGGGCCAGTACACCAGCGGCGCCTCGTCGATAGCCCAAAAGGCTGCCGAGGCGGCCTACAGGGGCTCGCAAGAGTGTGTCGAGACCATGCGTGCAGCCTTTGAGCGCCGCCGCAACCTCATTGTGAGTCTGCTGCGCGGCATTCCAGGCATCGAGGTGAATGTGCCCGACGGTGCCTTCTACGTGTTTCCCAGCGTGAAAGCCTTCCTGGGCAAGAAATGCGGAGATACTGTGATCAACGACGCCACCGACCTGGCCCTTTACCTGCTCAACGAGGCCCACGTGGCCACTGTGAGTGGCGATGCCTTTGCCTGCCCGGGCCACCTGCGCCTGAGCTATGCCACCGACG
Source organism: Sodaliphilus pleomorphus (assembly GCF_009676955.1). Classification (GTDB taxonomy): domain Bacteria; phylum Bacteroidota; class Bacteroidia; order Bacteroidales; family Muribaculaceae; genus Sodaliphilus; species Sodaliphilus pleomorphus. Next base: position 2,054,054 of record NZ_CP045696.1, on the reverse strand, counting down.
ACAAGGATATCGTGGGTGCCGTGTCGAGAATTGCAACTGCCTTGAGCCGCCTGCAGTGATGAAGCTGCAATATGCCAGCGACCTCCACCTGGAGAACCGCCCCCTCTCGCAGTGGTTCGCCGGCCACATGCCCGCCGTGGCGGGCGAGGTGCTGCTGCTGGCAGGCGACATCATGCACCTGCCGGCCGGCGAGAGCGCCCAGGTGCCTCCCTTTATCGACTGGTGCAGCCGCAACTACCGCCTCACGCTCATCGTGCCCGGCAACCATGAGTACTACGGCGGCTGCGACGTGCTGTCGACCCTCCAGGGCGACTACGACCTGGCTCTGCGACCCAACGTGCACTACTGCAACAACTGCAGCGTGATGCTGGGCGATGTCGAGGTGCTGCTCACCACCATGTGGACCAGAATAGCACCCCAAAACGCCGCACTGGTGCAAGAGGGCATGAGCGACTGCCGGCACATCGACTGCGGCGGCCGCCTGCTCGAGGCAGGCGACTACAGCCTGCTGCACGAGCACTGCACCCGCTGGCTCGACGAGGCACTGCGCCGCTCTACCGCCCGCTGCAAGGTGGTGGTGACCCACCACTGCCCCATGCTGCTCGAGGACCCGCGCTACAAGCCCAACGGCCTGAGCGATGCCTTTGTTGTCGACATGACCCGCTACATCGAGCAGCACCACATCGACCACTGGATATATGGGCACACCCACTACAACGCCGGCGAGGGCACACGCGTGGGCGGCACTACCATGCACTGCAACCAGCTGGCCTACAGCAGTCACGGCCCGGTGACCGGCTACACCAGAGCAGCCACTGTCGACGTGTAGCACGGGGGCGACCCACCGCCGCCAAGCCCCGGTAAGGGGTAAGAAATAGATATTTAGGGAATCATAAAAGAAAAACGCAATGTACTGTGAAGACCAATACATTGCGCCAATTTGTGTAGTTGTGAACCGCATGGGGCTCGAACCCATGACCCCAACATTAAAAGTGTTGTGCTCTACCAGCTGAGCTAGCGATTCTCCGTAAAAGCGATGCAAAGGTATTGCTATTTTTGCAATTGCGCAAGTTTTTTACCTAATTTTTTCTTAGTGCTTGTAGGTTACCTGCAGGGCGGGGTTGTCGACACACCTCACAGTGGCGTGCAGCGTGCCGCCGTTGTCGTTGTAGTCGAAGTAGTGCACCTCGGTGGCATGCCAGCCCTGGCGCAAGGCAGCCTGGTTACGCCTCACGACAGTGCTGTGGGGGCCGTCGTTGTCGATGAGCAACGTGCCGTCGATGAGCCACTGACTGCCATCGTCGCTGCCCAGGACGAACTCATAGATGCCGTCGGCCGGGGCATAGAGGTAACCCTTGAAGATCACGCTGTAGTCGTGGTCGATAGCTGGCGGCAGCTGCACGGCCGGGCTCACGAGCCGGGCGATGAGCGCGCCCCGGGCGATGTCGCTGCAATGGTCGCCGCCAGTGTTGCGGTGCCACTCTACCAGCAGGCCGTCGGTCTTGGGGGACACGTCGAGCGCTGGCATGTAGCGGGCCTGGGCATAGGTGGCGGTAACCATGTCGCTGCGGCTGCCGTCGGGTCTGAACGAAGCTATAGTGAAGTGCGTGTCGCGGGTGACCTCGACGGGGCCGGTGATGGCTGGCGACTGGCAGGTAGGCACAGTGCCATCGGTGGTGTAGCGCAGGGTGGCCTTGCCGTAGGCAATCGCGGGCCACAGCACGCCGTGGCCGTTGTAGAGTGTGTGCTCGCTCACGCCGGTGATGTCGGGCAGCTTGTAGCGCACGTGCAAGGCGTCGAGGCGCTCGAGCTGTGCCGGCAATTTCTCGTGGAAGCGGGCCACCACACGCTCGCGGCAGGTGTCGCTGGTCCAGACGCGCTCGGCCAGGGCAATCATGCGCGGCATCACCTGGTATTGCAGTCGGGCCTCGGTGGCTATCCACTCGCACCACGTGTTGCCCTGCATGCCCAGTATGAGCTGTTGCTGTCCTGCACTCAGGCCAGCGGTCGAGCGGGGATCGTAGCGCAGTATCTCGTCGATGGTGCCGTCGTCCTGACCGTAGTCGAAGTAGAGGCACGTGGTGGGCGAGCATATCACTTGCTTGCCCTGGACCGTGGCGCGCTCGACCACACCCTTGTTCCAGCCGCGCCACCACTGCACCACGCTGCCAGTGCCCAGCCCGTCGTCGGCAATCTCGTCCCAGCCCACGAGGTGCCGGTCCTTGGCGTTGAAGTAGGCTTCGAGCTGGCGCACAAACCAGCCTTGCAGACCCTCGATGCTGGCGATGCCGCACTGCCTCATGCGCTGCCGGCACCGCGGGCACGACTGCCAGTTGCGCTTGTCGACCTCGTCGCCGCCCATGTGCACATAGGCAAAGGGAAAGATGTCGATCACCTCGTCGTACACGTTCTTGCAGAATTGCAGCGTCGCGTCGCTGCCCACACACAGCGTGCTCGACGGCTCGCCCTGGCACGAGAGCCAGGGCAACACGGTGGTGGCCATGCGGCTGTGGCCAGGAAAGTCGACCTCGGGCATGATCTCGATGCCGCGCTCGCGGGCATAGGCCACCACGTCGCGCAGCTGTCGCTGGGTGTAGTAGCCGCCGTAGACCGAGTCGCCGTGCTCGTCGACCTTCATCTTGGCGCGGTCGACGCGCAAGTCGGCATTGTGCTCGCGGGCTGCACGCTCCTCGCAGCCCAGGTCGTGACTGTCGAAAGGTCGGAAAGCCCCCTGCCCGGTGAGCTGTGGATAGCGCTTGATCTCGATGCGCCAGCCCTCGTCGTCGACCAGGTGCCAGTGCAGGCGGTTGAGCTTGTAGCAGGCCATGAGGTCGAGCAGGCGCTTCACCTCGTCGACGCTCCAAAAGTGGCGCGAGCTGTCGAGCAGCAGGCCACGCCAGCCGTAGCGCGGCTTGTCGGTGATACGCAGGCAGGGCACCTCGATGCTGCCCGAGGCTGCGGGCAGCAGCTGCCGCAGTGTGGCAATGCCGCAGGCCACGCCGCTGTAGTCGCCGCCGGTGATGTCGATGTGGCCTGGCGCGATGTCGAGACGGTACTGGCTGGCCTCGAGCGTGGTGTCGAGAGCGAGTTTTACCGGCGTGGCGCGGCCACCTGTGGCGGCCACCGTCGCTCGCCCGGCAAGGCTCTGAGCCAGGTACTGCGCCGCTGGCAGCAAGGCTGCGTCGCGGCAGTCGACAGTCACGGTGTCGAGCTTGCAGGTGCCAGTGCCCTCGATGAGTTGCACGGGCGTGGGCACGATTGTGGCAGCCTCATGCGCGTGCACGACGAGGCACAGCACAGCGGCCAGGATCAGGGCAGGCAGTCGCATGGTCATGGCTTGAGCAGTATTTCATATTCGGGCGGCGTGATGAGCAGGGTGCCTATGTCGTGCATGTCGTTGTCGACATAGGTGTAGCGCAGGGCCTTGCGCTCGCGCACGATGGCGGCATACAGCAAGTTGAGCGCAGCTTGCTGCCTGAAGGTCTTCATCACGTGGTCGCGCATGGCCTGTACAAAGGTGGGCACCACGATGGCATCGGCACGCGTGTAGGGTATCACCACCTCCATCTCGACTGTGGTCGAGTCGCTCGACAGGCCCACGTGGTCGAGATACTCGTTGTTGTAGATGGGCAGCCGGTGCCTGGCCAGCACGGCGCTGGCAGCGGCAACATACTGGGCCACGGTGGCCAGCGGCGTAGCGTTGACCTTTATTTTCAATGCGTTCGACAGTATCCAGCCCACCACGTTGGCCTGGTCGGCGCGGTAGCCTTGCAAGATGAGAAAAGTCGTGAAGCCAGCATTGAAGGCAATGGCCGTGCAGGCATAGGTGCCCTGGTTCTGGAATTTCTCGAAGTGCACACACTGGGCCTTGTAGCCGAGAAAAGTGGTATCGGCTATCGCGCCAAATTGCTTCACGCCGCGCGAGAAGGCGTCCTGGCGGCTCACAATGAGCTCCTTGAGGTACTCTCGCGGCTCAAAGGCGCCGTCGATGCAATCGATGCGTGCCAGCTCCATCACGCGATGCTGCGCGTCGTTGCGATACAGGATGGCCCGCGCCCCTATCGACTGCAAGGCACCGCCGTCGTTGCCGGCCAGCCAGCTGTCGTCGGGCGTGGTGACGGTGAAGTAGGCGTTGTCGACCACCTCGGCCTGCAGGGCGGTTGCACTTGCCGTCACAATGACAAGCGCAACCATGAGTTTCATCAGCTTCTTCATTGCATGATACGTTTTTCTTGTTGTATTGATGTTGTTGTGTTTCTTCTATCGTTGAAAACGCGGCGTGGGGGCAAAAATTGTGATCATCGCAGCAATAGCCGCCGCAACTGCTTGTAGCAGTGCACCAGCGGGTAGGCCACAAGCGGTGGCAACATGATGACGATGCGGTCCTGAAGCGGGATGTCGCTGCTCAACTGCCGGCGCAGGGGCTTGTAGTAGTCGCGCAACACGTGAAACTGGCGCTTGTCGACAAACTTCTCGTACACCTTGATCTGGTGTCCCACATAGGCGCTTTTCCATCGCTCCCACTGCGGCGACAGGGTGGCCTTGAGCTCCTGGTCGTAGGCCTTGACCATGGCCAGATCCTCGACACGGTCGTTGGGCAAGCCCTCGTGGTAGCAGTAGGCCGGCCGGTGGGCAAAGTACACCTTGGGCTTCTTCATCAGACACTTGAACTGCATCAAGATGTCTTCACGCTCGACGATGACACGCGGTGCCCCCAGGCAGTCCTCGAGCAGTTGCCGCTTGAAGATGACGCTCCACAGCACGGCAAAGCTGTTGTGTGTCTTCAGCAAGTCGGCGATGAGCACATCGGTGTCGACCCAGCCGCGCCAGCCCGAGTCACGCAGGCGTCCGTGCTGGGTGCAGTAGGGGGCTATCACCTCATCGGCCCCGGTGCGCTCGATGGCCTGGTGCTGTGCAGCAAGGGCGCCGGGCAGGAGCTCGTCGTCGGGATCGACAAAGACGATGTACCGCCCCCGGGCCGTCTCCACGCCGCGGCGGCGGGCAGCGGTCACACCGGCATTGGGCTGGTGCACCACCCTGAGGTGCGGGTTGCCGGCGGCCAGGCTGTCGCACAGGGCGGCGCTGCCGTCGGTGCTGCCGTCGTCGACGGCCACGATCTCGTAGTCGTCGTAGTCTTGCCGGAATATGCTCGCCAGGCAGCGCTCCAGGTAGGCAGCCTTGTTGTAAACTGGTATTACGATTGATATTTCCATTGCAGCAGATATATAAGCATGTTTACTTGTATAGGCACCGCGGCGTGGTCTCCAGCCTGGCAGGCCTGTGGGCAATACACATGGGCGACAGCTCGGCCACATCGACCTGGGCAGGATGTTTCATCGTCGTCGTCATTGTTGGATATCGTTGTTGTGTATCATTTCTTCATTCGCTTTGTGAGGAAATCGAGAGCTTCCTCAAAGATTTTCACCCTGAGCACCTTGAGTGTGCCCAGGTAGAGCCCGGCACCCAGCACCACGCGGGCAGCCAGCAGCAGCGCCAGGTGGTAGAGAGGCAGGGTCACCACATAGGTCACAGCCATGACACTCGCGGTGATGAGGAAAAACGGCAGCACATCGGCCAGCACATCGCGGTAGCGCACGCCGCTCAGCCGCCGCGCGTAGTAGTGCCACACCAGCAGCCAGGCAATGTTGAAGACCGAGTATATGGCACACAGCCACAAGATGCCCAGCCGGTAGCAGCTCAAGATGATGCCCACCTGCAGTGCAAGCTGCACCACATTGCACCACATGTAGATGTCGCTGCGGCCGTGGCTGATGACCAGATTTTGATACACCGTGTAGAAGGGTACAAAGGCCCCGCCCAGGCACAAAATCTGCATGATGGCGGCACTCTGGGCCCACTTGGCCCCCAAAGCGATGATGATGAACTCATGCGACACCGTGGCCAGGCCCAGCATCACGGGCATCGAGAGCATGGCGGTGAAGCGCATCATCTTGCGCATCACACGCTGCTCGCGGTCTTTCTCGCCCTCGACAGCCACCATCACGGGCTGTGCAATCTGGCCCAGAGTGCCTTGCACAAAGGTATAGGCCATGGTGTCCCATTTGTAGGCCTGCGAGAAGCTGCCCACGGTGCGCAGACTGAAGATGCGCCCGAAGATGAAAGTGAGCACATTGTTGCTCAGCGAGTTGATGATGGTGGTGATGAGTATCTTCACGCTGAAGGAGAACATCTGCTTGATGGGCGTGAAGTCGACATGCAGGCTGGGGTGCCACAGCTTGAAGGTGTAGTAGTAGCGGCCAGCGTTGACCACCGCGATATAGAGCACCTGCTGCCAGGCCAGGCTCCAGTAGGCCAAGCCCTTGAGCGCCATGACGATGCCCGCCGTGCCCGACACCAAAATGCCCAGCAGGTTGCACACGGCCACCTCCTTGTTCATCATGTTTTTCATCATGTAGCCGTTGTGGGCGATGCCGAATGCCCCCATCACAAAGGCCAGGAAAGTGAAGCGCGAGAGTCCCACAAGCGCCGGCTGGCGATAGTAGGCGGCAATGAGCGGTGCCGCAGCAAAGAGCAGGGCATACATGACCAGGCTGGCCGTGATGTTGAACCAGAACACCGCGTTGTAGTCGCCAGCCGTGGGGTGCTTGAGGTTGATGAGCCCGTTGGTGAAACCCGCACTCTGGATGTTGCCGGCTATGGCAGTGAAGATGGCCAGCATGCCCACCAGCCCATAGTCGCCAGGCGAGAGCAAACGGGCCAGGAAGATGCCGAACACCACGTTCAGCACCTGCATTGTCCCATTGTTGAGCACGCCCCAAAACAGGCCCTTGGCCGTTTTCTCTTTCAGTGTCTCTGCCATCGCAATTGCAAAGTTAATGATTTCTCGCAAAGTAAAAAGGTTTTTAGCCCCGCGTCGTCTTGCATTTCGGCAATTGTGTGCTATCTTTGTAGCAGGGAACTGAAAAAAAATCTGATTTGTATGAAAGAAATCGCCACCATCGCCGAGTTGCGCAGCATCCAGCTGGCTGTGCTCGACCACATCACCACCTATTGCGACAAGCACGGCATCGTCTACTTCCTGGCATGCGGGTCGCTCATAGGCGCCATTCGCCACAAGGGCTACATCCCTTGGGACGACGACATCGACCTTTTCATGCCTCGTGAGAGCTACAACCGCCTGCTGGCCGCCTACCGCGATCCCGACCCGCGCTATGCCCTGCTTGCACCGGGACGGGCCACGCGCTACCTCTACACCTATGCCAAGGTGGTCGACCGGCGCACGCTGGTGGTCGAAGACGAGGTGCCGGGCTACGAGCTGGGCGTGTATGTCGACATCTTTCCGCTCGACTATGTGACCGACTGCCGCTGGCTGCGCCGCCACGTGGTGTGGAAGTACAAGAAATTTATCTACCGCATGCGCCGGTGCAAGATGCAGCCCAACTTCCTGGCCTCGCGATGGCGCTACCTGCTATACCGCTACTTCCCGCTGCCGCTGCGGGCCATCGACAGCCTCATCGGGCACACGCTCACCGGCCACAAGCCCACGGGCACCGTGTGCAACATGACCGAGGCCAATGCCCTGGAGCGCGAGTGCTTCCCGGCCCATTGCATCGAGGGCGAGCGCGTGGAGGTGGACTTTGAGGGCAAACGCTACAAGACCATGCCGGGCTACGACGAGTACCTGCACCACCTCTACGGCGACTACATGCAGCTGCCGCCCGTCGAGCAGCGCGTGCACCATCACTTTGCCGCCTACTGGCGCGATGCTTAGGGCCGCCTCTCGCTTTTGCCCACGGGTAAAACGGAAAAGTGTAGTTTTAGGTGGCCGATTTTGATGGAAAAGTGTAGTTTTCGGGGGGCGATTTTGATGGAAAAGTGTAGTTTCGGCTTGCCCATTTCGATGGAAAAGTGTAGTTTTGCAATACTACAAACAAGCAACAAGCACGGCTATGCTGATGAATCACAGCGTGTTTTGGCGCCAGAAGCCCGGCACAAGACATTGTTGCTCATCGCAAATACCCGCAAGCATCATGAAAAAGATTACCGACATCAAGGAGCTGCGCAGTATTCAATTGAACATTTTGTGCGAGATACACAAGTTTTGCACAGCACATGATATCACCTATTTTCTCTCCAGTGGCACCCTGCTGGGAGCTGTGAGGCACAAGGGTTACATTCCTTGGGACGACGACCTCGACATCTACATGCCGCGCGCGAGCTACGAGCGGTTTCTGCAACAGTATCATGACGACGGTCGATACCGCATCTACGCCCCCGACCGCATGAAAAAGTACTTCTACACTTTTGCCAAACTTGTCGACACCTCTACACGGCTTGTTGAGGAAGAAACACAAGGGTTCACGATAGGTGTGTATGTCGACATTTTCCCGCTCGACTACATCGACGACGATCCCGCTGTGCAGCAGCACATATTTGACAAAAAGAAACTGCTCTACAAGATACGTCGTTGCAAAATCGCAAAATCCAACCCGTTGAGATCCAAGCTGGGCTATTGCTGCTACAAGATGCTGCCAGTGACGGTGACACACCTGGAGAAAATGATATATCGCCTCATTGCTACTTCATCGCCCACGCACACCGTGTGCAACCTCACCGAGGCAGGGCCATTGACCATCAAGGGGTGCTTCCCGGCCGCCGATGTGGAGCGTCAGGTCGAGATCGAGTTTGAGGGCCGCAAGTTCATGACAATGGCAGGCTATGACGACTATCTCACCCACACCTATGGCGACTACATGAAGCTGCCTCCTGTGGAGCAACGAGTAACCCACAGATTTGAGGCCTACTGGCTGTAATGCGTGCTGCCAGGCGAGGCTAAACCCAGAATTTTTTGTCTTCAATCACCTGTTGCATCGATGGGGCTTGCTGCCCAAGCGCTTCATAGATGTGGTGGGCAAAGACGATGTCGTGCAAGCTTAGCCCTATGTTGTAGGAAATGATGCGCTGGTCGTCGTTGTCGCGCCCGCTGTCGGTGCCGAGCAGCACCCTGCTCAACTCGTTGAAATACTTGAAACGAGCGAAATATTTGAATCCATGCAGGTGGGCTGTGTCGTCGCCATATATCTTGTCGAAAAACAAATCGCAATTCTGAAAACCACGGGTGTGCACGGGCACGAGCAAGACCCCTGGCCGGAACAATGCATCGTCGTCGCAAAACAAGTCGTTGGCCGACGTCACGCACGACACAATCACCTGTGCACCAGCCACAAGCTCCTTTATGTCGTCTACAATCTCAAAGTGGGCATTGGGCACCGTCTTGAAACGATCAACAAAGGCCTCGGCCTGGTCTTTGTAGCGCAGCAACCTGAATTTCACCTCACAGTCGGCATTGTCGGCCAGCAGGCACATGGCTGTGGCCCGAGCGGTGTTGCCCAAGCCGACAAACGAATAGGTGGTCACTCCTTTTGCTTTCAGCGTTTTTATAGCCAGCGCGGCCACAGCGCCGGTGCGCATGGTTGTGATCCAGTCACCGTTGAGCAGAGCGAGCAGGCGGCCGTTGCTTGAGTCGTAAAGCAAGATGTCGCTGCCCAGCAACGGTGTCTGGCCCTTGATGCGGTGCACAACCTTAACGCCATAACGATTGTACCGTTTAGGCAAGATACAAGGCATGGTGTTGAAAAAATCATCGCCTTGCGGCCTGAGGCTTATCTTGGCCGGCAACTGGGCCTCATATTTCATCATGAACGACTCTCTCACCCACTCGATACACTGCTTGGGCGTGATGCCAGCCTGCGCTATAAGCTCGTGCTGGATTACTTTAACTACATTGTGTTTCATATCGCTAAGCTAACGACTGCAAGATGCCTATGAGCTTGTCATTGTCGGCCGAGCCCCGCACGGCCAGTCTTATTAAGTTTTGACCGGCCATGTTGCGCTTGCGTGCGCAGTCGCTTATGAGCACATCGTGCTCGATGAGCAGCTACGTGAGCTGGGCCGAGGTGTACTTGTCGACGACCTCGCACAAGAAGAAATTGGCCTGTGAGGGGATCACCCTCAAGTAGGGAATTGTTTTGAGCTCGTTGAAAAAGCGGTCGCGTTCCTCTCTGAACTTGTCGCAGGCAAGGCGGTAGTCGCTTTCATACTTGCCAAAAATCTGCATGTAGAACTCGGCAAAGGAGTTAATATTCCAAATAGGCACTTCCTTTTTGATTTTTGCGATCAAGGCTTTGTCGCTCGATGCAAGCACACCAAGTCGCAGTCCTGGCACGCCGTAGGACTTGCTTATCGATTTCATCACCATCATGTTGGGGAAACTCTCCAGTATCTCGTCGCGAAGCATGGTGTTGTCCACGTGGCCAGTGGCAAAGTCAACAAAGCTCTCATCCACGAGCAGGTTTACATGCTTTTGTTTACACCACTGGGCCAAGCGCATAATATCGCGCTGGGCGATGAAATTGCCCGATGGATTGTCGGGATTGATGAGCAACAAGAGCTTGATACCTTTGTCGTCGAAGTAGGCCATGAGATCGTCGGCAGTGTAGGCAAAGTCTTTGTTGTGGGTCACATAGGGCACAATTTGCTCGGGCCTGAGGCGGTTGGGGTACTCGTCAAATGTAGGGAACACCACGCCCACCTTGGCACTGGCGTGCGATTCCATCACAACCTTTATGAGCTCGGCTGCCCCATTGCCCACCACGATGTAGTCTTGGTTCACCCCGAAGTATTTGCCTGCCAGCAGCGAGTTGACCCACATGCCCGACGGATACTCCGAGAGAAGCGTGTCGAAGTTGCTGCGCAGCTCATCCTTCATGCGCTGGGTGGGGAAGAAAGGATTCACCAGGTAGCAATAGTCGAGCAGCTTGGGGAAACGCCAAAATCCGCCATAGCGCTTGCGATACTCGTGATACTTCACCTCGCCCTTGCTGAAAATGGTGGATGCAATATCCAGGTCTTGCACGTCGTCGATTTCATACCACTTGCGATCGCCTATGGGAAGTGCCTTGAGGCTGGAGGAGTGCAGCAGGGTGATGACCCTGAGCACCTGCTCATAGTACTCGTTGTCGCCCATGACCTTGCTATAGGCTTCCAAGAAAGGCACATACTCGTGTCGGGAGAAGTCTCGGCCGAACTTATAAATGTTTACCGTCTTATAGTAGATATCGATGTCTTCATAGCGGAAGGCTGCCTTGGGCACAAAGTTAACGATGTCGTTTTTATCGTTGATACACACCATCGTGCCGTCCATCCATGTTTCATATTTTGCCACCAATGCCAGGTTGGGCTGGGGAGAGTCGACAAGCATCTTGAGCAGGCTGTCTTCAAATATCAAGTCTGACTCGAGCAACAAGGTGTCGTCTTCACACAATCTATCCTTGGCCAGGGCGAGAGAATAGATATTGTTGGTCTTGTCATATAGCGGATTCTCGATATACTCTATCTTTATCATGCCGTCGTAGCGGTGCCCGATAAAATCCTTGAGCTCCTTTGCCTTGTAGCCCACCACGAGCACAAGACGGTCGACGTGTATATGCACAAGCTGCTTGATGACACGGTCGATGAGGCTCACGCCATTCACCTTGACCATGCACTTGGTGTTGTCTTTGGTGTATTGGCCCAGGCGCTTGCCTTGACCTGCTGCTAAAATGATTGCTTGCATGCGATTTATGTTTGAAACAGTTGTATGTCCCCGTTAGTCCAACGGGGCGTTTTCCATTAGACAAATATACAAAAATCGCAAATATGAGCAGAGCGATTGACGGTATTTTTTCAACACCAAGCGCCAAAACCAAGATAATGCGATAAAAAATAATTAATTTTGCTTGCGTTATGGATGACTTTGCAGCAATCGACTTTGAGACGGCCAACGGGCAGCCGTCGAGTGTGTGCTCGGTGGGCGTGGTGGTGGTGCGCGGCGGCGTGATTGTCGACGAGTGCTACAGCCTGATATGCCCTGAGCCCGACTACTACAGCTGGTACAACACGCGCGTGCACGGCCTCACCAAGCGCGACACGGCCCAGGCGCCTGCCTTTCCCGAGGTGTGGGCCGGCATTGCACCGCGCATCGCGGGGCTCACGCTGGTGGCCCACAACAAGGCCTTCGACGAGCGCTGCCTCAAGGCAGTGTTCCGCACCTATGGCATGGATTACCCCGACTACCCCTTTGCCTGCACGCTGGCCGCCGCGCGCCGCAAGTGGAAACGTGGCACTGTGCCCAACCACAGCCTCGACACCATAGCCCAGCTGTGCGGCTTCGAGCTCAAGCGTCATCACAACGCCCTGGCCGACGCCGAGGCCTGTGCCGCCATCGCCATGAAAATCATGTGATGTGGCCGCTGCCTGCCTGTGTGTGCCCCCTCACGACAGCACCACAAGGGGAATGATGAGCAACAAGGTGAAAACGAGCATGTTGCGCGCCGTGGCGCCAAGCAGGCCGTTGAGTTGTGCCCCCTCGCTGCGGCGCAGGCGCATCCAGGTGTAGAAGTGCATGTTGATGTAGACCACCGGGGCCAGGAGTGCCCACAGAGGCATGGTGTAGTAGATGCGCAGCCACAGCACGGCGAGCACGCCCAGGGCCAGGAAGCCGTTGGCCAGATAGGCCAGCCGGGCGGCCTGCCGGCCGAACACCACCACCGAGGTGCGCTTGCCGGCTTCGCGGTCGTCGTCGACGTCGCGGTAGTTGTTGACCAGCAGCACATTCACGCCCATGAAGCCTATGGCAATGCCTGCCATCACGGCAAAGGGGCCAAACGTGCCCGTCACGACATAGTAGGTAAAAATCACCGGCACCAGGCCGTAAAACAGGAACACCGCCACCTCGCCCAGCGCATGATAGCTCAAGGGATAGGGACCGGCACTGTAGGCCAGCGCGAAGACGGCCACCAGCACGCCCACAGCCAGGAGCATGAGCCAGTTGTTGTAGTTGTAGCCAGGGTCGACCCAGGCCAGCATGCACAGCCCCACCAGGCAGGTGAGACCCAGGAGCGAGAACATGACGCGGCGCATGACGGCAGGCTTGATGTCGCCCTCGGTCACGCCGCGGCGGAAGCCGGCACGACCCTTCTTGTCGGCACCGCTCTTGTAGTCGTAGTACTCGTTGGCAAAGTTCGACACCACCTGGGCCAGCAAGGCAAAGGCAAGGCACAACAGGGCCGGCGCCAGCCTGAAAGCATGGTTCCACTTGGCCAGTCCCAGGGCGATGAGCACACCGCTGAGCGAGACCGGCAGCGTGCGCAGGCGCACGGCCTCGAGCCATATTTTGAATTGTTTCATGAGCGTTGCAAAATTTTGCGCAAAGTTACTCATTTTGTTGAAAAAATTGTCTACATTTGTGAGACTATCGGCTCACAACTACAGCTACACAAGCACAACGATGAACAAGAATCTGGCAGCACTCATCATCAGCATCACGGCAGCACTCATGCTCTCGGCCTGCACCCACAGGCGTCAGGCCGTGCCCGAACCGCGCCGGGCGGTGTACTACTGGCGCACGGTGTTCAGGCTCGACACGGCCGAGCGGGAGTTTCTGACCCGCAACCACGTGGAAAAAATCTACATGCGCTACTTCGACGTGGTGGCTGGCAAGCAAGGACAGCCCGCGCCCAACGCCACCATCAGGTTTGGCCAGGCCGTGCCACGCGGCATCGAGGTAGTGCCCACCGTGTTTGTCATGAACGACTGCTTGAGCCAGGACACCGCGCAGCTGGCGCGGCGCATCGTGGAGCGTGTGGTGCAGATGAACGCGACCAACGATATCGCCGGCGTGAAAGAGCTGCAGATCGACTGCGACTGGACGCGCTCGACCCAGCAGGTGTACTTCGCCTTTCTGCGGCAGGTGAACCGTGCGCTGCAGGCAAGGGGCATGCGGCTCTCGGTCACCATCAGGCTGCACCAGCTCGCCATGACACCGCCGCCCTGCGACTATGGCGTGCTCATGATGTACAACACCGGCGACCTCACCCGGGCAGGCGACCGCAACCCGATACTTGACCCGCGCGACGTGGAGCCCTACCTGCGCCACATAGCCGCCTACAAGCTGCCGCTGTGCGCGGCCTACCCCATTTTCAGCATCAATCTGCTCTTTGCCGGCACCACCTACAAAAACATGCTCTACGACGCCGACCTGGGCGACACGCTCGTGTTCCGTCGCGTGGCGCCGCAGCGCTATGTGGTGATATCGAGCCGCGATATGCCCTCGTCGCTCACCGACGACGACACCCACGTCGACGTGGGCGACAGCGTGATTGTGCGCCAGGTGCCGGCGGCCGTCATTCTCGCCATTCACGACGAGCTGGAGCGCCGGCGGCCGGGCATCAACGACCAAGTGATCGTTTATGATTTAGAATCCAGCAATATCAACCACTACCAACAGCACGATTATGAAAAGATTTATCACCCTTAGCCTCTTGATTGTCACAGCCGTGCTCGGCACAATGGCGTGCATCAACCTGGGGCGGCCCAACTACTACATGTTCAGCCTGTTCAACCGAATGCAGATGGGGCGCACCTTCGACACGCGCCTGCAGCAATACTGGGAGAAGTACACCGGCACGCGCCTGCGCGAATACCAAGTGAGCGCCCTGGCCAGCGCCGACCTCGACGACGCGGCCCACAGCGACAACCCCATCGTGAAGAAACTGAGCGACGACGCCGAGATGATGCGCTACGCCAGGCTGCTGCAGCAATACCTGCAGGGCTGCCGAGCCTTGAGCAACGACAGCTGGAACTACCCCAGCAAGGAGCAGATAAAGGGCGCCCGGCTCACGATGGAGCAGGTGGGCCAGCAAGCACAGGCCTACGGCGGAACCCGGCTCAAGCCGCAATATGCCCTGCTCTATGTGCGCACCCTGGTGGCACTCGACAAGTGGGCCCAAGTCGGCAGCTACTGGGAGTCGACAGCCAGTAAGCTGCCCAAGAGCGTGTTTAAAGACATGATGCGCAACACCTATGCAGGCAGCCTGCTGCGCCAGGGCCGCAAGCAGGAGGCCTGCCGCATCTATGCCGAGCTGGGCGACATGCAGTCGATCAAGTGGTGCATGCGTCACCAGCGCAACCTGGCCGGCATCAAGCAGGAGTATGCCGCCGACCCCAACTCGCCCACCTTGGTCTACCTGGTGCAGGACTTTGTGAACAACGCCCAGGAGACCAAAGACCACAACAACGACCCCGAGAGCATGAAATATATCGAGGCCACAAGCATCTACAACAACGAGATCAGGCAGTTTATCGACTTTGCCGTCAAGGTGGTGCAAAGCAAGCAGAGCAAGGTGCCCTGCATGTGGCAGAGTGCTGCCGGATTGCTGAGCTACATGACAGGCAACGGCCTCCAGGCCGAGCAGATGCTCGACCAGGCCATGACGATGCAGGGCACACAGCGCATGTGCGACAACGCCCGCGCCTGCCGCCTGCTGGTGCACGTGGGCAACGCCAGGCAATACTCGCCCCAGTTCGGTTCATGGGTCAAGCAGGAGCTGCAGTGGCTTATGGCCCAGGCCGAAAACGAGGAAGGCACACCGGCCGACAACCACTATGCCGAGGTGCTCGAGCGAGTCACCTTCTCGGCCCTTGCGCCCAAATACCGCCAGTGGGGCCGCCCCGGCGCCGCCATGAGCCTGCTGGCGCTGCCCAACAAGTTTGAAAACGCGCTGTGGCAAAGGTGCGCCTACAACCCCTATGCCGACGACGGCGATGTGGAGTTTCACAGCGACTACAGCCAGGCTCTCGACTCGCTCACCGCCCAGCAGGCCATCGACTACCTGGCCTATACTGAGAGCCGCCCCGGCGACGAGCTGGAGCGCTGGCTGCTCGAGTACAACGGCACGAGTCTCGACAAGACGAAAATGACCGACATGATAGGCACCAAGTACATGCGCGAGGGCCAGTGGGCTAAAGCCGTGCCCTATCTCGAGCAGGTGCCGCTGAGCTACATCTCCAAGCAGGCCATAAGCCGCTACATGGCCCGACGCGACTATCGCGTGGAGCGATGGTTCAAGCGCCAAGTCGTGGACCGCGAGGACGACTATGAAGACTGGAGCACGCCCACTGTAGTGAGCCACAACCAGAAACTCGACTTCTGCCACAATGTTGTCGCACTCGAGCGCCAGCTTAGGGCCGCCAGCGGCGCCGAGCAGCAGGCCCGGCTGCACTACGAGCTGGCCACCCTGCTCTACCAGGCCAGCTACAAGGGCGACTGCTGGTACTTGACACGCTATGGCCAGAGCTTCTACGACACCATGTGCTACACTGGCGAAGCCGACCTGATACAGCAATCGATCGCGCATCTGCGCGCCGCCAAGAGCGAGGGCTCGCTTGCAATGCAAGAGAAATGCCTCTACGCCCTGGCCTTCATTCCCCAGGGTGCCGACCTGTTTGACACCTACTACGACTCGCGCTACGTGGCCCACAAGCGGCTCAACCGCGCCAGCCCCCGATATGTCGAGATGGCCAACCTGAGCAATTTCTACAACATGCACCACGCCCGGGTGTCGCCCTACGTGGCCCATTGCGACGTGCTCAAGCAGTTCAGGCAGTTGAACACGCCGGGCAAGCCGCACAAGAAGAACGGCACCTCACCGCGGCGCCGGCGCCGCGGCTGAACGGGCCCACACGGGCAATATTAAACAAAGTTTGCTCAAGTGTAAACATCGTTAAACGTTGGGTGCTTTCAAGAGCACCCAATACTTTTTTATGTAATTTTGCGCGTCAAAATCTAAAAGAGGGAAATTATGGACAAGCAGGTATTCCAGACCGACTCCAGGTCGCGCTGGAACAAGTTTAAACTCACTATAGGCACACTGGTGGTGCTCATCGTTGTGCTCACAGCCACATTTATCACAATGCTCTTCTTCGACCGCGCTCCGGGATTCCCCTTCCACGACAGCTTCAAGAGCGCGCTGCTGGCCGAGAAGCCGCTCATGAAGAAGAACCAGCTCTCGGAGCAGTACAAGGGCTACCGCAAGTTTTTCGACACCGAGAAGGCCCACAACGGCTATGTGCAGTGGAAGCGGCAGCACATCAAGAAATACAACCGCTATGCCGGCCAAAAAGGCTCGGCCGTGTACAAGAACATCGACTCGTGGCAGGCCATGCCGGCCGGGCTGCGTGCCGGCTTCTATGTGAACTGGGACCCGCAGTCCTATGCCTCGCTCAAGCAAGGCATCTCCAAGATGAACCTTGTGCTGCCCGAGTGGATATTTCTCAACCCGTCGACCCTCAAGGCCGAAACCCGAATCGACGGCAAGGGACTCTCGCTCATGCGCAAGGCAGGCGTACCCGTCATGCCCATGCTCACCAACGCCTGGAACGGCGAGTTCAACGCCCGCGGCATCTCGCGCGTGCTGCACAGCCGCAAGCTCACGCAGGCACTCATCAATCAGCTCGTGACGCTGTGCAAGAAGCACAACTTTGTGGGCATCAACCTCGACCTTGAGGAGCTTGCCGAAAGCGACAACAGCCATCTCACCGCCTTTGTGAGCCAGCTGGGCGACGCCCTGCACAGCAACGGCCTCTATCTCACCCAGGACATCATGGCCTACAACGAGGACTATGACGTGCGCGAGCTGGCCAAGTACACCGACTATCTGTTTCTCATGGCCTACGACGAGCACAACACGCTCTCGGCACCGGGCGACATCTCGAGCCAAGACTTCATCGAGCGAAGCGTCGACGACATCGCACGCAAGATACCCAACGAGAAAATCGTGCTCTGCATGGCCGCCTACGGCTACGACTGGACAGCCCAGGGCGACAACAACCAGAGCCTGTCTTATCACGACGCCATCTCGCGGGCTGCCGACAGCGGCGACCACATCGTCTACGACCAAGACAGCTACGGGTTGAGCTATGCCTACTACGACGACCGGCAAGTGGAACACAAGGTGTACTTCAACGACGCCGCAACCAACTTCAACACCATGCGCTTCGGGTGCGACTACGGGCTGGCAGGCTTTGCCGTGTGGCGCCTGGGCACCGAGGACGACCGCCTGTGGACGTTCTACAGCCGCAACCTGGTCAAGAGCCAGGCAGCACGCCTGCCCGTGGGCACACTCGAGCACCTGCACGGCAGCCACCAGGCCAACTACATAGGCGAGGGCGAGATCCTCAACCTCATAGGCACGCCACGCGACGGCCGCTGCCACATCGACATGGACAACACCGACATTCTCATCGCTGCCGAAGACTACATCGTCCTGCCCACGTCCTACGAGCTGCAGAAGTTTGGCAGTTGCGGCAGCAAGGACTTGCTGCTCACCTTCGACGACGGCCCCGACGCCCGATGGACACCCCAGGTGCTCGACATCCTCAACAAGCGGCACCTGCACGCCGCCTTCTTCATGGTGGGCATCAACGTCGAGAAGAACCTGCCCATCGTGCGCAAGGTGTACAACAGCGGTAACATGATAGGCAATCACACCTTCGACCACCCCAACATTGCCCAGTGCACACGGCGGCACACCGCTATGGAGCTGCGGCTCACGCGCCTGCTCATCGAGAGCATAACGGGGCACTCCACGCTACTCTTCCGCGCCCCCTACAATGCCGACAGCGACCCATCGGGCCGCGACGAGCTGCTGCCGCTGGTAGAGGCGCGCAAAGAGAACTATCTCGACGTGGGCGAGAGCATCGACCCCGAGGACTGGGAACCTGGCGTGACGGCCGACCAAATCTACCACCGCGTGATAAAAGGAGTGGAAAACGGCAACGGCCACATCATCTTGCTGCACGATGCCGGCGGCACCACCCGCAAGGAGACCCTCAAAGCCCTGCCCCGCATCATCGACACCCTGCAGGCCCGCGGCTACCGCTTCATCACCATTCCGCAGTATCTGCACCAAAGCAAGCAAGTGCTCATGCCCGAAATCGACAAGGGCAAGGAGTACTATGCCATGCAGGCCAACCTCACGCTGGCCAGCGCCGTGTACTACATGAGCGACTTCATCAACGCGCTCTTCATCATCTTCCTGGTACTGGGCATAGGGCGGCTGGTCTTCATGCTCGCACTCGTGGTCAAGGAGCACAGGCGCAACCTTGCCCTACCCTCCCAACTGCCGGCGCAGCCCCCGCTGGTGTCGATCATCGTGCCGGCCTACAACGAGCAGGTGAACGTGGTCAACACCCTGCACAACCTGCTCAAGCAGGACTATCCCAACTACGACATCATCCTCGTCGACGACGGCAGCACCGACGACACCTTCAAGGAAGTGACCCGAGCCTTCGCCGGGCACGAGCGCATGCAGCTGCTCACCAAGCCCAACGGGGGCAAGGCCTCGGCCCTGAACTACGGCATCGCCCACACCCAGGCCCAGTATGTGGTGTGCATCGATGCCGACACGCAGCTCTACCACAATGCCGTGAGCCTGCTCATGCGGCACTTCTTTGCCGACAAGCAAGGCCGCGTGGGCGCCGTGGCCGGCAACGTGAAAGTGGGCAACAAGGTGAACATGCTCACCCAGTGGCAGGCCATAGAGTACACCACGAGCCAGAACTTCGACCGGCAGGCCTATGCCGCCATCAATGCCATCACCGTGGTGCCTGGCGCCATAGGCGCCTTCCGCCGCCAGGCCATCATCGATGCCGGCGGGCTCACCACCGACACGCTGGCCGAGGACTGCGACCTCACCATGCGCATCCTCAAGGCCGGCTATGTGATAGGCAACGAGAACCACGCCATAGCCATGACCGAGGCGCCCGAGAAGTTGAGACAGTTTATGAAACAACGCACACGCTGGTGTTTCGGCATCATGCAGACCTTCTGGAAGCACCGCGGCGAAATGTTCAAGCGCCGTTACAAGGGACTGGGGCTGTGGGCGCTGCCCAACATGCTGCTGTTCCAGTTCATCATCCCCACCTTCTCGCCCATTGCCGACCTGCTCATGATACTGGGCCTCTTCACTGGCAACATAGGCAAGGTGCTGCTCTACTACTGCATCTTTCTCGTGGTCGATGCCAGCATCTCGATCATGGCCTACCTCTACGAGCACGAGCGGCTGTGGGGCCTGCTGTGGATCATACCGCAACGGCTGTGCTACCGCTGGATCATGTATGTGGTGCTCTTCGGCAGCTATCTCAAGGCCATCAAGGGCGAGCTGCAGCAGTGGGGCGTGCTCAAGCGCACCGGCACAGTCAAAAACATATAGCACACACACGCGCGCGTGCAGTTGTAGAAACACTGGTTTCCTATTTTTTCACCTAACTGGGGATGGTGACGCTCACCCGATCGGCTGAACTTTATGGAGTGGAAACTAAAAGATTAAACGAGGCTGTAAAACGTAATATAGAACGGTTCCCTGAACGTTTTCGTTTTCAACTGACTAAGGAGGAAATGGCTGAACTGGTCGCAAATTGCGACCGGTTCAATAGTTTGAAGCACTCAAACAGTTCGTTCATATGCTTTCACGGAGCAGGGAGTGGCTATGCTCTCTACCGTTCTCAGAAGTGAAACGGCTATTCGTGTAAGCATACGTATAGCAGAACATTCTCGGTTGTGGATTGTTTTTCGTACTTTAACTAAAGAGTCTTCGTGTTGGCCTGGAGGAACGGAAGGTCAATATGAAGACCGAGTTTAATTTAATATTTATTGTAAAATTAGTCATTAGTTTGTATCTTTGCACCGCCAATTTAAAATCTTGGATGAAACTCATAATGAAGCACTTTGTCTTTGCGCTTGCCATGCTGCAAGCCTTGTGCCTGTGCGCACAAACCACGGGCGTCGTTGTCGACGAGAACAAGCAGCCGTTGCCTGCGGCCACAGTTTCGCTCTACCGCATGGGCGAGGAGAAAACCATGACAGGCGTCATGACCGACAGCCTTGGTCAATTTGAACTCGGCACCCAGAAGGGGCAGGACTATGTGATCACGATCTCCTTTATGGGATACACCCCCCAACACATAGAGTGCCGCAACGTGCCTGGAAAGTTCGAACTGGGCACCATAGCAATGGAGCCTGAGAGCCAGACGCTGAGCGGCGTCACAGTCACGGCCAGCAGCGTGATAAGGAAAGCCGACCGGCAAATCGTGATACCCTCGCAGTTGCAGCGCAAGACCTCGAGCAATGGCGTGGCCCTGTTGCAGCACCTGCAGCTGTCGCGCATCAGCGTGAACACGCTCAATGGCTCGGTGACCACTACCACGGGCGATGCCGTGGAGCTGCGCATCAACGGTGTGAAGGCCGAGATACAAGATGTGAAGGCGCTGCAGCCCGCCGATGTGCTCAAGGTGGAGTATCACGACAACCCTGGCTTGAGATATGGAAACGTCTCGGCTGTGATCGACATTATCTTGAAAGAGAAGACTGCGGGCGGCAACGTATCGGGCGAGCTGATGAACACCATCAACCCTTTGGGCATCGGCGACTACCAGCTGTCGAGCAATTACCACGCCGGCAAGTCGAGCGTGAAAGCCTCAGTGAACTGGAACCGCCGGGACTTGAACTGGTATAGGGAGAACACAGAGTCGTTCAACGCCACGTCACCCGCAATAGAGAACCAGGAAATCGGGCAGAAAACCAAGGCAAAGTACGACAACGTGAACCTGAGTGTGGGCTACGACTATACCAACGGGGGCAACCAGTTAAGCGTCACCTTCCGCGACCTGTACAACAAAACGCCCAACTCGGTGTCGGACCGCAACTCGCTGTTAGAGCAGGAAGGTACCACCTACACAGTAACCGACCGCACCCGGACCAACAGCAACAGTCCGTCGCTCGACGTGTACTACCAACGTGAGTTCGCCAAAGACAAGCACCTATACCTCGACCTTACTGGCACTTATATCAACAGCGCCAGCCACCGCTTGTATAGGCAAGCCGATGGTACGGACACGCAGAAGATAACCTCTGACGTGGACGGCGATAAATATTCCGCCATCGCCGAGGCCATCTATGAGCAGAATGTCAAGGACTCGCGTTTCTCGTTTGGACTGCGCCACCAGCAGTCGCACACGCGCAACATCTACACAGGCACCGACAGCTCGACGGTGAAGATGAACAACAACGAGACCTACGCCTTCGGCGAGTGGTATTCCAAGTTGGGACGCTTTGACTACACTCTGGGGCTTGGCGTCATGCGCACCCACCTGAGTCAGGGCGGTGCCAAGCAGGATAAATACATCTTGCGCCCCACCATTCAATTGGGTTATCGCTTCGGCAATCACGTCAGGGTGCGATACAAGGGTTATATAGGCGGCTATGCGCCTTCGCTCTCCGACCTAAGTGATGTGGAGCAGCAGATAGACATCTACCAGCTGCGCCGCGGCAATCCCAACCTGCACACCGTCACGTTCTATAGCAATGAGTTCTCGCTGAGCGTCGACACCAAGTGGTTCAGTGCCGAGTGGTTCACCCGCTACAGCTACGATGACAAGCCGTTTATGGAGCAAACGACCTATGAGGACGGCATGTACATCCGCAGCTATGCCAACCAGAAGGGCTTTCACCGCCTCAACTCGCAGGTGAGCATTCAGGCTCAACCCTGGGCCGAGCACCTGATGATACAGGTCACACCCTATGTGAACCGCTACATCAGCAAGGGCAACGACTACACCCACACCCACACCAACTGGGGCGTGCGCGGCAACTTGATGGCCATGTACAACAACTGGTATATGGGCGCCAACGTGGAAACGAGCTTCCACAACCTGTGGGGCGAGACCATCAATAAGGACGAGGCTTCTCACAGCTTGGTGGCGGGTTACAACCGGGAGCGTTGGGGCGTGGAACTGCAGTTTCAGAATATCTTCAGCTCGCACTATGAGATGTCGGTCGAGAACCGCTCCAGGCTCGCCCCCTACAGGCAGCTCATGTGGTCTAAGAACTTGTGTCGCGTGTTTGGCATCGACGTTCACTTCAATCTCGACTTCGGCAAGCACCGCTCGCAGGCCGAGCAGCGCATCAAGAACTCCGACACCGACGCTGGTATCATGTCGGGAGCGAAATGATGGCAACTGCCAGAGAAGACTGCCGCCGAAGTTACATTTTGCACAACAACAGCGCTGGGGACCGGAACTCAAGGTTCGGTCCCCAGCGTTTGTTTTTTACTTTCTTGAAAACTGCTCTTGGTGCCGGTTGTGCCGCTACATCAAGTTGGGGCACTTGTAGAAGCTGGTGCGGCTCACATTCACCTTTCCTGTCATGGAAACGCTCTTCAGGCTCGTGCACTCGGCAAAGCAGTAGTCGCCCAGCGTGGTCACAGCGTCGGGCAGCGTGATGCTCTCGAGGCTCGTGCAGCCATTGAAGCAAAACTCGCCCAGCGTGGTCACAGCCTTGCCCAGGCTCACGCTTGCAAGCCCTGTGCAGCCCTGGAAGCAGCCATCGCCCAGCATGGTCACGGCATCGGGAATGGTGATGCTCTCCAGGCTCGTGCAGTTGTAGAAGGTTTCTTTCTCCAGCCGTTTCAATGCACTGCTCAAGGTAATCTTCTCAAGCGACGTGCAGCCGCTGAAGCACCTCAGGCCCATGCGGGTCACCGAGTTGGGGATGGTGATGCTCTCCAGGCTCGTGCAGTTGTAGAAACACAGATTACCCAATTTCTTCACCGAGCTTGGAAGAGTGACACTGACCAGATCGGTGCAACCCTTGAAACACAGGGGTCCAAGAGCGGTCACCTGATAGGCAGTGCCGTCGACGGTGATGCTTGAGGGCACCGCGACGTCGCTCAGGGTGTATTGGTTGGCTACCAGGGTGGCCTCTTTGGTCTCGGCATTCACACTGTAACGCAGCCCGTCGACGTCGTAGAAGCGCGAGCTCACGGCTGCCGATGCCGACAATGTCAACAACAATGCCACCATCGTGAAGATTTTATGTAATTGCATGATAATTATATTGTTTTTTAAGTTTCCCCCTGTTGCAGCTGGTGCGGCCTAAGAGTGTGGACCCACCCGCAAGCCTGCTGTTGCTCACGCAGCCTTGTCGAGCTTGTCGACAATCTCCTGTGCCTGAGACGAATAGATATCCGATCCCGCGCTGGCCACCTCCTTAAACATCGAGCGGGCCTTGTCGAGCTTGCCAGCCTTCAAGTAGGCCAGCCCCAGGTACCACTTGATCTCGGTGGCATAGCTGGCATAGGTCTTGTTGGAGCCTATGGCCTTGTTGGCAGCATTGAGCTGGTCGATGACACCAGTCATGTCGTCGGTGTCCATGCCGTTGAACAGGCTTATGAGCGACTCGGCCTCGCTGGCATTGCCGCGTATCTTGTCGTGAGGCACAGCAGTGGTGCCGTCGGGGTCTTGGTCGTCGTCAGCCGGCACCGGCGTGTCGTGGCCGTCGGCATAGCTGTCGTCGACATTGTCGTTGAAGTCGTCGCCATGCTTGGCCACCGACGAGGCGTCGTAGTAGTTGTAGTAGTCGGTGAAAATCTGGTTGCCCAGCGCCTCGGCCAGCGAGTCGCTCGGGTGAGCGTCGCCGCCGCGAGCGTCGCCGCCATGGCTGCACGAGAGCAAGCCATAAGCGGCCACAAGGGCCACGACAAGCAGCAGGGCCACGGGGGCGCCTTGCTTTGTTATGATGACAGAACGGTTCTTTTTCATAGCTATTGAAATTACTTGCACAAAGGTAATCATAAATCCCGTAGTATAAATCATTGCAACAAAAAAATGTTTTTATTGCAACTTTAGGCTATCTTTGTGTGTCAAAAGAGAAACGCGCCTCTGGCAACGGCACGCGAGAGTGGGCGCGTCATTGTTAACAATCATATATTATTTCAACAAAGCAACAAGCAAGCTCCATGTACAACAACAGTAACCGATTGTATCGCTCAAGCACCGACAAGGTGCTGGCCGGCGTGTGCGGCGGCCTGGGCGATTATTTCAACATCGACCCCACCATCATCAGAATCATCTATGTACTGCTCACGGTATTCAGCGCCGCATTTCCCGGTGTTGTGGCCTACATCATCATGGCCCTGATCATGCCGCAGGAGCCGCCCACCTTCAACGGCCCGCAAGGAAGCTACTGAGGGCCTTGCCGCCGTCGAGCGAGGGAGCATATTGCTCAAGCACCTTGATGCGGCTGCCGCACAGGGGCATCAAGTCGCGCAACGTGTTGAGCACACACACATCGCCGGCCAGGCCGCACACGTGCACCTGGGTGTACTTGCTCTTGCCGGCAAGCAGCCAGGTGAGAAAGGCGCCCGAATCGGGATTTTGCATGATGCTGTACTCCTCGCGGCTCTTGTCGTCGCCCTTGGTGAGAAACTCGGTGGCACCGCGCGTGCTGTAGAGCGCCTCGAGCAGCGGCCACCACGTGGCGGCTCCCGGGCTGTGCTGCACGCAGTGCACCGGCCACTGGCCGCCATTGGGCTCGAACGAGCAGTGGTCGAGCGGGTGCCAGTCGCCTGTCACCACCTTGGCATGGTAGTCGCCGTCGTGATCGATGATGTAGCGAGCCAGGTCGTTCATGGCCTGCTCGGCTCCGGGCACTGGCAGTGTGCCGGTGATGAAGTCGACCTGAGGGTCGACGATGAGTAGCAGTTTTTTTTCTTCCATCGCACTCAACTTTATATTGTTCTGTACCTGAAAAAGGCAATAAAAAGGCAATCATTCCCATCGCCTCGCCATGACGCCCAATTGCGCCGCAACACCCTCGCTGGCAACAAAATTGCCTTCAGGAGCCATGCAACGCCCCGGGCATGGGCTGTCGCACCGGCAAAGGTATTGAAAAAAAGCGACATTTCCACTATCTCGCATTGGCGACGGGGCAAAACATGTGGCCCGCCGTTGCAGTGCATGTCAATTGTTTTGATTACGCTTGCAGTAGAGATAGCAACAACAGGTGAAAGTGGGCGTGAGCTTCGACGCCGGTAAGCACACTGTCGAGTCCTGGCTCGTCGACATCGCACTGACCCCCAAGCGCCAAGCCCGCAGCTTTTCATGCTTATCCCGGCTTTGCTGCTGCACAACACAGGGAAAAACAGGGAAGAAATTATCACAGAAAAGGCTTCAAAACTGGCCAATTAGCAAGTTTTCACTTGGAGGATGAGTGAAGAATTGCTATATTTACGTCGCCTTACATAAAACGAAAGACGATATTATGGATATTCAGCTTCCTCACAAGAGCAACGGCCAGGAGGCCGACGTGCTGCGCAACGCGCGACAAATCACCATCATAGGCGCCAACGGCAGCGGCAAGACCCGCTTCTGCAACTGGGTGCTGCAACAATACCCCGACAGGGCCTACCGCATCTCGGCGCTGCGGGCGCTTTTTGCCACCAGCCTCAAGCCCAAGCTCAAGGGGTCGATCGACGACATATACGACAAAATCAACGAGATGTCGACCCTCGACAAGGGCGTGGCGGCCACCGAGTTTGACCGGCTGGTCTACATCATGATGGTCGACGAGTTTCGCGACCTGATGAACTACAAGGCCCACCTGCTCATGCAGGAACACACGGAGTTTCCCAAGACCAAGCTCGACACCGTGGTGAAGATGTGGCAGCAGGTGTTTCCCAAGAACAAGGTGCTGCGCGAAAACGGCAAGCTGCTCTTCTCGACCGAGGGGCAGGAAGACCGCTACACGTCGCTGCGGCTGAGCGACGGCGAGAAGACGGTGCTCTACTACATAGGGGCGGTGCTCTATGCCATGCCCGGGGCAGTGGTGCTGGTCGACGACCCCGAGGTATTTATCCACCAGTCGATGATGTCGACCTTGTGGAATGCCATCGAGGAGATGCGGCCCGACTGCACCTTTGTGTACAACACCCACGACATCGACTTTGCCACCAGCCGCATCGACAACCAGTGTGTGTGGGTCAAGAGCTTTGACCCGGCGGCCAGCACGTGGGACTATGTGGTGATGCCCTCGAGCGCGAAGCTCGACGACGGGCTCTACTACGACCTGCTGGGCAGCCGCAAGCCAGTGCTCTTTGTCGAGGGCGACGACACCCACAGCATCGACGGACGCCTGTACCCGCTCATCTTTCCCGAGTACACCGTCAAGCCGCTGGGCAGCTGCAACAAGGTGATAGAGAGTGTGCGCTCGTTCAACGACCTCAAGTCGTTTCACCATCTCGACAGCCGCGGCATCGTCGACCGCGACCGCCGCGACGACAAGGAGGTGGAATACCTGCGCCAGAAGAAGATACTCGTGCCCAATGTGGCCGAGATTGAAAACATACTCATGCTCGAGGGCGTGATACGCGCTGTGGCCCGCTACCAGCACAAGAACGAGAACGATGTGTTTTTCAGCGTGAAGAAGACCGTGGTCAAGATGTTTGGCGATCAACTCAAGTCGCAGGCCCTGATGCACGTGCGCCATCGCGTGAAGCACTATGTGGAGATAAGGGTCGACGCCCGCTTCCGCAACATCGGCGCGCTCGAAGACCACTTGCTCGACCTGGTGAACGAGATCAACCCGCGCGGCATGTACGAGAACATATGCCGCCAGTTTCACACGTATCTCGACAACCACGACTATGCCATGATACTGCGTGTGTTCAACCAGAAGATGATGCTGGGCGAGAGCAACGTGGCCAGTCTGTGCGGCCTCAAGAGCAAGGACGACTACATCAAGACCGTGCTCACCATCCTCAAGCAAAACGGCCGCGAGGCCGAGGCCATACGCGCAGCCATCAAGCAATGTTTCGGGCTCAGTCCCGACGGGGAGGTCCTCGATACCGCACAACAATAATCAACCAACTCAAACCATTACACAATCACTTTTTTATGAGAAAAACATTATTTGCCCTCACAGCAGCACTCACCCTCACGACCACAGCCTGGGCCCAGACGGCAACGGGCGGCTCCTATGCACCCAGCGAGGCCATCAAGCAGGCCCAGCAGGAGTTCCAAGACAGCAAGTTTGGCATTTTCATCCACTGGGGCATCTACTCGATGCTGGGCGACGGCGAGTGGGTGATGAACAACAAGAAACTCAACTACGAGGAATACACCCACCTTGCCGGCGGTTTCTGCCCGAGCAAGTTCGACGCCAGAGCCTGGGTGCGGGCGTTCAAAGACGCTGGTGCGCGCTACGTCACCTTCACCTCGCGCCACCACGACGGGTTCTCCATGTTCAAGACAGCCACATCGCCCTACAATGTGGTCGACGGCACCCCCTTCAAGCGCGATGTAGTGGCCGAGCTGGCCCAGGCCTGCCACAGCGAGGGGCTGGGCCTGCACCTGTACTACAGCCACCTCGACTGGCACCGCACCGACTACCCCCTGGGTCGCACCGGGCGCAAGCTGGGCCGCCCCACACAGGGCCAGGACTACGACAGCTACCTGAAATTTATGAAGCAGCAGCTCACCGAGCTGCTCACAGGCTACGGCAAGATCGACTGTATATGGTTTGACGGCTGGTGGGACCACGACAGCGACGCCTCGCCCTTCGACTGGCGGCTGCCCGAGCAGTATGCCCTCATCCACAAGCTGCAACCAGGCTGCCTGGTGGCCAACAACCACCACCAGTCGCCCTTTGCCGGCGAAGACATCCAAATCTTTGAGCGCGACGTGCCCGGCGAGAACAAGGCAGGGCTCTCGGGCCAGGCGGTGAGCCTGCTGCCCCTTGAAACCTGCCAAACGATGAACGAATCGTGGGGCTACGACATCGCCGACAGCAACTACAAGAGCGCCGACGAGCTGATACAGCTGCTCGCGAGCACGGCAGGCCGCAATGCCAACTTGCTGCTCAACATAGGGCCCCGGCCCGACGGAGAGCTGCCGCAAGAGAGCCTCGACCGCCTCAAGGCCATAGGCCAGTGGCTACGCGTCAACGGCGAGAGCATCTATGGCACCCGCGGCGGCATGGTGAGCCCGCGCCACTGGGGCGTGACCACGCAACGCGGCGACACCCTGTATGTGCACATCCTCGACTGGGCCGACACGGCGCTGCCCCTGCCCATAGGCAACCGCAAGGTGAAAAGCGCCACGCTGCTTGCCGGCGGCGCCGCGGTGAAGACCAGTGCAATCCCGGGGGGCGTGGTGGTGCTGCTGCCACAAGTGCCCACAGGCCCCGACACCGTAGTAAAGCTGGTGCTCAAGTGAAAGAGAGCACTTGCAACGGGCCATGCCCGCCACTTTAAAAAACAGAAAACAAGGCACGAGGAGCCACCTTGTCAAAATTTTCATTAATTTTGCACAGCGTAACATAGCGAAACTACAAACTTTTCACTTCGAAAATACATGGCAAATAAAATTTTGAACCGATGGCTCCCGATGCTGGCCTTGGCCTGCATGAGCCTTCAAGCGGCAGCTTTCAACGTGAGCGGCCACATCACCTGCGAGGGCGCGGGCGTGGCGGGCGTGGCCGTGAGCGACGGCGTGGTCGTGACCACCACCGATGCCAGCGGCTACTACAGCTTCACGAGCGACAAAAAAAACGGCTATGTGTTCTACACCGTGCCGCGCGGCTATGAGCCAGCCTACGCCAACGGCTTCAACCCGCAATTCTGGCAACAGTTCAAGAGCACCAACACGGCCACGGCCGAGACCCACGACTTCGCGCTCACCCGCAGCGACAACGACAAGTATATCATGATATTTGGCGCCGACAGCCACCTGGCCAAGCGCAACGGCGACCGCACGATGTACAACAACGGCTGGATTGCCGCCTTGAAACGGGAGAAAAATGCCGCCAAGCAGAGCGGCACCAAGATATACTCCACCATTCTGGGCGACCTCACCTGGGACCTCTACTGGTATGCCAACAAGTACAACCTGGTCGACTTCATGGCCGACCAGGCGACCTACGGCTACCCGATACCGCTGTTCCCGGTCATGGGCAACCACGACAACGACGGCGCCGTGAAGCCGCTCACCGACAACACCGACCTGCTGGCCTCCAAGCCGTGGCGCACCTTCGTGTGTCCCAACTACTACTCCTTCAACCTGGGCCGGGTGCACTACATCGTGCTCGACGACATTTTCTACACCAACTCGGGCACGGCAAGCGGCACTGGCATGGCCGGCGGCCGTGGCTATCTCGACCAGGTGACCGACGAGGAGCTGAGCTGGCTCGTCAAGGACCTGCAGCTGGTGACCGACAAGTCGACGCCCATCATCGTGATGTTTCACATCCCGCAATTCCGCCTCAACAGCTCCTTTGCCACCTATGGCGCCGGCCGGAATTATGCCGCGCTGGCCGCCTGCTTCAACGACTTCAAGACGGTGCACTTCATGAGCGGCCACACCCACTACAACTACACTGCCCACCCGTCCTACCGCAACATCACCGAGCACAACATCGCAGCGATATGCGCCACCTGGTGGTGGACCGGCCGCCTGCAAAACACCAACTATGCCTACAACTACTGCCAGGACGGCAGCCCGGCCGGCTACAGCTACTGGACGGTCGACGGCGACTCGCTGCAGTGGAAATACAAGTCGATAGCCAGCAACGGCGATGCCCAGATGCGCATCTACGACATGAATGCCGTGAAAAACTTCATGGCCACCGAGGCCACGGCCAAGGCGCTGGTCAAGGCCTATCCCGGCACAGTGCCCACCTTCGGCACCTACAGCGACAACGCGGTGCTCACCAACGTGTTTGCCTACGACACCGACTGGCGCGTCGAGGTGCACGAGGGCGTGCAGTACACCCTGGCCGCCAACCGCCTGGCCGCCTACGACCCACTGCACGTGCTGGCCTATGACTACTACCGCTACAAGAGTGCCGGGTCAATCACCACCACCTTTGCCACAAGCACCAACTATCACATGTTTCTCTCACAGGCCCACACCAGCTACCTGCCCATCACCGTGAAAGTGACCGACTCGTTTGGCCAGGTGTACTACAAGACCATACAACGCCCGCAGAGCTATGTGGTGACCATGGACGCGAGCCAGGCCCCCTACGACCTGGGCGACGTGAACGGCGACGGCGTGGTGAACGTGACCGACGTCACAGCCCTCATCAACAAGATACTGGGCAACTCGCCCACCGGCTTCAACAGCATCGTGGCCGACCTGAACGGCGACGGCGCCATCAACGTGAGCGACGTGACCCTGCTCATCAACAAGATACTGGGTACGGCACAATAAAAACCACACACACAAGCGCACACATGAAAAGTCTTGTCATCATCGCCACGGCGGCCGCAATGCTCCTTGCCACGGGCTGCCGCGAGAAAAGCGCCGGCAACACTGCCGGCGGGCAGGCCATAGAGGGCAGCTTTGCGGGCGGGGCCATCCACTTCGGCGACAGCCGCCAGCAGGTGACCCGCGGCCTCTACAGCAAGGGATTTACCGATGCCGCCGGCCTCGACGAGGCCCACTTCGACACCATTGGCGCCGATGCCGCCGGCCAGCCGGTGCTGGTGAAGGTGCTGGTGCCCGCCGACACTGCCGGCTACGACTACCTGGGCATGAAGTGGAACAACCTGCAGGTGCAGTGCGACGACAAGGGGCTCTACTCGGTGACGATGCACTCCCGCTATGGTGCCAAGGCCGCGGTCGACCGGCAATATGCACAGCTGCTCGAGGCCCTGAAGCACAAGGGCTACGCCATGCAGAAGACCGTGATAGGCCAGTCGACGGTCGTGGGCGAGAGCACCGACATTGTGGGCTACCGCTACCAGCACGGCAACCGCATCGTGCAGATCCACAACAACGACGAGGACAACGGGCTGTCGTCGATATCGCTCATCTTCAACCAGCAATGAGGCCCTCCAGCTCACATCTTCAATCACACTCGCAACAATGAATGCTACAACTTCACGATTGTGCCTGCTGCTTGCTGCGGCACTTGCCGCCCTCGCCAGCCAGGCGCACAACATCACAGGCCGCGTGACCTGCGGCGGTCATGGAATAGCCGGCGTGGCCGTGAGCGACGGCATCACAGTCACCACCACCGATGCCGGCGGCTACTACAGCATGACCAGCGGCAAAATGAACGGCTACGTCTTTGTCACGGTGCCGCGCGGCTACGAGCCTGCATGCCGCGACGGCTTTGACCCGCAATTCTGGCAACTGCTCAACCACCCCGACAGCACAGTGGCCGAGGTGCACGACTTTGCCCTCAACCGCGTCGACAACGACAACTACACCCTCATCGTGGGCGCCGACACCCACCTGGCACGGCGCTTGGGCGACCGCAAGGCCTACAAGCGCGGCTTCATCGCCAGGCTCAAGCAAGAGAAGAAACAGGCCCAGGCACGCGGCGAGCGCATCTACTCGATACTGCTGGGCGACCTCACCTGGGACGCCTTCTGGTACAGCAACAACTACAACCTGGCCTCTTTCATGGCCGACCAGCGCGACATGGGCTATCCCATGCCCCTGTTTCCCGTGATAGGCAACCACGACAACGACGGGGCCGTGCCTCAGGGCGAGGGCACCGACCTGCTGGCCTCCAAGCCGTGGCGCACCATCGTGTGCCCCAACTACTACTCCTTCGACCTGGGCCGGGTGCACTATGTGGTGCTCGACGACATCTACTACAAAAACGACGACCTGCCCGGGCGGCGGCGCACGGGCATTGCCGGCGCACGCAACTACGAGGCCCTGGTCACCGACTATCAGCTCAAGTGGCTGCGCCAGGACCTGGCGCTCGTCGACAAGTCGACGCCCGTCATCGTGTGCCAGCACATTCCGGCCTGGCACTTCGATCACAACCGCCAGCCCGTGGCCACTATCAAAAACATCGACGCGCTTGCCGCCTGCTTCAAGGGCTTCAAGCGCGTGCACGTGCTCACCGGCCACACCCACGTGAACCGCAACGTGCACCCGGCAGCCTTCAAGACCGACACGACCAGCATGTGGGAGCACAACATAGCCGCCGTGTGTGCCACCTGGTGGTGGACCGGGCAACTCTCGGGCCGCGAGATGTGCACCGACGGGTCGCCGGCCGGCTACAGCAAGTGGACCATTGCGGGCGACTCGCTGCAGTGGCAATATGCCTCGATACAAGACGAGAGCAACCCGCAATGCAGCCTGTGGGACATGAACCAGGTGAACCGCTTCATGCACAGCGACAGCGACGTGCTCGCGATGAAAGCCTTGAGCGCCAAAGTGCCCAATTGGGACAACTGGGAGCCCAACACGGTGCTGGTCAACGTGTATGCCTGCGACGACGACTGGAGCATCGAGGCCACCGAAGACGGCCGCCCGCTGCCCGTGACACCCGTGCGCAGCGCTGCACCCGGCCACTTCCTGGCCTATGCCCTGCCCTATTTCAAAAAGCACCACAAGGTGCCGGGCGACAACATGGGCCTGCCCACCTTCCACATCTTCAAGGTGCAGGCCGCCACGCCCGACCACGAGGTCAGCATCACCGTGCGCGACAGCTTCGGGCGCGTCTACAGGCGCACCCTCGCCCGCCCCGCTGCGTTCAAGCTATAAAATGGGAATAATGTGAGAAGCGTGTCACTCGCACTTGGTGAGCACCGCCGGCATGAGCATGCGGTTGCCCACGGCAAACTTCACCACCAGCGACCCGCCAGGCCGCTGCTCGACGACCACGCCCTGCCCAAAGACCGGGTGGGCCACCACATCGCCCAGATGGATGCCTGCCTCGTCGGCACGGGTGGCCATCTCCAGGTCGTCGGCCAGGCGGGCCGCCAGTGCCCTTGAGGCGGCAAAGAGCTGTGGGTCGGGGTTGCCCTTGACCGTGAGCAAGCGCTCGTCGATCTCGCCGATGAAACGCGACGGGTACTTCTCGCCCTGCACGGCATTGTCGTAGCCCTCGCTCTCGGTGAGCACCAGCACACGCTGGGCACGCGTCACTGCCACATACATGAGCCGGCGCTCCTCCTCCTCGGCAGCACGCTTGCGCTCGCGCAGGGCGCGGTGGCTGGGGAAGATGCCCTCGGTCATGCCCACAACGATCACACAGGGAAACTCCAGCCCCTTGGCCTGGTGTATGGTCATGAGCCGCACGGCGGTGCCGTCCTTGCGATAGTCGGCATTGGTGTAGAGCGCGATGTCTTGCAGGTAGCGCTCGATGGTGACGGGGAGCTCGTCGTTGCGATGCTCGTCTTCATAGTAGGCAATGCTGGCAGCCAGCTCGTCGAGATTCTCGAGGCGATCCTCGTCCTCGTCCTTGCGCAGCAAGTCCTTGAGTCCAGTAGTGCGCATGAGCAACTCGAAGATGTCGCCTATGCTCTTGCCGCTGGCCATGGCCTGGCGCGCCTGCTCGATGGCTCGCACAAAGCCGTCGAGCTTGCAGTGCCCGAATGTCGCCTCGCCGCGGTGAGCGGCCAGCGTGTCGTAGAGCGGTCGGTCCTCGTCGAGGGCCAATCGGGCCAGGTGCTGCATCGAGGCGGGGCCAAACTTGCGGCTGGGCAGGTTCACCACCCGCATAAACGACAGGTCGTCGTTGCGTGCCACGAGGCTCAAGTAGGCCAGGGCATCTTTTATCTCGCGGCGCTCAAAGAAGCGTATGCCGCCCCACACCACATATTTCACCTTCTGCTTGATGAGCTCCTGCTCGATCGAGCGCGAGAGGTAGCTGGCCCGGTACAAGATGGCAAAGTCGCTGTTCTGGGC
Organism: Sodaliphilus pleomorphus; assembly: GCF_009676955.1. Classification (GTDB taxonomy): domain Bacteria; phylum Bacteroidota; class Bacteroidia; order Bacteroidales; family Muribaculaceae; genus Sodaliphilus; species Sodaliphilus pleomorphus. Next base: position 2,019,728 of record NZ_CP045696.1, on the reverse strand, counting down.
CTCGCCGCCAGCCACGTTTTTCTTGATTTGCCTCACTATCCACTCGCTCTCCTGCGTCTCGCCCTTGAAGTGGTGGTAGAGCACCAGCGCACCGGCAGGGCAGCGGGTGAACAGCTCCTTGGGCAGGCGGTCGCGGTTGTGGGCAATGATCGAATTGGCCACGTCGAGAATGTTGGGCGTGGAGCGGTAGTTCTCGGTCAGGAAGATGTCGCGGTCGCTCTTGAAGTTGACAAAGAGGCTGGGCCTGGCGCCGCGCCACTCATAGATGGCCTGGTCGGGGTCGCCCACGATGCACAAGTTGTTGTAGCCGCCGCTCACGGCATTGATCACATCCCACTCGTCGCGGTCGCAGTCCTGCACCTCGTCGACCTGCACATAGTTGATTTCCTGCTGCCAGTGCCGGCGCACAGTCTCGAAGTGGTCGAAAATGTAGAGCGTGAAATAGACGAGGTCGTCGTAGTCGAGCACAAAATGCTTGAGTTGCACCTTGAGATAGCGCGAAAACTCGTCGCTGCCCTCCACATCCTTGGAGCCAGGCAGCATGTAGCGCCCCACGTAGTGCTGCCGCTGCTGCCCCTTGGCCAGACCTATGGCAGCGAGAAACTTGCGCACGGTGGCCTTGGTGCGGTCGAGCCCCAGCTCCTGCATCACGTGCTTGGCCAGCACCTTGGCGTCTTGCTCGTCGATGATTTGGAAATTGGCAGGCCAGCCCAGTCTGAAGATCTCCTGGCGCAGGAAGCGCACGCAGAAGCCGTGTATCGTGCACACATAGTCGTTCACGTTGCCGCGGTGCACGAGCGTGGCGATGCGGCTCTTCATTTCCTGGGCGGCCTTGTTGGTGAAGGTCATGCACAAGATGCCGGCCGGATCGATACCCAGCACGTTCACCAGGTAGGCATAGCGGTGGGCGATGACGCGGGTCTTGCCCGAGCCGGCGCCGGCCACGATGCGCAGCCGCCCCTCGGTGGTCTTCACTGCCTCGAGCTGGCGCTCGTTCAAGTCGTTGAAAAGTGGTTGAGTGTACATTCCTGTTCAGGCATCAATATATTTTATACAATACAACAAAGATAAGAATTTTTTTCGGGGCAACAGGCTGCACGAGCCCCGCACACGGCAATAAAAATAACGAAAGGGCGGTGTCGGTCGCGACATGGCCCTTTCGCATCAACTATAAAAAGTATAAAAAAATTAATCTGTTATGCTCTAATCTTTTTTTTGACTACTCTATCACCCGGCAGGCGCCCACATAACGCGAGCGGTAATAGGCCTCGGTCGACTTGCTCTCGCTCACCCCGCGGCTGCAGGCTGCGTGAATGAAGCGGAACGTGCCGTCGCCGTAGCTCTCGGTCACGATGCCCACATGGCCCACGCCGCCGCGACCTGCCCGGCCGTTGAAAAACACCAGGTCGCCCGGCTTGATGTCCTCGCGCGAAACGCGGCGCCCGTCATTCACCTGCCCGCGCGACGAGCGGTTGAGGCGAATGCCGAATTTCTTGAACACATAGCTCGTGAAACCTGAGCAGTCGAAGCCGCTGGGGCTCATCGCACCATACACATAGGGTGTGCCCTTGAAGGTGAAGGCATAGGCCAGGAGCTCTCGCACCTGCTCGGCAGGGTTGTTTTTGATCGAGGCTTTGGCGATCTGCTCGGCTACTGTGCCGCGATGAGATTTCTTGTGGCGGTTGAGACGCTGGGCTTGAGCACCTGTAGCACAGGTAACTATCATGAGGGTAACCAGCAAGCAGCGTCCTAATATCGACTGAATATTCTTCATATAACAATTTTTTAGCATCGGTCGGGGCTTCATTGCCCCAAGGTGGTCATGACTCCAGAGGCGGAATCATCGGTTAGCTTCAAAAGAGAAAATTGATAGCATAAATGAATTTCACACGAAATTCACTGGTTTTCTTCTTAATTGCTCCACAAATTTAATACGCGACGGCTCTAAAACCAAATCATTAAAACGTTCTTAAACATTTACGGTTGCAAACTCATAGTGGCGCTACACTGTCCTAAACCGACTTATAATTGTGCTTTATGGCAGTTTAATTTTCAAAATTCGGCAAAATTGAAAATTTCAAAAATAACACTTTTTAACAAAATGGTACACTACGAAAGATTCACTTTTTTCCAAAAACGGTGAAAACCTGCACAAAATGAAGAAAAAGTGCAATAAAGGTGAACTTTTGAACGATTACACCCCATTTTCGGCAAAAAGTGACAAAACCGTGGCAGGTCGAGCACGACGCCTCACCTACCCCCCCGAGTCGAGGCAAAACCCCATCGAGCAAGGCTCTGCCTTTCGGGGTTGTGCCATTGCCACAACACATTCAACAGCCAGTCCCACTTTAGTCCCAGCCGCGCATGGCCTGCTACCGAATCAGAGTAATGCAATGGCTTCCCGCATTTTACATCTGAAACTTTTTGTAGATTCCTTTAATTTTTTTCATGCAAAAGTGCTGATATTTAAAAATTTATATTATATTTGCCATTGGATGTAACAAGAAAGACTTTTACCACCTTTTGGATTTTCCCATTAGCAATAGAGCAACGGTCTTCAATTACACCTACGCCAAAACCATTCAGGACAAAATTAACACAGAGACAAATCTCGGGTGGTAATGCTTCATCACACCCACAAGAGTATACAAAAGTTTCTGCAATACTTTCAAAACAAACAACAACAAATCATTATAAAGACATGAAAAAGATAGGTTTAATCGCGCTGGCGTGTGCATTCATTTTATGTGCATGTGGTAACGACGAGCCCGACGATCCTGCACAGGTGCCGCGTACACAAGACGGGAACGGAAAGGTTTTTCTTGAGAAAGGCAAACTTGTCGACGCCACCATCAACTACTCACAAGCCCAACTCATCGACGCCCTCAACCACTACGAGTGGGTGCAAGAATATGCCTTCTACTACGACAACAAGACCGCTTCGGGAAAAACCAAAATCCCAGGGCTGCCAATTAAAATGCACACCAATGCAACCATAGAGTATGACAGTGAAATTCCCATTGTCAAGACAAGGCAGATGACGATCGATGGCAAGGTCATCACTGCAACCATGCGCTTCGACCCTATATCAAGCACATATTATCCGCCCGAAAAATATACAGTAATAGCGCTTGACATGTCACAGAACACAGGACGCATAGTTATGGACCGAAAGCTTCCCTATGAGGTGAAAGGCTATGATGCAGCGTCGTTGCACGCTCGCATGGTTTGGAAAGCCGTAATACCGTAATCACTTATAACGAAACACAGCGCATGAAGCGTGCACTTATAGCCATTTTCACATGGGCCGCACTATGGGCAGGGGCGGCTGCCGCCGGCACGGCAAGTCGCGTCACTGCCGACACGGTCACACTGGCACGAGGCCTGCAACTCGACAATGCGGTTGTGTAGGGCAGCCAGAACAATTTTGGCGTCGCCTCGTCGCAGATGAGTGCCACCACACTGAGCAAACAGCAGATTATGGCGGTACCCGTATTTCTGGGCGAGCCCGATGTGCTCAAGTCGCTACAGAAGGTTCCAGGTGTGCAGTCGGGCACCAAGGGTACGGCAGGCGTGTTTGTGCGCGGCGGCGACTACGACCGGCACATTCTGTACTACTGAGCAACAAGTCACTCGGGGCGCTTGACAAGGCTGTGTATTGCACGGCCCACGCTGTTGGCAATATCGGGGGCGATGAGGCCGTGGGTGCCCTGCTCCTCGACAGCGATGTCGCCTGCCAGGCCGTGCACATACACGGCCAGCACCACGCCCCAGTCGGGAGCATAGCCCTGGGCGATAAAGGCGGCAATCACGCCTGTGAGGCAGTCGCCGCTGCCAGCGGTGGCCATGCCGGCGTTGCCGCTGCTGTTGATGTAGACCTTGCCATCGGGGCGCACCGTCATGGTGTAGTGGCCCTTGAGCACGATGGTGACCTCGTAGAGCTTAGAGACGTCGATGGCTTTCTTGAGGCGCTCCTCGTCGGTGCGATGCAGGTCGAAGAGGCGGTCAAACTCGGCCTCGTGCGGCGTGAGTATCGACCCCTTGGGAATGCTGCGCAGCAAGATGGGGCGCTTGGCAATGCAGTTGAGAGCGTCGGCATCGAGAATGCAGGGCTGGCGGTAGCTCTTCAAGAAGGTGTCGACGGCGTCGACAGTCTCGTCGCTCGTACCCATGCCCGGCCCCAGAGCCACCACGCTGTACTTGTGGTAAAGGTCGATGTTGGTGGTGAAGATCTCGTTGCGGTCGGCCTCGAAGAGCACCTCGGGCACGGCTGTCGACAGGGGCACAAAGCCGCAGCGTGGGGCGTGCACAGTGACCAGGCCCGCACCGGCGCGAGTGGCACCGCGGGCGGCGAGCACAGCGGCTCCCATCATGCCGTAGCTGCCGGCCACGAGAAAGACCGTGCCGTTGTCATACTTGTTGATAAACGGGTTGTGAGGGCGCAAGGCAGCCTTCACGTCGTCGCGCTCGATGAGATAGAAGTCGGTGGGCACCTGGGCGATGGCGCGCTCGTCCATGTCGAGGTCGAGCACCTTCACCTCGCCCACAAACTGGGCGTTCTCGGCAAAGAAGAACGAGAGGCGCTTGAACTGGAAGGCCAGCGTGAGCTTGGCCTTGATGATGTTGCGGTGGTCGGTGCCCATGTTCCACTCTCCAAACAGGCCCGAGGGCACGTCGATCGAGACGGTATAGGCGCCCGAGTCGTTGATGTATTGCACCAGAGCCGAGTAGCCGCCCTTGAGCGGGCTGCGCAGCCCCGAGCCGAAGAGGCCGTCGAGCACAACGTCGTCGGGACCCAGCTCGGGAGGGTTGAAGGTGTCGACCACCTCGTTGAATTCCACGTTGGGACAGTCCTGCAGGCGGTCCTTGTTGGTCGAGCAGCAAGGCGACAGGTGCGACGACTTGATGTTGAACAAGTACACCTCCGACCGGTAGCCCTGCTCCGAGAGCATGCGCGCCGCAGCCAGCGCATCGCCGCCGTTGTTGCCGGGCCCGGCAAATATCACCAGGCGCTTTGAGGGGCGCCAACGCGAGATGACCTCGTAGGCCACCGCCGAGGCGGCACGCTCCATGAGGTCGAGTGACGAGATGTTTTCGGCTTCGATTGTCGCTTCGTCTATTCTTCTTATACCATCGGTAGTAAAAATTTTCATTCCATGAGCAGTTTAATCGACTCGCTGCCAGCCATGAGCCACGGTCGAGCGCAGTCTTACGATTTAGCTTACAAAAATAACACTTTTTTCACTGAGCATGAAGATAAAAAACAAAAAAATTGTTTCGTTTTTTTTTCATAACTGCGCCATAAATTTGGTGGAATTACCAATCTTTTCTACCTTTGTAGAAATATTTCTTTAATTCTCTATGGAAGAAGTCACAATCAAGGGCCTTACCTTTGTACCTTATCTTAAAGAAGAAGAGATTCTCAAGCAAGTGAAGCGCGTGGCAAGCGAGATACGCCGCGACCTCGAGCCGGGAGACGCACCCATCTTTCTGTGCGTGCTCAACGGTGCATTTGTCTTTGCAGCCGATGTTTTCAGAGAGGTCGACGTGCCTGAGAGCGAGATCACCTTTATACGCTTCAAGTCCTACGAGGGCACGCAATCGACCGGCGTGGTCAAGCAGGTGATGGGGCTCACCGAGAGCCTTGAGGGCCGCACGGTGATCATCATCGAGGACATTGTCGACACCGGCGTCACTGCCCAGCAGCTGCGGGCCACCCTCAAGGAGCAGAACCCAAAATCGGTGAAGATGGCCACCCTGCTCTTCAAGCCACAGTCGCTCACCACAGGGCAGGTGCCCGAGTATGTGGGCTTTGAGATTCCGTCGAAGTTTATCATAGGCTACGGTCTCGACCTCGACGGCCAGGCTCGCGGCCTGCGCGACATATGGGTGCTCAAAGACAAGGAGAAATAATCCCCAGTCCCACACTGTGCAAGAAGAGAGATAAAGAAACGCACGTGTAGCGAAACTTTTTTTTCAACAACGATATATATTTATTACAGAAAAAGATATGCTAAACATTGTCATGTTCGGAGCTCCGGGTTCGGGCAAAGGAACCCAAAGCGAGGTTTTAATCAAGACCTATGGACTGTTTCACATTTCGACGGGCGACGTGCTGCGCGACAACATCAAGCGCGGCACCGAGCTTGGCAAGACTGCCAAGGGATTTATCGACAAGGGCCAGCTCATCCCCGACAATCTCATGGTCGACATTTTGGCCTCGGTGGTCGACGACCATCGCGACGAGGCCAAGAACGGTGTGATTTTTGACGGTTTCCCCCGCACCATAGCACAGGCCGAGGCCCTCGAGAAGATGCTCGACGAGCGCGGCACGAGCGTGAGTGCCGTCATAGGCCTCGACGTGCCCGAGGAGATACTCATAGGGCGCCTGCTCAACCGCGGCAAGGAAAGCGGCCGCAGCGACGACAACTTGGAGACCATCAACGACCGCCTCAAGGTGTATCACAGCAGCACAGCACCGCTCAAGGACTACTACGAGAAGAAGGGGCTGCTGCACATGGTGAAGGGCACCGGCGGCGCAACAGTGGTATTTGAGCGCGTGCGCAAGATTGTCGACAGCCTGTAGCACCGAGCGTGCAGCGGGGCTCGCTCTCATGCACGCCGCCCCACTCACCCGTCACCGCTCTATCACACACGACACAAGCCTGGCAACACAGTGTTGTCAGGCTATTTTTATGTTGCAGGCGGGCGGCGACGTCAGTGGGGCTCTTGGTCGCCGGTGGCGGCGTCGTCCCAGGGGTAGCGGCGCCGCGGGTTGCGCGGGAACCAGCCCTTGTGCACGCGCTCCTGCTGCTGGAAGGTTTCCAGTATGGCCCAGAAGCTGGAGAAGGCTGCCACGCCGAGCAGCGAGGCAACCAGCAGGTTGCTCACCAGCAGGGCACCGGCGCCGAGCAGGATGCCGGCCACAAGAAACACGCGCCATATCTTGACGCCAAAGTAGTACTCGCCCTTGATGACAAGGGGGTGAAACATGCCTATGATGAGAAACGTGCACAAGCCGGTCACGAGCCCAAACAGGTGATGTTGCAATAGAAATTCCATGAGTTGTGTCATGCGATGTTAAAGGGGTGAGAGTGTAGAAATGCTTCAATCCTGAATCCACAGCGAGCGCACCTTGCGCTTGATGGCAGCGACGTTGCCGGCCGTGATGCATCCCATGATGGCCACAGCCACAACGAGAGCCGCCACAAGGCTGCCGCCGTTGGTGCCGAAATCGCGCAAGGTGTCCATGTAGCACATGCGCGCCACCAGCATGAGCACTATCGAGAGCACCAGCACGCAGCAGTTGATGGCGACCACCATCTTCACATAGGGCCGGGCCACCTCGGCAGGCGAATATCCCAGCATGAGCAGGTCTTGCAGCTTCTTGGTGTTCTTCTGCAAGAGCAGGTAGATGCTGAGCATGAGCACAAAGAACGACAGCAAGCTGATGATGACGCCCACAATGATAACAATGGTGATGATGAGCGTGAGGAAATAGTAGGCCTTGCCGCTCGACATCTTGTCGCCGGCTATCTCGTAGTGGTGAGCGTCCATGTAGCTCTGTATCTGGGGGTCGCCAGGACGGTTCACCTCAACGATGAGGCGCTGCGGCAGTGGCGTGGAGCCGTCGCCGTAGCGGGCGTTGGCCCACCGCATGAAGCTCTCGGGCACGATGATGGTGTTCAGGCGGCTCGAGAAGCCCACGATGTGGCCCGGCATGGTCTCGCTGCGGCCATTGCCGTTGAAGGTGAAGCTCATGGGCACGCTCGAGGCATTGCCCTCGCTTATCTTGGGCAGACCCTGGGTAGAGGCAAACCCGAAGTTGTAGAGCGACAGGTAGTCGCGGCTCATGATCACGGGCACCTGCGGGTGGGCCGGGTCGAAGGTCCAGGTGGGGTCGACGTCGATAAACTCGGTGGGTATCGACTCAAAGAAAAACTGCGTGTGCATGGTGTGGGCACCGCCGCCCCCAATGGTGGCCATGATGCCGAAGTTGCCGCTGGTGAAGCGTCCCACCTTGCGGCACCACGGCTGGCGCTCGAGGTCGGCGATGTCGGCATCGGTAAACTGCGACTTGTCGCCCATCATGGCTCCGGCGCTGGTGATGTTGCGCGTGACGATGAGGTAGTCTTTCCTGATGAAACTCTCCTGGTCGTTGAACACTGGCAGCACGTCGCTGTAGAACTGCACGGCCAGGATGACGATGGTGAGGCCTATGAGATTGGCCGCCGAGAAACCTATGAGCTGCGACTTGCTGATGTGCTTGCGCAGCAATTTCCACATTAGTCCTTTTTGCATCATAGCTTAAACTCCTTGTCGACTTGAATTTTTACATTGTTGCCCACCGAGGTGGAGATGATGCCGGCGCCCTGGCGGCTGGCCTCGTCGCTCACGATCCGCGCCACGATGGCGTTGTTGGCCTCGTCGAGATGACTCACTGGCTCGTCGAGCAGGATGAAGTCGGCAGGCTGGCACAGGGTGCGAATGATGGCCACGCGCTGCTGCTGCCCTATCGAGAGCTTGCCCAGGGGGCTGTCGACCTTGTCGGGGATGCCCAGCTGGTCGAAGTAGTCAACGATTTCCTTCTCGGTCTTGTGATGCGTGAGGCGGTTTTTGAGCTGAATGTTCTCCATAGCCGTGAGCTCGGGAAACAAGCGCAGCTCCTGGGGCAGATAGGCGATGCTCGACTGCCGCACGCGGCACCACTCGGGCACCGTGAGCTGCTTGATGTCGCGGCCGTCGAAGGCGATCGTGCCCGAGTAGTCGATGCGGTAGCCATACACGTAGGCGCACAGCGACGACTTGCCCGTGCCGCTCTCGGCCGATATCAAATAATGCTTTCCCTTTTCAAAGACGATGTCGCGCAGCCACACCTGGCTGTTGTCGTCCTCGCGCCCGGCAAAAACCGCCGGCAGGGTATTGAACAATTCTATTTTCTCCATGAGTCAGTCTCTCTCTATGTGTAGTTTGTCATTCTATTGGCTGCATGCGCGCCGTCTCAGTCGTCGCACCGGCCGTTTTGGTCCACGGGCTCACCCTTGTAGGGCTCGATGTGGATGTTGGCAATCACGTTGCCCAGCTTGTCGCGCAGGCGATTTTCGACATGAGTCGAGATGTCGTGGGCCTGGGTCACGGTGAGGTTGCCGTCGACCTTGATGTGAAAGTCGACGATGTGCACGTTGCCGTTGTGGCGGCAGCGCAGGTTGTGATAGGCCCTCACGCCAGGCACACTGGCTATGGCGGCGCCTATGCGGTCGAGGTCCTCTTGCGGCAAGGTCACCTCGAGCAGCTCCTGCACAGCAGGCTTGGCCAGCTTGACGGCCACAGCCACAATAAACAGGCTCACTGCCATGCCGGCCACGGGGTCGAGTATCGTCCACTTGTGTCCCAGGTAGATGGCGCCGCCTATGCCCACAAGCGTGGCTATCGACGAGAGCGCGTCGCTGCGGTGGTGCCAGGCGTTGGCCTCGAGGGCCATGCTCTTGAGGTCCATGCCCACATAGTGGGTGTACTGGTACAGAGCCTCCTTGGTGGCGATGCTCACCAGGGCCATCCACAGGGCAATCATGCCCGGAGCTTCAAGCCGACGGCCCTCGACAAGCGCAGCCCACACCTTGGTGCCGCTGGTCCAGAAGAGCATCACGGCCACCACGGCCAGGGCCAGGGCTATGAGGAAGGTGGCGAAGGTCTCAAACTTGCCGTGCCCGTAGCGGTACACCTTGTTCACGCCGCGGGCCGAGACGCCCACAAAGACGATGACGATGATATCGGTGAGAAAATCGCTTATCGAGTGCACGCCGTCGGCAATCATAGCGCCCGAGTGGCCCACGATGCCAGCCACGATTTTCAGTATCGAGAGCACGCCGTTGCACCCAAACCCTATCCACGTGCACCGCTGTGCCGCACGGGCACGCTGCTCATCGGTCATTGTTGCTGCTTTGTTTTGTTTTTTCATTATTCCTGTGTACACTGCGCTTGCAGTGTCCTCCTTTTCATTAAGGTGCAAAAATAGTGATTTAAACGACACAATGCCCGTTTTTAACCAACTTTTTCACACCACGCGTCCCGCGTGCATCCACCACTGGCGCAGCCGCCGCCACCAACCGAAAATGAATTGTGTACCCCCCCCAAAAAATAGCAAGCTACTTGACTTGGCAGGAATCCAGGCATGAGATGGCGGCAGAATTGTGCAAACTGGATGGCACGCAAAAAAAATAGGCAACTATCTGTCACAGACGGTTGCCTTGTCATATTATAAACCCTATTGAATGTTAGTATATAGAAGTTGCAGTTTCCAGCCCTAAGAGGGCTGCAGACCACGATAATTAGTTGTCGTGTGTATGTATAAACAAATTAATGTGTGAATGTGTCAAAACTCATCACTTCACCTCCCACGTGCTGCCAGCCAGCACCATGTCGCGCAGTGTCTTGAAGTGGTGCTTCTCGGTGACATCTTCGGTTTGGGCAGCCACACACTCGTCGTAGGTGGGCGCCTCGACGTCGCGTATCACGCCTATGGCCAGTGGCAGGTCGTGACCGTCCATCATGGCCAGCTGCTGGTGCAGGAAGTTGTTCTGGCAGTGGGCGTCGTGCACGAGCACATCGTCGATGGTGTAGCCGTCCTGGCCCAGGGTCACGGCCTTGAGGCCGAAACCGTCTTGCACGATGCCCTTGTTCATTTCCTTGCCGAAGAGCATCTTCTGCCCATGTATGAGGTGGATTGTACGGTCGGCACGGGTCTCGCGAGCGGTGATGTAGTTGTTGATACCGTTGTTGAAGATCATGCAGTTTTGCAGTATCTCGACCACCGAGCAGCCCTTGTGACGGGCAGCGGCCACCATGATTTCCTGGCTTACCTTGAGCTCCACGTCGATGCCGCGGGCAAAGAAAGTGCCGCGAGCGCCAAACACGAGCTCGGCAGGAATAAACGGGTCCTCGACGGTGCCGTAGGGCGACGATTTAGACACGAAACCGCGGTCGCTGGTGGGCGAGAATTGCCCCTTGGTGAGACCGTAAATCTTGTTGTTTAGCAAAAGGAGGTTCAGGTCCACATTGCGCCGAACCTCGTGAATGAAGTGGTTGCCTCCGATGGCCAGGCCGTCGCCGTCGCCGGCGACTTGCCACACTGTCATCTCGGGATTGGCCACTTTAAAACCGGTGGCAACAGCCCCGCCACGGCCATGAATTGTGTGGAAGCCGTAAGTGTTCATGTAATAAGGAAGGCGACTCGAACAACCAATGCCCGAAATCACCGCAGTCATGTGAGGAGGTACTCCAAGTTGCGACATAGCCTTGTGCAGGACGTTGAGAATGGCGTGGTCGCCACATCCCGGGCACCAGCGCACGGCCTGATCGCTCTTGTAGTCCCCTGGTTGGTATATATGTTGTTGTGTATTGTTGTTGTTTTCTGCCATGATTATTCACCCTCCAAGATTGATTTGACGCCATCTACGATTTCGCTCACCAGGAACGGCTGTCCCTGCACCTTGTTGATGCGCCTGATGTTTAACTTAGGATTCTTAGCCTGCAGATAGTCGGCAAACTGGCCGCTATTGAGCTCGGCAACGATCACGCGCTTGTACTTGCCAAGCACTGCGCTGGCGTTGCGCGGCAGAGGATTGATATACTGGAACTGGGCAAAGTCGACCTTGATGCCTTGCTTGCTGAGTTCCTCAAAGGCGGTGTAGAGATGACCATAGGTGCCGCCCCATCCCACGAGCAGCGTGTCGGCCGGGACATCGCTGTCGCTCCTGACGGTGAGCTCGGGGATGTGGTTGGCCACCATGGCCACCTTGCGGGCGCGGGCTGCCACCATGCGCTCGTGATTCTCGGGGTTGTTGGAGAGGGCGCCGGTGTTGTAGTCCTTTTCCAGGCCGCCCACGCGATGGGCAAAGCCCTCGGTACCCGGGATGGCCCAGAAGCGCACGGCCTCGTCGTTGCGCATGTAGGGTGTCCAGTGCCCCTTCATGTCCTTGGTTACATAGTGGGGGTGAATCTCGGGATAGTCGCCTATCTCGGGGATGCGCCATGCACTCGAGCCGTTGGCGATGAAGGCATCGGTGAGCAGTATCACCGGGGTCATGTGCTCGAGAGCGATGCGTGCTGCCTCAAAGGCCATGTGGAAGCAGTCGCTGGGCGACAATGCTGCCAGCACCACCAGCGGGCTCTCGCCGCTGCGGCCATAGAGGGCCTGCTTGAGGTCGGTCTGCTCGGTCTTGGTGGGCAGGCCAGTCGAGGGGCCGCCGCGTTGCACGTCGATGAGCACCAGCGGCAGCTCGGCCATCACAGCCAGTCCCAAGCCCTCGCTCTTGAGCGACAGGCCAGGGCCCGAAGTTGTGGTCACAGCCAGGTTGCCGGCAAACGAGGCGCCAATGGCGGCGCATATACCGGCTATCTCGTCTTCCATCTGGCATGCCTTCACCCCCAGGTCGCGGCGCTTGGCCAGCTCGTGCAGGATGTCGGTGGCAGGCGTGATGGGATAGCTGCCCAGGAAGAGCTTGCAATGGCTCTTCTCAGAGGCCTCGATGAGGCCCCAGGCCGTAGCCTTGTTGCCGTTGACATCGGTGTAGATGCCGGGACGGCGGTCGTCGGTCTCGATGCGATAGGTCGACACCGAGGCATGTATGTTGTGGCCATAGTCGTAGCCGCCTTGTATCACCTTGGCATTGGCATTGAACACGGCCGGTTTCTTGGCAAACTTTTCTTTCAGAAATCTCAGTGGTGCATCCATGGGGAAGTTAAACAGCCAGCACACAAGGCCCAGGGCAAACATGTTGCGGCACTTCATCTGGCTCTTGAAGTCCATGCCGCTGTCTTTCAAGGCAGCTTTCACCATTTCGGTCATGGGCACCTCCACCACTTGAGTCTTCAGGCCCAGCTCCTTGTAGGGAGTCATGGTCTTGAAGTGTGCTTTCTCGAGATCGGCCTTCTTGAAAGAGTCGATGTCGACAATAGCAACGCCGCGCGGGCTCAGGAATTTCACGTTCTGCTTAAGGGCTGCAGGATTCATTGCCACCAAAACATCGCACTCGTCGCCAGGGGTGTGCACGCCATGGCCAATGTTGACCTGGAAGCCCGACACGCCGTTGAGCGAGCCTTGCGGAGCACGCACCTCGGCAGGATAGTCGGGGAAGGTAGAGATGATATCGCCTATCTCGGCCGACACATTGGAAAAGATGTTGCCAGCCAGCTGCATACCATCGCCGCTATCGCCTGAGAAGCGCACAACAATGCTTTGACGGAACTTTACATTGTTTTTTTCTAACATTATAATTTATGTATCAAAATTAGAAGTTATCGGCAATTCTCTGGTTGTGGAACAAGCCGAGTTTATAACCTTGTTTAAATTGCGGTGCAAAGTTACTGCTTTAGTATACAATAAAAAAACTTTATCTGAAATAGTTTGTTTAAAAATTGTTTATAAAGTAGAAAGCGCCCGGCCAGCCGCACCTGGAAGCAGCGCAACCTGCCCCAGGCTACCCGTTTACCGCCTGGCCGGCACGCTCGCCAAGAGCGATGCTGCACGCTTTGGGGCACAAAAATTTCACCATTATTTTTTCAATTTGTAAATTTGCAAAAAATTCAACGCGCAACAACAATGAGACAGCCCAACCAACGCAGAAACGGACAGCGACGCAAGTCGGGTCCCGACAACATACAGAAGTTCACAGTGCCCCAGGCCGGCCCCCTGCTCGAGGTGGCAGGCGCCATCCTGAAAGACCACACCCCCACCAAGGTGAAATCGATGCTGCGGCACAACCAGCTGGCCGTGAACGGCACGCCCAGCACCCAGTACAACCGCCCGGTGCAGGCCGGCGACGAGCTGTGGGTGAACTACGACGGCTCGTTTCGCATCTTCTCGCATCCCAAAATCAAGATTGTGTATCAAGACGACGACATCATGGTCATCGACAAGGGCTACGGCATGCTCTCGACGGCGGCCGGCCGCAGCAAGGACGAGACCGTGTTCAGCGTGCTGCGCGACTACGTGAAGCAGGGCAACGAGCACGCCCACATCTATGTGGTGCATCGCCTCGACCGCGACACCTCGGGCCTGATGCTGCTGGCCCGCACCGCCAAGGCCCGCGACAAGATGGTGAACAACTGGAACAAGATGGTGCCCGAACGCAAGTATGAGGCCATCGTCGAGGGCATTGTGCACAGCGACAAGGGCCACGTGATCAACTACCTGCGCAACGCCGACAACTACGAGGTGCTCTCGAGCGACGACCCCGAGCTGGGCGGCGAGAAGGCCACCACCCACTACTACACCCTGGAGCGCGGCAATCGCAACACCCACATGCTGCTGTGGCTGCACGTGGGCCACAAAAACCAGCTGCGGGTGCACATGAAGGACCTGGGGCACCCCATAAGCGGCGACCGCAAGTACGGCGGCCACAGCAACGCCATTCACCGCCTGGCTCTGCACGCCACCCACATCACCTGTGTGCATCCTGTCACCGGCGAGACGATGCACTTCGACTCGCCCATGCCCGCCGAGTTCAAGAAACTGCTGTAGCCTGCCGCCGTGAGACCCATCGACGACATCGAGCAGGTGAGAGCCCGCTACAATGTGTACTTGCAAGTGGAAAAAGGGCTCTCGGCCAACACCGCCGCAAGCTACGGCGACGACGTAGACAAGCTGCTGGGCTACATGGCCCAAAGCCACAAGCCTGTGGAGGAGGCCACGCTCGACGACCTGGAGACCTTTGTGGCCACGTTGCACGACGTGGGCATCGCGCCGCGCTCCACAGCCCGCATCATCTCGGGCGTGAAGAGCTTCTACAAGTTTCTTGCCGCCGAGGGCTACACCGATAGCGACCCCACACGGCTGCTGCCGGCCCCCAAACCAGGCAGGCACCTGCCCGAGGTGCTGAGTGTAGACGAGATCGACCGCATGATTGCCTGCATCGACATGAGCTCACCCCTGGGCCAGCGCAACAGGGCCATCATCGAGACGCTGTATGGGTGCGGACTGCGCGTGTCGGAGCTCACGGGGTTGCGCATCTCCCACATCTACAGCGACGAGGGCTATATCATCGTCGACGGCAAGGGCGACAAGCAGCGCCTCGTGCCCATCGACGACATCGCCCTTGAGCAAATCGAGCTTTATATGAAAAACACCCGCAGCCGCCAGGTCGTGAAGCGCGGCAACGACGACATCTTGTTTCTCAACAACCGCGGCAGCCAGCTCTCGCGCGTGATGGTGTTCTACATCATCAAGGACCTGTGCGAGCGGGCCGGCATCAACAAGACCGTGAGCCCCCACACGCTGCGCCACTCCTTTGCCACCCACCTGCTCGAGGGCGGAGCCAACCTGCGGGCCATACAGCAGATGCTGGGTCACGAGAGCATCACCACCACCGAGATCTATGTGCACATCGACCGCAGCCGCCTGCGCCAGGAGATATTGCAACACCACCCCCGCAACCGCCACCGGCAGTGACACAGTGGCACGGCGGCATCAATGGCCAAAGATGGAGGCGATGATCATGATGGCAAAGAGGATGATGAGGATGGTGGTGCAGCTGCAGCCGTAGGTGCGCACGCGCGGCTCGCGGCCGTCGTGGGTGGAGCGGTACTCGTCGATGAGGGCCTGCATCTGCTGGTCGGCCTCGTAGGTGCGTCGCTGCCCCGAAGGCAGATCGGTGTTGTGGGGAATGAGTATCTCGCGCGGGCCGCCGCCGTTGTAAGGGCCCACTATGTGGTTTTTCTCGAGGTCGGCGATGAGGTGCCGGGCGCGCTCGATAGAGATGTGGAAGTACTGCGCCATCTTGGGCGCCGAGACAGCATTGCAAGTGCGCAGGTAGTCGACGGCCTCGTCGTAGAGGGGGTCATGCTCCTGGCCAGTGATTTCGGCTATCGAGGGTGTAGCCGGCTGGCCGCCCGTGCCCTCGGGATGAAAGGGCGGCGGAGTCTCCTGCTGGTCCTCGACCTGCGGCCCAGCAGGCGCAACATCGCTGTGCGGCAGGGGCACATAGGCGTAGTCGCCGTCGATGGTGAGCACGGTTTGGCACTCGGGACACACCACCGAGCCTCCCATTGCCTGCAGGGCGCCGGTGTCGACCTCGATGGCATGGCCGCACTTGGGACATGTGTATTTCTTTATCGTAGCCATAGCTATTGTTTTTCCAGTTTAAGATCTTATAATTTGCCCACGAAAATATAGAGCAGGAAAAAGACGATCGTGGCCAGCGCCGAGTAGCCCAGGCACCCCCAGTAGGACAGGGGTGTCGTGTGCGAGCGGGGGCGGAGCGGGGGCGGAGTGGCTGCCCTTGGCTGGCGCGGGCGCGAGGGGCGAGGCTGGCGACAAGGCTGCGGCTGGCGGGCACGCGGGCGGGGGGGCTCGGGTGGCGCGACAAATGAAATGGGCCTGTGCCTGGACGGTGCCGAGGCTGCCGCACGGCGGGGCGAGGGCACTGGCGGGGGTGTGAGGGCTTCGTCGTCATCGCCGGCATCGGCGGGGACGGGCTCCTTGAACACGGCAAGGCAACGTGGACACACCACATTGCCGCGCTGCTTGCGCAGCTCGACTGCCGACACCTCGGTCACCTTGCCACACTTGGGACACTTCAATTTCATCTCACTGCATTGTTTTCATTTCACACATTTCTCACCACGGGCGTCATGCCTCGTAGTGTATTTTGGCTGGCGTCACAATGCGCCAGCGCCCGTTGTCGAGCACTGCACGGCCAGCTGCGTCGGTGACGATGCGGCGCATGCCGCCCGAGACCTGGATGTTATTGCCCGTGCAGGCACGCGTGAGGTTCTCGGTGGGCATCATGAGCGCCAGGCGGTTGACCTCGTCATCGTCGATGACGATGAAGCTGCCCGTGGTGCCGTCGGTCGTGGAGAGCTGGAAGATGCTGTTGCCACGCTCAAAGCGGGAGGATGCACCCATAAAGCGGCCGCTCTCGTCGGGGCGGGTCAAGTACACCACCTTGGCGACAGCGCTGCGGGGCGGCCGGCTGGCGGCATGCGGGGCGGCGGCACGCGAGGCGGCCGGTGGCCTGTGCAGGCTGGCCGCATTACCCTGCTCGACCTGGGAGAGTCGCTGGTCCATCACGCGCAAGGCGCTCTCGAGGGCCTCGGTGTGTTGCTGGAGGGCAGTGGAGAGTGCCTTGAGCTCGTCGCGAGCCATGCTGCGGGCATTGGCAGCGTCTTTCTTGGCCACGCAGGCCACAATGAGCCCCGTGGCGCCCACCACAAGCAGCAGCACGTTGATGATGAGCTGCACCCTGCCATCGGCAGGCTCGCCGCCAGGTTGCTGTTGCTGCCTCGGGGCAGGAGTGGCTTGCTGAGGCTCCTGCATGGCATTGATGGTCCTGTTCTCGGCGCTGTTGATGTCGACAACCGAAGCCTCGGCGGGGCTGGCCGAAGCCTCATGCGGGGCCGAAGCCTCGGCGGGGTGCTGCTGGGCCACTGCAGCTGCGGCTGCCAGCAGGCCAACGGCTATGATCGTTGCTAATCTTTTTGTCATGATACGATATCAATAAAAAAGTCAATACAATTACTATCTATATATACATATATACAATGCATTGTCGGGGTCACATCTTGGATATCACCTCGTTGCACAAGTTCTTGAGCAAGTTGTAGCGTATAATGCCTATCACCGGGTAGAAAAACGGCACATCCTCGATCACGGCGTTGTCCTCGTAGCGGCCCATCAAGTAGCTGCCTATGCCGGCGTTGAGATAGTTGGACACATTCTGCCCCACCACCTGCTTGAAGAGGCCGAACACCTTGGGGTCGATGCCGAAGTCGTCGCGGGTGACCGGATCGCACAGGTCGAGGAAGAACTGGTTGAAGGCGTTCACCTTGTCGACGAGGGCCGCACGCGTGTCGAGGTCGTTGACGTCGTGCATGGTCAGGACCTCCTTGTCGATCATCGAGTAGCAATACTTGATAGAGTTGACGTTGCGCGGCCGCATCATCTCGACCAGCGACTGCATCTCGGGGCTCGAGCTGGCATCGAGGCGCTGGTTCTCGAGGCGTATGCCGCCGCGGCAGGTGACCTGCTTGGGGAAATCGCGCTCGATCTTGATCGTGAACGGCTCGGTGTAGCGCTCGCCGAAGACGCGCTCGAGTATCGACTGGGTGAACTCGTTGACCAGGTCGGTGCTGCCCAGAATATTCAGTATCTTGCTGCCCGTACCCGAGAAGTAAACCTGCTTGGGCTTCACATAGCCGCGGTGCTTCATCGAGCTGGCGATGTAATAGATGAGCGCTGCATAGAAGTACATGAAGATGAGCTTGCGCTGGTCGTCGTTGCGCAGCAGGCTGTTGTAGCTGTAGAGGCTCAGGTCCATCTTGGGCATGTTGCGCAGCTGCTCCACATTCTCGATCGAGAAGAGGAAGGCGTTGATGTCCTCGCTGCGCTTGCCGGCCATGATGGTGTGCATGATGCTGTTGAGGTAGGTCACATCGGGGTTGCGGTCGACGAGCTTGCGGAAGTACTCGGTGTAGTGCCGCAACAAGGGGTTGTTGTCGGCATCGTTGCAGGTGAAGGCGTCGCCGAAGATGGCGTTGCCGGCAAAGCGGAACGACGAGATGGCCACTGGCACGGTCTTCTGCTGGTCGGCACTGGTCTGGTAGATGACCGTGTCGCTGGTGCCGCCGCCTATGTCGACCGACACATAGCTGCTGCCAACCACGTCGGCACTCTTGTAGTAGAAAGCCGGGGCTATCGACTCGGGATAGAAGTGCAAGTTGCTGTCGATGTCGCCGCCTAGGTAGGTGTTGTACAAGTCCTCCCAGGCCGTGTTGAGCTTGCCGCGGTCGCCACCGCCCATGCTCACCGGGTAGAAGTAGACCAGGCGCACCCGCTGCAGGTCGGCATTCTCAAGCAGGGCCTTGGCCCTGATGAGCATCACGAGCTCGCGCAGAAACTCCTTGGACAAGGCATTGTCGCCCATCCACTTGAGATTGGTCGTCACCTCGTAGCCGTCGAAGTACTGGCGCTCGTAGAGGAATGGAATGTTGATGTCGCCAAAGAGCGTGTGGCCGCCGGCACCGTTGATGTTGCTGGCCAGGGCGCTGCGCAAGGGGAAGCCGTAGACGTCGTCGATGTCGCGGGGCAGGAACTCGATGCGCTGCAGCTGCTCGGCGATGAGCAGCGAGTCTTTCTTGAGCAGCGAGGCGATGAGCACCTGCTCCTTGCCGTCGGCAAAGGTGAGCGGCCGCGACTCCTGCCCGCGCTCGGCCCACTCCACATGGCTGTTGGTTGTACCGAAATCGACTGCAAAGATAAGCTCCTTGTTGCTGGGCACATAGGGCTTCCAGCGAGGCACAATGATGCCCGTGAAGGTACCCAGGTCGTTGGTCACGGCGGCCTCGACATAGTCGAAGCTGCCCTGCAGGTCGTAGTAGCTGGTCTTGTAGCTGGCCACGGTGCGGGGTTTCACCGTGGCAGTCACGGGCTCGGGTGCGGGATTGTCGTGCATGAAGCGCAACGAGGCACCGCCGTCGGTGATGTAGGTGAACAACTGCACCTTGTAGCTGTCGCCATGGCCCGTGCGCACAAAGGGGAAGACGGCCATCGAGAGTTGCACGCCCTGGATGATGCGGCCGGTGCCCACATGCTCGTCAAAGGCCCACGAGGGGTCGTCGATGGGGGCATAGGTGCGGCTGAGCTCGATGTAGCGCTTCTTGACCGGGATGCGCAGGGTCACGGTCACAGTGCCGTCGCCCACCTCTACAATGTCGATCATGTTGCGGCCCAAGATGTGGCCTTGCAGGTCGCTGGCCGTGAAATACTTGAAAAACACTGGCGTGAGGGGCAGCAAGTAGCTGCTGTTGCTCTCGCCGTTGCCACGCACCAGGTTGCCGTCGAAGTAGTGGTCGCTGTCGATGGTGCCGCCCAGGCGCACGATAGAGGGCGTGAAGAAGTCGGCCGTGGTCAGGAAGGGGTATTGTATCGAGGTGTCGGGCAGGCGGCGCAGCTCGGGCGGCTCATTGCCGGCATAGACCTGCGTGGCGCTGTCCCACACGCGGTTGACATAGGTGTAACGGTCGATGGCGCCGTTGAAGTTGTTGCGCAGCACCAGCGGCAGTGTCTCGCCGGCTGCCTGCTGCAGAGTGGGACTGATGACAAAGTCGCTTTGGGCAACAGTCGAGCGTATATCGACGGGCTTCTTGTGATAGAGCGGTGCATCGAGCACGCTCACCGCATCCTCGCCCGAGAAAGGGGCAAAGTGCTGGTCGAGCTGCTGCCGCACCAGGCTCTCGCGGTCGGCTTGCAGGGCCAGGGGGTTGGGTATGACCTGGATGATGCGGCTGTAGAGCTCGGGCTTGTTGCGCTCGATGAAGCCCAGGTTGCGGGTCATGTAGCCATACACGCCTGGCAGCGAGCGGCGCAAGCTGGTGTAGGCATTGAAGAGCAAGAACATGTAGTACACAAAGTCGTCGTCGCGCTCCCACAAGTCGCGCATCGTGGAGAAGAGTTTCACATTGGGCTCCACGTTCACATCGTCGCGAGGCGCAGCGCCGGGCGCTGCCATGGTGAACGACGAGGGCGAGGTAGCCCCCACCACCTGGTCGTGCAGCATGATGATGTACCAATCGTTGAGCTGGTTGAAGTTGTACACCTTGTCGCTCTGCAAGAAGAGCTCAAGGGTCTGGCCGTAGAGGCGGTGCTCGGGCTCGGCCTTGAGCCGCTCAATCTCGGCAGCGCGGTTCCAGCGCACGATGTGCAGGTGGTCGCGGTGGTTCTCGTACTCAAAGAAGAGCTGCGCCACGTCGAGGGCATTGCTCACCATGATGAGCTCACTCACGATGCCCCGCATGCGGTCGCTGCCCGGCTGCAGGTGCTCGAAGGCGTTCTTCACCAGGTCGAGCTGGGCAAACGGGCTGGGGATGGCCGTGCGCGGATTGCGCGACATGCCGCCGTTGGGGTCCTTGATTTGGGCGATGTCGTCGTCCTGGTAGGGCTCTACCGGTATCCAGTCCTCGCTGCTGGTCTTGGTGGTCTTATTGTTGTAGGATAAAATGTTGCTCATAATTAATATTTAGTTCCGCAAAGTGGGAGGTATGCTAATTGATATTTTCATAGCGCTCGTCGAGAATGTGGCCGGCTGCCTGGTCGAAGAGGTCGAGCAGCTTGTACTCGACGGTGCGGCCGGCGTACTTCTTGTTGTCGCGGCTCAGCTTGTTGAGGGCAGCGGTGAAGGTGTTGGCATCCACACTCTTGCGGCCGAAGAAGCCTTTCTTGGTGACCACATTGTGAATGATGCCGGCATAGTCGCTCTCGCCCGCATTGAAGAGCTCGACGTGGCGCATGTTGCCGTAGAGCTCGGTGAGCCACTCGGTGTAGCGGTCAAAGAACGGGCCGGTGAGGGTGCGGTAGAACTGGGTGGTGACAAAGTCGCTCTTGAGCTTGGGCTCGTCCTGGGTGAAACCCTGCCCTATCACGCCGGCAAAGGCTGTGCGCAGGTACAGGTAGAGCATGTGGAACTTGACCATGGGCTTGTAGATGGCGCGGCGGGTCTCCAGGCCGAAGGTGGTGAAGTCGACATCGAGCACATCCTTGTCCAGCCCGTACTCGAAGGCCTTGGTGGGCATGAAGCCGCCGCCGGCCGTGTAGAACTGGTCGTTGCCCATGCCGGCAAACTTGAGCGGGGCCAGGGCACCCACCAGCTCGACGAGATGGGCCGGGTCGTGCTGGTCTCTCACATTGCCCGGGTCGTAGTCGTAGGGTATCGAGGGCGTCTGGTCGCCCAGGTAGAAGATGGCGTTCACGTTGCGGTCGTTGGCGCCAGTGAGCGTCTCGTTGTAGTATTGCAACGCACTCTGGGTCTTGACCACAAAGTCGGCCTTGTCGATGCTCTTGCCCTGGCTGTTGTTGAGGCTGAAGTAAGGCAGCACGGTGAGCCCGCCTATGGGGGCGTCGCGCAAAAACTCCTTGTTGCTCACCTCGAGATTCTGAGCCTGGCGTATGTTCTTGACCATGATGGGGAAGCCCGCTGCACCAGTGCCGCCGAAGATGCTGGAGATGAAGAAAATGCGGTCGCCCTGGTTGAAGACGTTGGCAAAGGCCTTGAACTCATCGCTGTCTTTGATCATGTTGAGCGCCACGCTGCCAATGTTGGGCGAGCCCACAAAGCCTATGTTCATCTTGTTGTCGAGCTGATAGGGGGCAAAAAGCAGCGAGGTGAGCGCCTGGTTGGGCTCATCCATGGTGTCGTAGCCTATGAAGTCGGCGAAGCGCCGCTGACCCACTGCCTCCATGTTGAAGACAAAGCTGTCGTTGATCGTGGTCGAGGTCATGCCCATGACCTGGCGCAGGGTCGATATCTTGTTGGCAAAGAAGCCGTCGCCGTTCACCCCGCGGCCATAGAGCTTGTCGCGCACCAGGCAGTACTGGTTGAGCAGCTGCTCGGCGCGTTTCAAGTCCTCGTTGCTCTTGTGCGGGTCGATGATGACGGGCACGATCTCGAAGTTGGGCACAGGGCGGCCGTCGTCGTCGACCGGCCTCACGCCTGCCGCCGAGAGCATGACCAGCGACTTGAGCACCCGCGAGCCCGTTCCGCCTATGGCAAATATAAATAGTCTCATAATTTGTTTTTCAAGTTTGCAATTGGCAACTCTTTGTTTTTATTATCATTGTCTCTTTCTTGCGCTCGCCTGCCGGGTCTCATTGCGGGAAGGGCGTGTGGCGGCAGTTGCTGCTCCACCAGCGCATCGAGAACGAGGCCACCGTGAAGAGCACCGGCGCCCAAATGAAATTGGCGATCTCAAAGTCGACGGCCTGCGTGCCCAAGTCGAGCCCCTGGCTCTCGAGCATGCTGTTGTTGACCAGGTAGCACACTACCGGCGTGACGACCGTGACTGCCGCGCACACGGCCAGCCAGTGATACCAGCGGTCGAACTTCACCGAGTTGATCACATAGTAGAACAAGGCTGCCGCCCCCCAGGCTATGGCAATCGTGATCATGGCCATGATGCCATACACGCCGTAGTTGTACATGGCATTGCTGTAGTTGTTGTCGTAGAACATGAGCTCGTAGATGCGGTAGCTGAAGACCCCAAAGGCCACAGTGGCCACAATGCCAAGCACCAGATAAAGTCCTTTCTTTTTATCCATATAATTTTCTCTCTATATTTTTCAAAAAAATTGTCTTGTCGGTAGAAAAAGGCATGGCGTTGCCGCCGCATCACTTCTCGAGCCTGATGTGGATGGTGGCATAGCTGTTGCTGCCGCCAGCCGAGAAGGCGTCGTAGATGCCGCGCAAGAAGCGCTCGAGCCCGAAGGTGGTGTGGGCAAAGTCGCCCGCGGCAGGATTGCTGTCGTCGTTGCTGGTCGAGCTGGTGATCCACTGGGGGAAGTCGTTGCGCAAGTTCACAACGATCTCGTCGGCCGGCGTGTTGAACTTGCCAGTGAAGGTGATCACGTGGGTCATGCCCTCGAGAAAGCGGCGGTTGTTGCCCGTGACGTCGTTGGGCGTGATGCGCTCGACCTTGACAGTGAAACCGCTGTGCGACTGCACTGCATAGTTGGCAGCATTGGTGAGAAACACATCGTTCTTCTGCAGGGCATCGAGGTTGACAGCGATGCTGAAGGCCAGCACGCCCGTGAGCTTGTCGCCCTGGCAGTGAGTGAGCAAGGCAGCATCGTCGCGGTCGGGACGGAAGCGGCCCGCGTTGCCACGCCAGCTGGGCAGTATGTTGAACTTGAGCTCAGTCTGTGCCTGGTTGAAGCGGTAGCTGTTGAGCACGTTGCCCAGGTTCAGGAAGTTGGCATAGCTCTTGTCGGCCGCCATGCGGTCGATGAGCGAGGCGTCGGCCACGATGATGATGTAGAACGGGCGCGGGCCTTTGTACTGGAAAGGCACGCCGCTATAGGGGTAATACATGCCGTCGAAGTCGCCCAGCAGCTGCTCGACGATGACCGACTTGCCCTTGTAGTGCTTGAAGATGCTGGTGGCCAGGCTATTTTCCTCGTTGAAAATCTTGGCCGTGCTCACTCCCGCGGTGTTGCGGGGCGAGTAGATGAGGTCGGTGACCAGGATACTCACGTTGTTGGGCTTCTGCGCCTGGAAGATTTTGTCGAAGATGACCTTGAAATCGGTATAGGCGGGGTTGCCCGTGCCCTGGGTGGTGGCATAGATGTTGCGGTCTTGCAAAAACGAGTCGACCGTGCCGCGGTAGGGGTAGATGCCGTCGTTCACAATGTTGATGCTCACGCGCTCCTTGCCCGGGAAGTAGTTGATGAGGTCGTTGACGGCCTTCTTGAGCTGGCCGCTGCCCCCCTGCGAGTCGTAGGGCACCATCGACCCGCTGCGCTCGAAGTAGACCGTGAGCGAGAGCGGCTGGGCGGCATAGGCCTTCACGTTCCACGACATGGGCGGCCGCAGCTTCTGCCCTATGGCGTTGATGTAGCTGCCCAGGGCATCGACGTTGACATTGCCCTGGCCATCGATATAGTCACTGTACTTCTTGGGATTGCTCTTGAGCAAGTCGACAATGCGGTTGTAGCGCGCCTGGGTGGTGTCGCCCTTAACGAAGGCCTCTCTCACTGTCTTCTCGAGCGGATCGCCCCCGCCGCAGCTGGTCAGGACCGCCGTCATGGCCATGAGGCACAACGCCACGAGCGGAACAAGCCAAAATATTTTTTTCATCTCGTAACCACTTTATCAGTTTAACTAACAAATTTACAGAGAATGCCACAAACCACGGCTCATAGCATGTTAAAAAAAATTAACACGCCCGCGACAGCCCCGCAATGGCAGCAATACAAACAAAAAAAAGCTCGAGAATCGATTGACTCCCGAGCTGCTGCGGTGCGTACCGGACTCGAACCGGTGACCTCCTGCGTGACAGGCAGGCATTCTAACCAGCTGAACTAACGCACCAGTCGCTTTTGCGAGTGCAAAGATACGGTAAAATATTTTTATCCTGCAACATTTTTCCAATTATTTTCAAAAAAAAATTTTTTCACCCCCATCGTGGCGGGGCTGTAGCGGCATGCACGGCAAGGCCTGGTACACGGCGCGGCTGGACTATTGCAAGCCCATGGTCTTGAGGGCCTGGCGGGCGCTGGCGTCGCCGCCGCGGGCAGCCTCGCGCAGCCAGTGCAAGGCCATGTCGCGGTTTACGGGTGTGCCCAGGCCCTTGCCATAGCACAGGGCCAGGTTATACTGCGCATCCACCACGCCCAGGGTGGCCGCCCTCTTGAGCAGCACGAAGGCCGTGCGCAGGTCGCGTCCCGCGCCCTGGCCGTTGAAGTAGAGCATGCCCAAGTTGTAGGTAGCTTCGGGGTGATCCTTGTCGGCCGCCTGCCGGTAGTACTTGAGCGCCTGGCCGTAGTTGCCCGTGCTGGCATAGAAGAGTCCCAGCTTGAAGGCCGCCTCGGTCACGCCCAGCTCGGCAGCCTTGCGGTACCACTTCTCGGCCTCGATGCTGTCGCGCTGCACGCCGTAGCCTTGCATGTAGCACTCGGCCAGGTTGTACTGGGCCTCCTCCTGGCCCTGCATGGCGGCCATCTTGTAGTAGTCGACGGCCTTGAGGGTGTCGGGCTTCACGCCGTGGCCCAGCCGGTAGCACTGCCCCAGGTTGAACTGCGCCACGTCGTAGCCGTGCTGTGCCGCCCGGCTGAAGCAACGGTAGGCCTCGGCATAGTTCTTGGCGCTGGCATAGTTCAAGCCACGGTGCACGATTTGCTCGTCGGTGAGGCCGGCATACTCATCGACGGCGGCAGGCTGCTGCGCCCGTGCCGTGAGCACGACGGCGGCCGCGAGCAACACGATTGCATATTTCATCTTTAAACACATCACGAACGCAAAAATAGTGATTTTTTTGCTATTTTTGTGCTCGTGAATGGATATTGGCACAGGTATGGACAGCACTATCGCGCAATTGCCAAGCTGAGCGGGCCCATCATGGTGGCCCAGCTGGGCACCATCGTCACAGGCTTTGCCGACACCATGATGGTGGGCCATTACAACACGCCGTCGCTCGCGGCCGGCTCGCTGGTGACCACGGTGTTCAACCTGGTCATTCTGCTCTCGCTCGGGTTTTCCTATGGCATCACGCCGCTCGTGGGCGCGCTGGCCAGCCAGGGCGACAATCGCAAGGTGGGCGCCATGATGCGCCACGTGGCAGCGGCCAACGTGCTCCTCGGCCTGGTGCTCATGCTCGCCTCGGGGGCCTTCTACTTTGCGCTGGGCCACCTGGGGCAGCCTGTCGAGATCATGCCGCTCGTGAGGCCCTACTACATCATCATTTGGCTGTCGATGATTCCCGTGATACTCACCCACATCTTCAGGCAGTCGTGCGATGCCGTGGGCGACACGCAACTGGGCATGTGGATCTTCACCGCCGGCAACGTGCTCAACATCGTGGGCAACTACATGCTCATCTTCGGCAAGTGGGGCGCCCCCGAGCTGGGGCTGGCAGGTGCGGGGTGGAGCACGCTGGCGGCACGCTGCTTCATGGCTGTGGCCTATGTGGCGGCCATGCTCCTGGCCAGCCGCTACAAGGCCTACCACGAGGGCATCGCGCAGTCGCGCACCAGCTGGCACGACATTGCTCGCGTCACACGCACCTCGCTGCCCGTAGCATTGCAAATGGGGCTTGAAACAGGCATTTTCACCTTTGCCATGATACTGGTGGGCTGGATGGGCACCAAGAGCATGGCCGCCTATCAGATTTTGTTGCAAGTGGGCACCCTGGGCTTCATGATATACTACGCCTTCGGGGCTGGCATGGCCATAAAGATAGCCCACTACACGGGGCTGGGCGACAAGGCCGCAGTGCGCGACGCCGCCCATGCCGGCTACAGGCTCACACTCGCGTTCACCCTGCTGGCCTGCGTGATATTCATCACCACTGGCCGGTGGATTGTAGCATTCTTCACTGCCGACAGGGCCGTGATCGCCATAGCAGTGAGCATGCTGGTGCCCTTGTCGCTCTACCAGCTGGGCGATGCCACGCAAGTAACCTATGCCAACGCCTTGCGCGGCACTGGCCAGGTGATGAGCATGCTACGCGTGGCTGTGGTGGCCTACTTGCTCATAGGCCTGCCCGTGATACCTGCGCTTGCCTTCCTGGCCGGGCTGGGGCTGGCTGGAGTGTACTACGGCTTCTTTGTTGCGTTGCTCACGGCGGGCATCCTCTTTTGCCGCGAGTTCTACCGGCACCTCCTTTAGAGCAGCACCTGCTTGCACTGGGCAGCCGCCGCCGCCTGCTGCTGGTTGACATAGCTGAGCGCGGCACCTATGGCCGTGCAGTACTCGCTGTTTTCGGGAATGACAAACCTCACATCGTAGAGCTTTTCGAGCTTGGTGTACACCTCACGGCACTGCGGCAGCCGCGATAGGTTGCCGATGAGCACAAAATCGCGTGTGCCGCTCTTGAGCGAGCTCAGTATGGCTGCCGAGCCTATGGCCTGGAGCACCATGCAGATGAGCCCCAAGGCGATGTCCTCGCGGCTGGCATTGCCCTGCGCGTTGGCAAAGAGGCTTGCCGTGGCATCCATGGGCAGGCCCGACAGCGGCCGGGCCGAGATGTCGCCTATGCTCAGATTGATATTGGAGATGTCGCCCAGCAGCGCCATGTGAGAAATTTGCTTGATATCGTCGGTGTTGAGCAGCAGGCGGCTCAAGCCGTTGAGCGTGCCGCCGCCTATGCCAATGCCTCCCAAGTGGGCGATTTCACCGTCGTGATACGACACGAGCGAGGTGCCCGTGCCCATCGACACCACTATCATGTGCTTGAGCTGCGACTCAAACTGGGCGCCCAGGCCGTCGGCGAGAAACTCATCGGCCTTCTGTGTGGGCAGGCCGTAGATGGGCGAGTTGATATAGGCAGCGCCCACGCCGGTGAGCATGACACGTTCCACGTCGGGCAGATCGATGTGGTTGTCGTGCAGAAACTTGCCAAAAGCGCCATAGAGCGAGGTGACGGGGTCGGTGGCCTTGATCCACAGGGGCGAGATGACCTTGCCCTGGCTGATGCCCACAATCTTGGTGGTAGAGATGCCCACGTCGATGCCTATTGCTATCTTCATGTCGAGTGTGATATTGAGATTTATACTGTTGTCATGTGAGGGGCCAAAAGCCGAAGCTCTCACTGTAGCAATGTTTCCAGCTCGTCGACAATGTCGGCCGCAACAGCTGTCTTGCTCTTTTTGGGATAGTCGCGGCGCCCCGAGGCCGAGATGATGGCGACCTGGTTGTCGTCGGTGCCAAAGGTGGTGCCGGGGATGCGGGTGGAATTGAGCACGATGAAGTCGGCATTTTTCTTCTTGAGCTTGGCGCGGGCGTGCTGCTCCTCGTCGTTGGTCTCCAGGGCGAAGCACACGAGGCGCTGGCCTGGCTGCTTCATGCCGCCCAGCGAGGCGGCAATGTCGTGAGTGGGCTGCAAGTCGATGTGCAGGCCGCCAGCCCCGCGGTTGATTTTGGCACTGGCCACCCGGGCAGGCTTGAAGTCGGCCACGGCGGCACACAACACGGCAGCCTGGCAGCTTGGGAAGACCCGCGTGGCGGCGGCGTGCATCTGGTCGCAACTCTCCACGTCGATGCGCTCGATGCCCGGCGAGCACGAGAGCGACACCGGACCGGCCACAAGCGTGACCTGAGCGCCGCGGCGGTAGCACTCCTCGGCCAGAGCAAAGCCCATCTTGCCGCTCGAGTAGTTGCCTATGAAACGCACAGGGTCGATTTTCTCGTAGGTGGGTCCTGCGGTGATGAGAATGTGCCGGCCCTCGAGCGAGGGCGTGCTGTCGAGAGCACGGTCGAGGGTCTCGATGATGACTTCGGGCTCCTCCATGCGCCCCTTGCCCTCAAGCCCCGAGGCGAGAAAACCGGTGCCCGGCTCGATGATGCGGTTGCCATAGCTGCGCAATGTGGCCATGTTGTGCCGGGTCGAAGGATGGCGGTACATGTCGAGGTCCATGGCAGGCGCTATAAACACTGGCGCCTTCATCGACAAGTAGGTGGTAACGAGCATGTTGTCGGCAATGCCATTGGCCATCTTGCCCAGGGTGCTCGCCGTGCAGGGCGCGATGAGCATGGCATCGGCCCACAGGCCCAGGTCGACGTGCGAGTGCCACGTGCCGTCGCGCTGCGAGAAAAAATCGCTCACCACAGGCTTGTGGGTGAGCGCACTCAGGGTAATAGGGGTGATAAACTCCTTGCCGGCAGGCGTGATCACCACCTGCACCTCGGCCCCGCGCTTGACGAGGCCGCGCACGATGAGGCAAGCCTTGTAGGCTGCAATCGAGCCAGTGATGCCAAGCACTATTTTCTTTCCTTTTAGCATTGTTGCATGATGAGAGTGATAACGCCTGCAAAGGTATAATATTTTATTCACTCGACACAACATTGCACCCACTTATCGAGGGCAAAACACACATGGCACGCCGTGGTGCTGCACCACGGCGTGCCATGCAATGCGATCTTGCGGCGTGGCAGCCCGGTCAATTGCCCCTGCCGCCCTGCTGGCCGCCCTGGCCCTTGCCGGCGCCACCCACCACATCGCTGTTCTCGATGGTGACGCTCGATTTTTTCACCTGCGCCTTGAGCGAGCCGAAGCGGTAGCTCACCGAGACGGTGAGGCCGCGTACCGGCCATCTCATCCTGCTCCACCCGGTGTAGTCGCCTTGCGTGGTGTAGCTGGTCGAGCTCATGTACTTGCCCGAGAAGGGCACTTGGGCATCCAGCTTCACGGTGAGGCGGTCTTCTTTCAGGAATGACCGTTGCAGGGCGATGTCGGGCCAGTAGCTCACTTTTTCACGGCCATAAAGACCGTCGGGGCCGCCGCCAAAGCGGCCCACGCTCAGGGTGAGCCGCAGCTTCCAGGGCAGCTGCTGCGTGACATTGAGCCACGCGAAGCTGGACCAGCGCGCATTTTCCAGGCCCAGGTTGTCGCTCTTGTAGCGCTGACGGCCCAGGCCGCCGTTGAGGTAGATGCTGGTAGTCTTGAAAGGTTGCCACTGCACATAGCCGTAGCAGCCATAGTAGAACGATTCAAGCTCGTTGGCATAGGTAGAGACCGTCTTGTCGTCTTGCACAGTCTGGATGCCGGTGATGCCGTTGCGCGACCAGCTGATGGTGGGCGTGAGCGTGAAGGTGAGTTTGGCACCCGTGTGCATGTAGTTGAGCCGTGCCGAGTAGTTGCGCGCGCTCTTGAGGTGAGCGTTGCCATAGCTGATGCTGGTGGGGGTGCTTATCACTGCCGGGTTGAGGTAGTTGATGCCCGGGCGGTTGATGGTGGTGGCAAACGACAGGGTGAGGCTGTTGAACATGCCCATCTGGTAGCTCAGGCTGGCGCTGGGCACCCAGTCGTTGAGGTTGGTGTGGAAGCTGGGCTGGCCGCCGCCGGGGTACTTGGCCTTGAGATAGCTGTACTCGTAGCGCAGGCCGGCACGTGCGCTCCACGAGTTCTTGTGAAAGGTGTAGCTGGCATAGGCTGCGACCACTTGCGTGAGGTGGTTGAGGCGATTGTCGACGTCGAGCGTGTCGGGGTCGAGGCCCTCATAGTCCATAGTGGTGTGGCTCTTGTTGGAGCGATGTATATATTTCACGCCTGTTTCTATCTTGTGGTACTGGGCAAAGGGGCGTGTCCAGTCAAACTGGAAGGTGTGCTCAAGGAAGTTCTCCTTGCTGCGGTTGCCATAGCCCGTGTAGCCCATGGGGGCGTTCTCCAGGTTGAAATAGTCGTTCTCGCTGTGGGAGCGCGTGCGGCTGGTCGACACGATATAGCTCAGGGTGAGCGTCTCGTCTTTCACATGGGTCTTGTGCTGGTAGTCGAGCTGCCCGTCGAAGTTGTAGTAGGAGTACCGGGGCATGCGGGTGCGGGTGTCGAAGCTGTAGAGACGCTGGCCACTGGCATCGTTCATCCACTGGCTGGAGATGCCTTGATGGTTGAGGTGATAGGCATAGCCACCAAAGGCCATCGACACCAGGTTGAGCGTGTCGGGCTCCCAGCTCGACTCGATGTTGACAAAGTGCCCGTCGCCCTTGTTTCTATTGTCGCTCTTGGAATAGAGCTCATAGCCTGTGTCGTTGTAGTGGGTCATGCCCTCTTGGTGCTGCTGGCCACGGCGGTGCGACATGCGAAACATGCCGTAGTTCAGGCTGGTCACCACCTTGCCCACCTGGGCAGTGATGTAGGCATTGGGGTTACAGGAGCCGTAGTTGTCGAAGCGGATACCCACCGTGCCCGTGATGCCGCTCATGCTCGAGTTGTCGATGGTCACGATATTGAGAATGGAGCCCACGCCCTCGGCATCGTATTTTGCACCTGGGTCGGTGATGACCTCGATCCTCTTTATCATGCTGGCCGGTATGGCCTTGAGCACGTCTTTGGCATTGCCCGAGAGTGTGGGGTCGGGGTGGCCGTTCTTGTATATCTTGAAGTTGCTGCTGCCCTTGACCAGGATGTTGTCCTGGCCGTCGACGGTGACCAGGGGCACCTTGCGCAGCATCTCAAGGGCCGTGTTGGTCTTGGCGTCGTCGTCGTTCTGCACGTTGTAGGCAATGCGGTCGATTTCCTTGGTCACCACAGGGGCATGGGCGGTGATGGTGACACCGCTCAGCACGTTGTCGGCGTCCTTTATCACAATGGTGCCCAGGTCGACAGTCTTGTTGTTGTGCGAGAGCTGGAAGTCGCGCTGCACGCTCACCTTGCCCACGGCCGATATCACGGCCAGGTAGTCGCCGGGGCTGGCCAGCTGCTGCTTGTAGGAGCCGTCGAGGCTGGTCACGCCGGTCGTCACGACCCGGGTGGTGTCGCTGGCGCGGTAGATGCGCACTGTGGCATAGGGCTCGCCCTGGCCTGTGGAGTCGTTGAGTTGAAATTTCACGCTGTACTGTGCCAGGAGGGCCATGTTCACACACACAACCATCAGCACAAGTGTAAGGAGTTTCTTCATTATCGATGAGTTTGTTGAGTTTATACGCATTTGCCTTTTTGCCAAGCCGTCGCTGCCTGGCTTGTTGCAATTTTCACTTATAAGACGCAACGGTAGCGCAAAAAGTTTCACTCCGCCCCGTTTTTTTTTCAAAATCTCAAATTTCTTTATAAAAAAACACGCGGCACAGTCTTAGTCGCAAGGCGATGCCGCGTGTGTTGCAGTCTTCATTTTCTTGCTGCGCGAGCGCTAAAGATCGACCTCGATCTCGCCCACATAGGTCGCCGGCCCGGTGAGGTAGATGTTGTTGAAGGTGATGTTGCCGCTGGCCTTTTTCTCGGGTTCAAACTCCACGTGCAGCAGGCTGATGCGAGCCTGCACGGCATAGCGCACCACGCCGTTTTCCACACTTTCGGGCTGCACGCCCATCATGTAGGCAGCCAGAGCCGTGGCCACGATGCCCGTGCCGCAGGCCAGAGTCTCGTTTTCGACACCTTTCTCGTAGGTGCGCACGTGCAGCACGCCGTCGCGCACTTGCACAAAGTCGACGTTCACGCCCTCGGGGGCAAAGCGGGTGTCGAAGTAGCGATAGGCGCGGCCGTTGGCATACACGTTGGTGTGGTCGACATCGTCGACGGCGGTCACAAAGTGGCGGGCGCCGGTGTTGAAGAAGTAGCTGGTGTCGTCATATTTCTTAAATTCCTTCACGTCGCTCATCTTCAGGCGCACCACACGAGTGCAGTCGCCCAGCGCGTCGGTCTCGGGGCCTGCCTCTATCCAGCTCTCGTGGAGGCCGTCGGGGGCCTCAAACACGAAGTGGCGCTCGTCATTGGCGCTGGTCATGGCGGCATAGGCCGAGATGCAGCGGCCGCCGTTGCCGCACATCATGCCCGATGTGCCGTCGGGGTTGTAGAATTTCATTTTAAAGGCAGTGTCGTTGCTGTTGCCTATCACCATGAGGCCGTCGGAGCCGAAGCCCGTGTGACGGTCGCACAGGTGCACGATTTCTTCTTGACTGAGGTTGACTGTGTCGCGGCGGGCATCGGCAATGAGAAAGTCGTTGCCAGCGCCATGGAATTTGTATAGTTTCATCATCGTTGTGTTTTTTAGTTTTATTATAATTTTACTGCCCGGCATCGCACCGCAGGCCCAGGGCGTCGAGTTCCTCGCCTATGAGGCGGGCCAGCAGCTGCAAGCCCTTGTCGATGCGCTCCAGGTCCATAAACGAGAAGTTGAGGCGCATGGTGTTGAGCCCGCTGCCGTCGGGGTGGAAAAACGAGCCGGCCACATAGGCCACACCGTTGTCGAGGGCGCGGTCGTAGAACTTGACCGCATCAAAGCCCTGGGGCATGGTCAGGAACAGAAACAAGCCGCCATCGGGGCGGGTCCAGGTCACGCCCTGCGGCATGTAGCGGGCCAGCAACTCTTGCATGCCCTGGCAGCGCCGGCTGTAGAGACCCTTGATTTTCTCGATGTTGGCATCGAGACGGCCCGAGGTGACAAATTGGGTGGCAATATACTGGTCGAGTACGGGCGCACACAGGTCGAGCGACTGCTTGCACACATAAATCTGGTCGAGCAGCTGCGGGTTGCCCAGTATCCAGCCCAGGCGCAGCCCAGGTGCCAGTATCTTGGAAAAAGAGCCCAGGTGCAGCACGCAGTCGGGATCGAGCGAGTAGATGGTGGGCACGTCGTGCCCCCGATAGCGCAACTCGCGGTAGGGGCTGTCTTCTACAATCACAAAGCCGTGCTCCCTGGCCAGCTCCACCAGCAGGCGGCGCTGCGAGAGCGGCAGTGTCTCGCCCGAGGGGTTCTGAAAATCGGGGATCATGTAGAGAAACTTCACCTTGCGACCCTGCCTCTTGCACTGGTCGATGGCCTGCTCATAGCGTGCCCTGAACTCGCCGTCGTCGTTGCTGTGGGGCACGCCCACGATGTGGGCGCGGTAGGAGCGAAACGACTGCAAGGCACCCAAGTAGGACGGGTTGGAGGTGAGCACCACGTCGCCCGGGTCCACCATCACGCGGGTGCACACGTCGATGCCCTGCTGCGACGAGGTGGTGACCTGCACGCGCTCGAGAGGCACGCCGTAGCGCTCGCTCAAGGCCTGCCGCAGCTCGGGAATGCCTTGGGTGGCGTTGTATTGCAGTGCCTTGCTGCCATAGCGGTCGATGACCTGCAGGGCACTCTGCTTCACGCCCTCGAGGTCGAAAGCGTCGGGCGAGGGGTAGCCGCCGGCAAAGGAATAGATCTTGCTCAAGTCGACGCGCTTGAAAATTTCGCGCACGGGCGAGCGCATGAACGAGGCCGTGTCGGCCGAAAACAAACTGTCATAGTCCATATTATCGCAATAAATGTTCAAGCGTAATTGCGCCCGAGGTCTTCTCGTCGCGGTATTTCACAATCACAGGCGTGTAGAGGTGCACTCCGGCTTCCTTGCCGGGGCCTTTCACGATGGGACGGCTCCCTGCCACCACCACCGCGCCGGCCGGGATCACGATTTGCCCCTGGGCATTGGCAGTGATATAGCCGCCGTTGACCGCGTCATACACGGCCGTCGACCGGTTGATGACCACGCCGGTACCTATCACGGCATTCTCCTCGACGATGGTGCCCTCGTAGATGCCGCAGTTGCCGCCTATAAACACATTGTCCTCGACAATCACCGGCAGGGCGCCCACTGGCTCAAGCACACCGCCCAATTGCGAGGCAGCGGCCAGGTGCACGTTTTTGCCCACCTGGGCGCACGAGCCCACCAGGGCGTGCGAGTCGATCATGGTGCCGCTGTCGACATAGGCGCCTATGTTGACATAGGCTGGGGGCATCACAATCACGCCCGGTGCCAGATAGGCGCCGCGGCGAACGCTGCTGCCTCCGGGCACGATGCGCACCTTGTCGTCGAGCGAGAAGGTGCGGGGCGCAATGGTGTCTTTGTCGTAGAAGCTGAACTGGCCCTGACTCATGTCGGTGAGCACGCCGCAGGCAAAGCCCTTGAGGATTTCCTCCTTCACCCAGGCGTTCACCACCCAGTGGCCGTCGTTTTTCTCGGCCACTCTCACCTGGCCGCACTCGAGCTGGCGGCACAGGCGCTCAAAGTTTTCTTTGGCTGTTTCCATCGTTCACTTGTATTCACCTATCACTTTCTTCATGAGATCCATCGTTGCCGGGGTGGCGCTGGTGAGCGGCAGGCGCATGTAGGGCTTGCACAGGCCCAGCAGCGAGAGGGCGCCCTTGACCGGGATGGGGTTGCTCTCTACAAAGCAGTCCTTGTAGAGGGGCTTGAGCTTGTTGTCGAGCACCAGGGCCTCGCCCATCTCGCCGGCCAGCAGCAGGTGGCACAGGTGGCTCATCATGCGCGGAGCCACATTGGAGGCCACGCTTATCACGCCTTGGGCACCGCCAGCCATCAACGGGAACGTCTGGCCGTCCTCGCCGCTGAGCACGCTGAAGCCCGACGGGGCATATTTCCTGATTTCGAGCACCTGGTCGATGTTGCCCGAAGCCTCTTTCACAGCGATCACATTGGGCAGCTCGGCAACGCGCAGGGTGGTGTGGGCCTGCATGTTGGTACCCGTGCGGCCTGGCACGTTGTAGACCACGATGTTTTTGTCGGTCGACTGCGACACAGCCTTGAAGTACTCGAGCAAGCCGTCTTGCGTGGGCTTGTTGTAGTAGGGCACAACCACGAGAAATGCATCGGGGTCGTAGGGCTCCAGCATCTTGATGGTCTCGATGGTCTTTTTCAGCGAGTTGGTGCCGGCGCCCACCACCACAGGGCGGCCCTGGCACAGCTCCTTGGTGAGCGCCAGCAGCTTCTTCTTCTCGTCGTCTTCCAGGCACGGGGTCTCGGCCGTAGAGCCCAGCGGCACGAGAAAATCGATGCCGTTGTCGATTTGGCGGGTCACCATGCGGCCAAAGGCCTCGTAGTCTACCGTTTGGTCCTCGTTGAAGGGCGTCACCAGTGCGGTGCCGCAACCCTTAAGCAAATAGTTGTCTAACATGTGTTGAGGGAAGTTAATTGTTATTGTAAGTTCTTTACTATCATTTCTTGAAACTCGTAGATGCCGGCAGCCAGACCTTGCGTCATGGTGGCGGCAAGCACAGCGCCCTGGGCAAAGCCCTGGCGCGAGAAGGCCTCGTGCTCGATGGTGATGCGGTCGCACGCACCCTCGAAGCCCACCGTGTGAATGCCGGCAATCTCGCCCACACGCACCGAGGCGACGGCAGGCTCCACCCCCATGCCCGCTTGCACCAGGCCGGCCAGCGTCTTGGCCGTGCCGCTGGGCGCGTCGAGCTTGTGAATGTGGTGCTTCTCAACGATATAGGGGCTGTAGCCGCCGGCAGCGCCCAGCAACCTTGAGATGAGACTCACGGCGGCCGACATCACGGTCACGCCTATCGAGAAATTGGACGCCCATATCAGTGTGGTGCCAGCCTGCTTGAAGGCGGCAAACACATCCTGCTTGATGTCGTACCACCCCGTGGTGCCCACCACCACAGCCTTGAACTTGCGGGCCAGCTCGGCATAGTTGGCCCTGAATGCTGCCGGGGTGGAGAAATCGATGCACACGGCGTCGCGGGCCACGGCATCGTCGAGAGCGGCCACGTCGCAGGTCTTGGCCACGCAAGCAATGCCCTGCTGGGCAAGCACCTGCTCCACCATTTTGCCCATCTTGCCATAACCGCTTATCACGATTTTCAATGTTGATGTTGCATTTTCCATATCATTCAATATTGTTTTATAACTCTAAATATAGCTGCGCTATTGCGCAGCAATAATCTGCTTGAACATGCGCACATACTGGTCGCGGGCCTGGGCAATCTCGCTCAGCATCACACACTCGCCCGGCCGGTGTGCCACCAGTATCGAGCCTGGGCCGCACAGGGCGCGGTGCTTGAAGTTGGAGAGCCGCGGGGCATCGCTGCCAAAGGCCGCGATGGTGGTGTCGAAGCCCTCGAGCGTGGCATAGCTCATGGGGGTGTCGCCGCCCAGTGCCTCGATGTGCACGCGCTCGCCGGCCATGCCCTCGACAGTGGCAGTCACAAGCGCGTCGCTGGCCTGGGTGGTGCGCCAGTAGAGCCTGAAGCGCACCTTGTCGCTCAGCACGTTTTGTGGGTTGTCGCTCGCGAGGCGACCCAGGTTGTAGGTGGTAGTCCCCGTCACAGGATCGACGGGGAAACGCGTGGCCCGCAGCTGGTTGACAAAGTCGACAAAGAGCTCGATGGCGCTCACGCCCTGCTCGGGATAGCCCGAGTGGCAGCTCTGGCCCGTGATGGTGATGTCGAAGGCCTTGGTGCCCTTGCTGGCGGCCACCATCTTGTTGCCGGTGGGCTCGCCCACAATCACCCACTCGCCGCCTGGCTGGCTCCGGGCATAGGCCTTGGCACCGTGCGAACCGGTCTCCTCGCCCGCGAGCAGCAGCAGCGCAAAACCCGAGAGGCCCTCTCGCTCCAGCTCGCGGCAAGCCGAGTACATAGCCATGATTTGCCCCTTGGCATCGCAACTGCCGCGACCTTTCACCTTGATGTCGCCACCTGGGGCAGGTTCAAACTCGGGCGCGATGTAGGGAGGCACAGTGTCGAGATGGGTGCAGAAGTACACACGGGGGGTGCCCCACGAGAGCTGCAAGTTGAGCGTACCGTCGCCCACCTCCATGAGCCTGGCCTGGCACGACGATCCCTGTGGCAGCCGGCGCGCAAGCAGCAAGGCCAGGTCGCGCTCTTTGCCCGAGGTGGAGTCAACAGCCAGCAACTCCCTGTACAACTCAATATCGATACTTCTACTACTACTAATAGGTGCGTCCATTTTCCTTATCTACTTGAAATCATTTTGGTTGCTTGCCTGGCGCTCGCCACACGCGAGCATCCGCTTGCAAAGCAAATGCAAAATTGCTAAATTTCGCTTACATGGGCAAGAGGGCAATTGCGTTTTTATGAATTATTGAGGATTTCGCCCCAAGGCAACGCGACCTCGCAGCTAAGGTGCAAAAGCATGTTCAGCCAGCCATCGTTGAGACAGGGATTGCAGCCCTAACGGCCGGCCCCCTACTGAGCGCAATAGTTGGCAACTATTATTGTGGCGCCTGCCGCTACGTGGTTTCAATAATAATTATTAACTTTGGGGCCAGAACCAAAATTATCAACTCGTTGCAGCGCTGCACGCTGTGCCGGCAGGCTGCGATGCATCAACACGTTATCAAAAGAAAAAGTATGAACAGACTACACATTATCACAGCGCTGGCAGTTGCCGTGGCATGTCTCTTCCCGTCGGGCTCGCAAGCCGTCGAGACGGTGAGCTCGCCAAGCGGCACAATCAGGCTCGCCTTCGACGTCAAGGGCGGTGGCGTACCTGTGTATCAAGTGTTTTTCAAAAACAAGACGGCCATCAAGGAGAGCCGCCTGGGGCTGGAACTCGACAGCGAGAACGCCAGCCACCAGTTCTACGAGTCGGGCTCGGGCAGCGAGCATGTCGACAAGTCGTCGCTCTACAACGGCTTCACGCTGGCCAAGGCCGAGACATCGACCCACGACGAGACGTGGCGCCCCGTGTGGGGCGAGGAGAGCTCGATACGCAACCACTACAACGAGCTGGCCGTGACACTCAACCAGGCCAAAAACGACCGCTATATCGTGATACGCTTCCGCGTCTACGACGACGGCGTGGGCCTGCGCTACGAGTTCCCGCAGCAGAAGAACCTGAACTACTTTGTCATCAAGGAAGAGCACACCCAGTTTGCCATGACGGGCGACCACATGGCCTGGTGGATACCCGGCGACTACGACACCCAGGAATATGAGTACACCCGCAGCCGCCTGAGCCAGATACGCAGCCTCTTCGACAAGGCGGTGACGCCCAACAGCTCGCAGCACCAGTTCAGCAAGACCGGCGTGCAGACCTCGCTGCAGATGAAGACCGACGACGGGCTCTACATCAACCTGCACGAGGCCGCCCTGCTCGACTACTCGTGCATGAGCCTGAACCTCGACGACAAGAACATGATATTTGAGTCGTGGCTCACCCCCGACGCCCAGGGCAAGAAGGGCTACATGCAGACGCCCTGCCACTCGCCCTGGCGCACGATACAGATTGCCGACGACGCCCGCGACATCCTGGCCTCGCGCCTGATACTGAACCTGAACGAGCCTTGCAAGATTGAAGACACCAGCTGGATACACCCCGTGAAATACATGGGCGTGTGGTGGGAAATGATCACCGGCAAGAGCACATGGTCCTATACCAATGCCGTGAACAGCGTGAAACTGGGCATCACCGACTACAGCAAGCTCCAGCCCAACCACACCCACGGCGCCAACAATGCCAACGTGCGCCGCTACATCGACTTTGCCGCTGCCAACGGCTTCGACGAGCTCCTCATCGAGGGCTGGAACGAGGGCTGGGAAGACTGGTTTGGCAACAGCAAGGACTATGTGTTTGACTTTGTCACGCCCTACCCCGACTTCGACTTGAAGGCCCTCAACGACTATGCCCACAGCAAGGGCATCAAGCTCATGATGCACCACGAGACCTCGTCGAGCGTGCGCAACTACGAGCGCCATCTCGACACGGCCTACACCTTGATGAACCGCTACGGCTACGACGCCGTCAAGAGCGGCTATGTGGGCAACATCATTCCCCGCGGTGAGTACCACTACGGCCAGTGGATGGTCAACCACTACCACTATGCCGTGACCGAGGCTGCCAAGCACCACATCATGGTCAACGGCCACGAGGCCGTGCGCCCCACCGGCCTGTGCCGCACCTGGCCCAACATGGTGGGCAACGAGAGCGCCCGCGGCACCGAGTACCAGGCCTTTGGCGGCACCCAGCCCGGCCACACCGCCATTTTGCCGTTCACCCGGTTGCAAGGCGGCCCCATGGACTACACGCCCGGCATCTTTGAGATGGACCTGAGCACGTTTACAAGCAACAAGAGCAAGGTGCTGAGCACCCTGTGCGGCCAGCTGGCCCTCTACGTCACCCTCTACAGCCCGCTGCAGATGGCCGCCGACATGCCCGAGCACTACGAGAAATACCGCGACGCCTTCCAGTTTATCAAGGATGTTGCCGTCGACTGGGACAAGAGCCTCTATCTCGAGGCCGAGCCCATGGAATACATCACCATCGCCCGCAAGGCCAAGAACAGCGACGACTGGTATGTGGGCAACGTGACGGGCAAGAGCGACTTCAACTCGACCGTGGCCCTCAACTTCCTCGACAAGGGTCGCCAGTATGAGGCCACCATCTATGCCGACGGGCCCAAGGCCAACTACCTGACCAACCCGCAGAG
Organism: Sodaliphilus pleomorphus; assembly: GCF_009676955.1. Lineage (GTDB taxonomy): Bacteria > Bacteroidota > Bacteroidia > Bacteroidales > Muribaculaceae > Sodaliphilus > Sodaliphilus pleomorphus. The sequence goes on along the minus strand of NZ_CP045696.1, from coordinate 1,979,585 downwards.
CTACACCGTGACGCGCAAGAAGGTGAACGCCAAGACCGTGCTCAAGCTGCACTCGGTGGCCGGCGGCGGCTATGCCATAAGCATCAAGCCGCTGAAATAGCCCGCACGGCACACACTACACGCACACTACAGCAAGGCCACGACACCCGCACCCCCATGGCAGTGCACCGGTGCCGTGGCCTTCTGCTTGAAGGGGGGGGTGGCGCGGCCTGCTTGAGTGTGGTATTTTTTTGCTATCTTTGCAACCTTGAAAATAGAAATAGATTGTTGTGGAATTAAAAGAATTATGTGATATTTTCAACAACAAGGCACGAGTGGCAGCCATCAAGAAAATGCTTGCTGGCACGCGCAACCGTGTCGTGTCGATCGACGGCCTGGCCGGTTCGGCCTCGTCGATGCTTCTTGCCCGCATGCCACGTCTGGGCAGCCCCTATCTCATCGTGGCCAACGACCTCGACGAGGCCGGCTACATCTACAACGACTTGTGCCAAATCAACGGCGAGCAGCAGGTGCTCATCTTCCCGTCGGGCTACAAGCGCGACATCAAGTACGGTCAAGTCGACGCTCCCAGTGCCATCTTGCGTACCGAGGTGCTCAACCAGTGGTACTGCAACGATGAGTTGCGCTGCGTGGTGACCTACCCCGAGGCGCTTGCCGAGAAGGTGGCCTCGCGCCAGGTGATCGACAACACCACCATCACGCTGCAGGTGGGCGCCACCGTCGACCTCACCGAGACCAGCAAGCGGCTGCGCGAGTTTGGCTTCCAAGAGGTAGACTACGTGTACGAGCCCGGGCAATTCAGCGTGCGCGGCAGCATCCTCGACGTGTATAGCTACAGCAACGAGCTGCCCTACCGCATCGACTTCTTCGGCGACGAAATCGACAGTATACGCACCTTCAACGTGGAAACCCAGCTGAGCGACTCCCGCATCGAGAGCGTGTCGCTGGTCAACAGCAATGCCAGCGACATCGACAGCGGCACCTCGCTGCTCGAGTACATCCAGCCCGAGACGGTGCTCGCCTGCCGCGACGTGGAGTGGCTCAGGAGCCGCGTCAAGGCCATAAGCGAGGAAACGCTCTCGCAAAATGCCCTGGTGGCCGACGAGGGCGACCCCGAAGCCATGAAAAAGGTGGTCGACGTGCCTCGTTTCCTGGCCAGCCTCGACAGCTTCAGGCGCATCGACCTGGGCTATGGCGAGAGCGCCAGCAAGGCCGATGCACGGCTGCGCCTGCACTGCAGCCCGCAAGGCATATTCCACAAGAATTTCGACCTCATCAGCCAGTCGTTCAACGACTTCCTGGGCAAGGGCTACAAAATCATGATCTTGAGCGACTCGCCCAAGCAGATCGAGCGCCTGCGCGCCATCTTCGACGACCGCAACGACCACATCCAGTTCACCCCCGTCGACAAGACCCTGCACGAGGGCTTTGTCGACGACGACTTGAAGCTGTGTGTATTCACCGACCATCAAATCTTTGACCGCTTCCACAAGTACAGCCTCAAGAGCGACCGTGCCCGCAGCGGCAAGCTGGCCCTCTCCCTTAAGGAGCTCAACTCGATCGAGGTGGGCGACTACATCGTGCACGAAGACCACGGCATAGGCAAGTTTGGCGGCTTGGTGCGCACCAAGATCAACGGCACCATGCAGGAGATGATAAAGCTGGTGTATCTCAACGGCGACATCATCTTTGTCTCGATACACGCCCTGCACAAGCTCTCCAAGTACCGCGGAAAGGAGGGCGCGGAACCGCGTCTGAGCAAGCTGGGCAGCGGCGCCTGGAACAAGATGAAGTCGCGCACCAAGAGCAAGCTTAAGGACATCGCCCGCGACCTGATCAAGCTCTATGCCCAGCGCCGCGAGCAGAAGGGTTTCGCCTTCAGTCCCGACGGCTACCTGCAACAGGAGCTCGAGGCCTCGTTCATCTATGAGGACACCCCCGACCAGCTCAAGGCCACACAGGCCGTGAAAGCCGACATGGAGAAACCGCGGCCCATGGACCGGCTGGTGTGCGGCGATGTGGGCTTCGGCAAGACCGAGGTGGCCATCAGGGCGGCCTTCAAGGCGGCTGTCGACGGCAAGCAGACCGCCGTGCTCGTGCCCACTACCGTGCTCGCCTTCCAGCACTTCCGCACCTTCGGCGAGCGGCTCAAGGACTTTCCCGTCACCGTCGACTACCTGAGCCGCGCCCGCAAGCCCAAAGAGGTGAAACAGGTGCTTGCCGACCTGGCCTCGGGCAAAATCGACATCATCATAGGCACCCACAAGCTCATAGGCAAGCGGGTGAAATTTCACGACCTGGGGCTGCTCGTGGTCGACGAGGAGCAGAAGTTTGGCGTCGCCACCAAGGAGAAGCTCAAGCAGCTCAAGACCAACGTCGACACCCTGACCATGAGTGCCACCCCCATACCGCGCACCCTGCAATTCTCGCTCATGGGCGCCCGCGACCTGAGCGCCATCAACACCCCGCCGGCCAACCGCTACCCCATTCTCACCTCGGTCAACACGCTCGACGACGACATCGTGAGCGAGGCCATCAACTTCGAGCTCTCGCGCAACGGGCAGATATTCTTTGTTAACAACCGCATCGAGCAGCTGCCCACCCTCGAAAACATGATACACCGCGTGGTGCCCGACGCCCGGGTGGTGGTGGGCCACGGCCAGATGCCGCCCGAGGAGCTCGAGAAGCGCATCCTGGCCTTCAGCAACCACGAGTACGACGTGCTGCTCTCCACCACAATCATCGAGAGCGGCATCGACATGCCCAACGTGAACACCATCATCATCAACAATGCCCAGAACTACGGGCTGAGCGACCTGCACCAGCTGCGCGGCCGCGTGGGGCGCAGCAACCGCAAGGCCTTCTGCTACCTGATGGTGCCGCCTGGCCGGCCGCTCACGCCCGTGGCACGCCGGCGCCTGCAAGCCATCGAGAGCTTCAGCGACCTGGGATCGGGCATACACATCGCCATGCAAGACCTCGACATACGCGGTGCCGGCAACTTGCTGGGAGCCGAACAAAGCGGTTTCATCGCCGATTTGGGCTATGAAACCTACCAAAAGATATTGAAAGAGGCCGTACTGGAGCTGAAAACCGAGGAATTTGCCGATACTTTCGCCCAGCAAGAGGCCGAATCATCGCAGATTTCGGGCGAAGAAACCGAGTATGTGAGCGATTGCACCATCGATACCGACCTCGAGCTCATGTTCCCTGCAAGCTATGTGGCCCAGGAGAGCGAGCGCATAGCGCTCTACCGCGAGCTCGACGGCATGGAGAGCGACAAGCAGGTAGAAGACTTCGAGGCGCGGCTGCGCGACCGTTTTGGTCCCATTCCCGATGTGGGCAAAGAGCTCATACGCATTGTGCCGCTGCGCCATGCCGCACGCACCCTGGGCATCGAGAAAATCGCACTCAAGCAGGGTCAAATGTATCTCTATTTTGTGGGCAGCGAGAATGTGGCCTACTACCAGTCGAAGGCTTTCGGGCGCATCTTGAGCTACTTGCAGCACAATCCCAAGCGCTGCAAGATACGCGAAGTGAACGGCAAGCGCAGTTTCCGCATCGACGAGGTGACCACTGTGCTGCAGGCACTCGACATCCTCAAGACGATGCAAGCCATGCCCGTGAGCTGACACGTGCCCACCACTGCGCGTGGCTAAGTAGTGGGCACAACCGACCAGTAGAGAGGCACGAGGTCGGGAGGTGTCTCACGGCCAGGCAGCCACTTGTCGGGGGCAACGACGATTTTATCGGGATTGGCATTGAGCCAGGCGGCCCACCAGCTCACAAGTGTGTTGCACACGATGTGATGGCTGGCATGGTACAGATAGGGCAGCAACGACGTCTCTTTGTCGGCCGGGTAGCCCACAATCTCGTGCTTGGCACCCTGAAAGTCGATGTGGGCCCTCACCCAGTCGACATGTGTGGTGAACACATAGAAGTGGGCCTGCCGCTCGCTGGCCAGCACACTGGCAATGGCCCAGTTGTAGTAGTCGGGGGTGCAGGTGCAACTCTTGCTGCCGGGGTTGTGCACGTGCACGCTCACGGCCTTGCCCTGGCTCAGCATGTTCACCATTTTGCGCGATTGCTCGGGCAGCACCCTGGCAGGCACCGAGAAGGCGTCGCGTATCTCGGTAGCCACAGTCTGAAAGTATTGCTCCGACAGCCAGCGGCCATCGAAGTAAGTGTCGGTTTTATCGAATATTTCCTTGTTGTAGCGCCAGCCTTCGGGCTCCTTGAAGACGATTCCATCGGTCTTTTTGAACTTTGAGAAAAGGCGGCTCTTGAGGTTGCCGCGGCCGTAGCGGGCCAGCTGCTCGGGCGTGGCCTTCAAGAAATAGGGCAAGCGAAACAGCGACTGTATCCACTTGCCGTCGGGCACATCGAGGCGGGCCTGGTCGTCGTGGGTGTGCAGGGCCAGGTAGAAGGCATACTGAAACATTTGCTCGGCTGTGGTGCCGTTGATTCTTACGATATTCATCTTCTTCTTTCTTGCATGAGAGTGATTGGGCCAGGCTAAAACCACAGGTTGAAGCGCTCGGGCTGCAACTTGGGCGTGGCCACGATAATTCCGATTTTTTCGTTGGTGAAACTCTGCCCCGCGTGCACATACCGCTCACACGAGGCCCAGAGCTGTTTCAACTGCTTGTCTTTATTTAAGTTGCGCATCACGATAATGCCCTTGTCGTCGAGTATTGTATACAGAAATTGCTCGATTGCTTTGTAGGCATTTCCGTCGGTTATCTCGTTGACGAGCACAAAGGGCGGCTGGTCGTGCTGCAAGGCATGGCAATAGGCAGCAATGGCACTGCCCGCGTCGCTGTGCACGTGGATGCGGTTCATGTAGGGCTGCAGCACGTGGCTGGCAAGCGGCCGCGAACCCAAGAGGGGCTCGCACAAGCACAACTGTGCGGCGCTCGAGGGCAGCAGCACGGTCACGGCAGTGACGCCGTGGTTGGTGCCAAACTGCAGAATGTGGCGCGGAGCGAAGTAGTTCACGATGCGAAACAGCATCTTGGCGTTGCTCAGCGATATCACGTGGGCGTGATGCAGGCGGTGCATGCCAGCCTCGACCACTACGCGCCGGGTTGCCTCGATCACGGCATAGCCATAGTAGGGCAGCCGCTCGCCCAGCACGTTGCACACAAAGTTGAATGCAAAGGGCGAGTGAATGCCGAAGCCGGCACTGCGGTGGTGCCGGCTCAAGGCTGTGCGTAGACGGTGGATGCGCCCCATGATGTGCGCGTTATTGCTTATCGGGTGTTTCTGCCACCGACTGGCGGCGCCACCGGACCACATTGGCGCCCACGGCCAGCAGCACCAGCACAAAGATAGCCACGATGGCGCCGGTGGCGATGCCGTCGGTCTTGCTCACCTCGACAGGCTTGAAGGTCATCACAATGGTGTGGTCGCCAGCCGGCACTTGCATGGCGCGCAACACATAGTTGACGCGCCCTATCGAGACGGGCTTGCCGTCGATAGTGGCCGTCCAGCCCCAGGGGAAGTATATCTCGCTGAACACGGCCACGCCTCCCTTGGCACTGTGGCTGCGGTACTTGAGCTCATTGGGCGCATAGCTGGTCTCGACGATGGTGTCGCCAGCCGTTACAGACCGGGCCTGCCCCAAGACATTGGCAAAGCGCTGGTCGGCCACGGCACTGGTGCGGGGGTTGAAATGGTCGAGATAGGCCATCTCCTTGTCGGCATTGGGCACATACACGAGCGAATCGACCATCCATGCGTTGCCGCAGGCTGCAGGATTGGTGATCACCGTCTTGTCGTCGACCTTGATATACTTGGTGTTGAGCATGTTCCACACGCCCATCTTTTCAAACTCGATACCCGTGGGCCCTTGCGGAATGTTGAGCTGGCCGCCCCGGGTGAGCTGGCGGTCGATGAGGTCGTTGTAGCGAGCCAACTTGGCCGGGTGGTAGCCGCCCACGGTCTTGTGATAGTAGGACGGAGTGGCCGACATGAAATTCTGCACATCGAGCACGCGGTAGTTGGACTTGTCTTTCAATATCTGCTTGTCGGCTTGCGTGGCCGGGATTTGCACAGCCGGGATGTCGTCTTTGGCCACAAACGACTCTGAATCGATGTAGCGCTTGTTGACCAGGAACATGTCGACCAGCACCACTGCAGCGATGGTCAGCACGGGCACTGCGACACTGGTCTTGAACCAGCCCTTGAGATAGGCGTAGCACACCGCAAAGCCCACGACGATGAAGCCAAGCGACCGCCAGGCGTCGCTGCTCACCAGCGACAGCCTTATGGCCTTGATGCTCGAGCGCAACGTGACTGGCTCCTGGCCGCCCAGCTGCTGGGCAATGCCTTGCAGCGTGCCCTGGTCGTTCTTGGGCAGGTTGCCAAACAGGCTGGGCACCAAGGCAAAGAGCAGGCACAGGCCGCCCGTGATGCCAAACGCGGTATAGAACGCCCACTTGTGCCGGGTCAGGAAATCCTTGTCGCTAAACATCTTGCAGGTGCCCAGCACGGCAAGCAGCGGCATGGTAAACTCGGCAATGACGAGGATGCTCGACGGTGTTCTGAACTTGTTGTAGAGCGGGAAATAGTCGACAAAAAGATCGGTGAAACCGGTGAAATTTCCGCCCCACGACAGCAGTATCGAGAGGATGGTGACTGCAAGCAGGGCCCACTTGACGGGGCCGGTGACCACGATGCAGCCCAGCAGGAAGAGGGCGCAGATGAGGGCGCCCACATAGACGGGGCCGTTGGTCATGGGCTGGTCGCCGAAGTACTGGGTGAAGTATTGCATGCACTGCTGAGCGATCTGGCCGTCCTGGCCGTCGAAGTCGCCTTTCTCCTGCATCGACTCAAACTTCGACGTCTTGTCGAGGGTCATGGGCACACTCACAATCTTGGCAGGGTTGTTCTCGTCGCGGGTGGGCTTCATCGAGGCGCCGCCTTTCACGTTGGGCACCATCAGGGTGAGGGTCTCGCCCTTGCCGTAGCTCCACATGTTGATGTAGTCCTTGTTGAGGCCGCCGTTGCCGGCAGTCTCGCTCTGCTTCTTCTGGCCCTTGACGGGTGTGAGGTCGCTGTGGCCGCCCCGCATGGTCTCCTTGGCATACTTGTTGCTCAAGTACAGGTTGGGCGCGTTGGCAGCGATGGCCAGGCCGCCGGCCACGGCCAGTGCAAGTGTTGCCACGGCCCAGGCCGAGAGGCGTTTCTCACCTATTGCCTTGCACAGGTAGCCAATGGCCAGGGCGGCAATGATGAAGCCCGAGTAGTAGGTCATCTGCACATGGTTGGACATGAGCTGCAGGGCGGCAAAGAGTGCCGTGAGGGCAGCTCCGCTCAGCCACTTGCCGCGGTAGCACATCACCACGCCCGCAATGGTGGGCGGAATGTAGCACAGGGTGAGCAGCTTCCAGATGTGGCCAGCCCCCATGATGATGAAGAAATAGCTCGAGAACGCGTAGCCCACGGCACCCAGCACGGCATAGTACCACTTCAGGTCGAAGGCCAGCATGAGAATGTAGAAACCGAGCATGAGCATAAACAGCCAGCTCACATAGTCGGGCACCCCCAGTATCTTGAGCGAGTAGACACTGGCCACCTTGCTCAGTATCGAGCTGCTGCTGTAGCTGGGCGAGATTTGAAATGTGGGCATGCCGCCGAAGAGGGCATCGGTCCAGCGGGTCACATCGCCGGTCTTCTCGTGATAGACGGCGGCCTCGTGGCCGTTGGCCATGCCAGCCGTCATGTCGTCTTGCTGCATCACGTCGCCGTTGAAATCGTTGGGCGCGAAGTATATCCAAGATATTACAAAAAACACGAGCACCGAGACCACAAAGGCGATGAGATTTTTCTCCTTCACTATGCCAAATAGGCTTTTGTTATGATTGCTTTTCATTTATGTGAGTTTGATTTTTTCAGAATTTTGTCCCAAAATTACACAAATTCCTAAAACTACACAACGTTGTGCCGCTTTACTGCCGTTACAGGTCTCGTCGCCACCAGCCCGTCAAGCGCAGGCGACACAGACCGAAACGAGTTAAATAAAGATAATTTTACATAATTTAATATAAATTTTTAACAAAACAAATAAGGCCAAGAAGCACAATGTCCCCCACAATGTTGCATGATTGCAAAAAAGTAGCTACCTTTGCAACGCAATTCAGACGAGGGGGCCTCCTTAAGGTTCTCTCATTTTTATATTATTACGAAGCTACACGAGAATGATTGACAAGCAACAACTTGCTCAAGTGATAAACGAGGCCCTGGCCGGCACGGGGCTGTTTCTGGTCGAGGTGAAGGTGAGCAGCGACAATGTGATCGACGTGGCCATCGACAGCATGGGCGACGTGACCATCGACGACTGCGTGATGGTGAACGACAAGGTGCTGGCCGCATTTGACCGCGACAAGGGCGAGGACTATGAGCTCACCGTGGGCAGCTACGGCATAGGCGAGCCTTTCAAGGTGCGACAGCACTACCTCAAGAATGTGGGCGGCCCCGTCGAGGTGCTCACCAAGGCAGGTGTCAAGCTCAAGGGCACACTCAAGGACGCCGGCGACAACGGCTTCACCCTGACCGTGACCCAGAAGGTGAAACCCGAAGGCAAGAAGCGTCCCGAGCTGGTTGAGACCGACATGAGCCTGGCTTACGACGAAATAAAATACACTAAAAATATAATCCTAAAATCCGCAACTATCATCCAATACACGATTAAGGGTAGATTTATGAGTCGTTAGTAGCAGCTTTCAGTAAAAAGCAACAGCACAACATCAATATGTAGCCACCATCCCCTTACCCCACGATGCGACTTGAGGTAATACGCAGATTCAAACCGGAAAGAAAGGATTCTTATCCGAATTCTGTTTTGAAGGGTTTTGCATAAGCTCGGTTCTCTGTGTAGATATTCAGCACGTATTGCCTTGCAGTCATGATCCACTTGGCAGGTACGGAGATGAATCTGAAGACAAAAGCCTTTATGCGACTCGTTTTCTTGAGCCCAAAAGCCTTGGTGTCAAGCCTGCTCATGATGGTCTTGTAGAAATTGTGTATCAATGCAGTAAGCAGAAGAAAGACAGTATTCTCCGCCATGAATGACTTGGGGAGCCTGCTCCAACCGAATCCGTTGTTCATGTCGTCAAAGATACGTTCCTTGCCGCCACGCAGATTGTAGAATTCAACAATGTCCCTTGTCGATGACTTGTAATCGTTGGTCAGAATACAACGGTAAGTGTATTCGCCTTCCCACAGGTCAAGGTCGCCACTGTTGCGTCTTTGTCTCTGGATGACAAGACGATAGCACTTGCCTTCCCATTTCTCAACGAGAATGGAATTGAGTTCGAACTGGATGCCGTTAATCTCCTCCGTCTTCCATCCTCTCAGAGCAAAGATGTCATTGTAGAGCGAACTGCATCGGTTGGCACGGATGTAGAAATGTTTGCAATGCTTCTCTATCTCACTGACGATTTCCTTCGAGCAGGAACCGCAGTCTGCCCTGAAGCGATTTACACGGATGTTCTGGGATTCCAGAAGAGCGAAGAATCTCTTATGGGTGTCTGCCTGATGAAAACGCACATTCGTGTTACCATCGCTGTTCTCGATATAGACTATCTTGTCACCGATAACATATACGCCAGGCCTGTAGCCGAGGAACTTTTTGTAGGTCGGTTTTGCATCATACTTCTCCGTTTCAAGGAACTGATGGTCAAAGTCAACATCGTATTCCTCAATTTCCTTCAACTCGCCTGTAGAAACCAAAGCGTTTATAAGCAATGTGTTGAGTTTGTCTGCAGTATTGAAATCATAGGTCTTGCCTTGGTCGGAAGTATAGGAGATGTTTTCCTGTGTCAGTTCCTTGATGGCTCTGAGGATGGTATCAGAGCTGCATGTACGAAGGGTAGGATGATACGAGAGATGGCGCATCAGTTGTGACGTTACGTCTTCCACGCATGAGCCGCCACAGAAATAAACGCTCATCAGCGAACGGACTATCTCGCTGAACTGATATCCGAAGATACTGCTGCATCTCTGACCCAGTGTTGAGTCGATAACGGGTGAAAGCATGGAGTCAAATTTCTCCATGATTGAAAAAATTCCTCCAAAAGGTGTGAGTTTCTCAGATTTAATTTGTATTTTTGCCATGTCATATTAGAGTTTTGCTTGTTTTCTTTTTGCAACACTAAGATAAGTGAAAATTCTGACATGGCAAAATCCTGGGCAACTTTTTGTTGCTCAGGAACTTATAAATAAAGTTAAATTATAGTGTTGCGGAATTAAGGATAATTACAGTTTAAACAAAACTATGGCTGCAAAGAAACAAGAAGAAACTGTCGACATGGCCGACAGATTTGCCGAATTCAAGGAACTCAAGAATATCGACAAGACCACGATGATAAGCGTCCTGGAGGAATCGTTTCGCAGCGTGCTGGCCAAGATGTTCGGCACCGACGAGAATTTCGACGTCATCATGAACCCCGACAAGGGCGACTGCGAGATTTACCAGAACCTCGAGATCGTGAACGACGGCGAGGTTGAGAACCCCAACAGGCAGATAGGCCTCACCGACGCCCGCAACGACAAGGACAACCCCGACCCCGACTGCGAGGTGGGCGAGGACCACACGCGCAAGATCGACTTTGCCTCATTTGGCCGCCGCGCCATTCTGAACCTGCGCCAGACGCTGGCCAGCAAGATCCTCGACCTGCAGAAGGATGCCGTCTACACCAAGTTCAAGGACATGGAGGGCGAGCTCGTGAGCGGCGAGGTCTACCAGGTGTGGAAGCGCGAGGTGCTGCTGCTCGACGACGACAAAAACGAGCTGCTGCTGCCCAAAGACCAGCAGATACCCACCGACATCTACCGCAAGGGCGAGACCGTGCGCGCCGTGATCTACAACGTCGACAACAAGAACAACAACCCCAAGATCACTGTTTCACGCACCAGCGAGAACTTCCTGCGCCGCCTCTTCGAGCTTGAGGTGCCCGAGATACACGACGGCCTGATCGTGATACGCGCCGTGGCCCGCATACCCGGCGAGCGTGCCAAGATTGCAGTCGAGAGCTACGACGACCGCATCGATCCCGTGGGCGCATGCGTGGGCGTGAAGGGCGCCCGCATACACGGCATCGTGCGCGAGTTGCGCAACGAGAACATCGACGTGATCAACTACACGAGCAACCCGCAGCTCTTCATACAGCGTGCCTTGAGCCCGGCCAAGATCTCGTCGATACGCCTCGACGAGGAAGGCAAGCACGCCGAGGTGTTTCTGCACCCCGACGAGGTGTCGCTGGCCATAGGCAAGGGCGGCCTCAACATCAAGCTGGCCTCGATGCTCACCGGCTACCAAATCGACGTGTACCGCGACCTCGAGTCGGAAGGCGAGGAAGACATCTATCTCGACGAGTTCAAGGACGAAATCGACGACTGGGTGATCGAGGCGTTGAAGAACATGGGCTGCGCCACGGCCAAGGCAGTGCTGCGCACGCCGCGCCAGGAGCTCATCGACAAGGCCGACCTCGAGGAAGGCACCGTCGACAACGTGCTTGCCGTGCTCAAGGCCGAATTTGAGGACTAGGAGGCCGCAGCTACGCGCTGCTTGCGCGCCCCCCATTCAGAATCGCGCACTCGCACACACTTAGTTTTCATTTCGGCCAGCGACGGTCGATTTCTTCAACAATATTAAATAGAAAAATAACGTAGTTTTTATGCGTATAAAAATAAGCAAAGTAGTAAAAGATTTAAACGTTGGCCTACAGACCATCAAGGATTTTCTCAACAAAAAGAACATCGACGTCGACACCAGCAGCCCTAACGCGCGTGTCGACGAGGACGTGTACGCCCTGCTCGTGAAAGAGTTCAAGCCCGACATGGAGCAAAAGCTCAAGTCGGAGAACTTCACCAGCGAGCGGCAGAAGGAGAAAGCCAAGATTTCGGCCGCCATGGCAGCCGAGACTGCAGCCAAGGAAGAGACCCACAAGGTTGAAGAAATCAAGACCGAGGTCGAAATCAAGAAGCCCAAGGTACTGGGGAAGATTGACCTGAGCACTGCCGGCAAGCCCAAGCCCGCTCATGCAGCCCAGCCCAAGCCACAGCCAGCCCCCGAGGCCATCAAACCCGAAGTAAAAGCCGAAGCCAAACCCGAGCCCAAGGTCGAAGTCAAGCCCGAGCCCAAGGTCGAGAAACCCGCGGCACCCGCCCCAAAGACCGAGGCACAGCAGCCCAAGCAGCCCAAGCCCAAGCAGCCCGAAGCAGCCAAGGCCGCCGAGCCCGAGAAGCCTGCTGCCGCAGCGCCTGCCCCCAAGCCCGAGAAGAAAGACCCCGAGATATTTGAATATGGCACCCCCGTGCTCAAAAACACCATCAATGTGGTGGGCAAGATCGACCTGAGCGCCATCAACCAGTCGACGCGCCCCAAGAAGAAAACCAAAGAGGAGCGCCGCAACGAGCGCTTGAGCAAGCAGGGCGGCCAGCAGGGCAACGGCGGCGAGGGCCGACGCAAGCGCAAGCGCATAGGCAAGGAGAAAATCGACATCGAGAAGAGCGCACAGCAGCTCTCGGGCAACGGCAACAACCGCAACAACGGCGGCAATGCCAATGCCGGCCAGGGCAGCAAGCGCAAAAAGAAAGAAAAACGCCCCTTCAAGGCCGAAGTCAACGAGGAAGACGTACAGCGCCAGGTGAAAGAGACGCTGGCACGGCTCCAAAACAAGCAGAGCAAGAAGAGCTCGAAGTGGCGTCGCGAGAAGCGCGAGGCCGTGCGTGAGGAGGAGCGCGAGGAACTCGCCCAGCAGGCTGCCGAGAAGAAGGTGCTCAAGCTCACCGAGTTTGTAACGGTTGCCGACCTGGCTGCCATGATGAACGTGCCGGTGAACAAGGTGATAGGCACCTGCATGAACCTGGGCGTGATGGTGTCGATCAACCAGCGTCTCGATGCCGAGATCATCAACATGGTGGCCGAGGAATTTGGTTTCAAGACCGAATATGAGAGCGCCGACGTGACTGAGCAAATCCAGGAGGAGGAAGACGATCCCAAGGACCTGGTGCAGCGCCCGCCCGTGGTGACGGTGATGGGTCACGTGGACCACGGCAAGACCTCGCTGCTCGACTATATACGCAAGTCGAACGTGATTGCCGGCGAGGCTGGCGGCATCACCCAGCACATAGGCGCCTACAACGTGAAGCTGCCCAACGGGCGTCGCATCACCTTCCTCGACACCCCTGGCCACGAGGCCTTCACGGCCATGCGTGCCCGCGGTGCCAAGGTCACCGATATCGTCATCGTGATTGTGGCTGCCGACGATGCCGTGATGCCGCAGACCGTCGAGGCCCTCAACCATGCCTCGGCAGCCGGCGTGCCCATTGTGTTTGCCATCAACAAGATTGACAAGCCCGGCGCCAACCCCGACAAAATCAAGGAGGAGCTGGCCAACATGAACTACCTCGTCGAGGAGTGGGGCGGCAAGTACCAGAGTCAGGACATCAGTGCCAAGAAGGGCACAGGCGTGCCCGAGCTCATGGAGAAGGTGCTGCTCGAGGCCGACCTGCTCGACCTCAAAGCCAACCCCAACCGCAAGGCCACCGGCTCGATCATCGAGTCGTCGCTCGACAAGGGCCGCGGCTACATCGCCACCGTGCTGGTCGACAACGGCACCCTGCGCAAGGGCGACATCGTGCTGGCCGGCACACACTATGGCAAGATCAAGGCCATGTTCAACGAGCGCAACATGCCCATCACCGAGGCCGGCCCGTCGTCGCCAGCCCTGATACTGGGCCTCAACGGCGCCCCCACAGCCGGCGACAAATTCAACGTGATGGACACCGACCAGGAGGCCCGCCAAATCGCCAACAAGCGCGAACAGCTGCAGCGTGAGCTCGGGCTGCGCACCCAGAAGCGTGTGACCCTCGAAGACATAGGCCGCCGCCGTGCACTGGGCGACTTCCACGAGCTCAACGTCATCGTCAAGGGCGATGTCGACGGCTCGATCGAGGCCCTGAGCGACTCGCTCATCAAGCTCTCCACCCCCGAGGTGCAGGTCAACGTCATCCACAAGGCCGTGGGTGCCATCACCGAGAGCGACGTGATTCTGGCTGCCGCCAGCGATGCCTACATCATCGGCTTCCAGGTGCGCCCCAACGCCGATGCCAAGCGCACGGCACAGCAAGAGGGTGTCGACATACGCATCTACTCTATCATCTACGACGCCATCGAAGAGGTGAAACAAGCCATGGAGGGCATGCTGGCTCCCGAAATCAAGGAGCAGGTGCTGGGCAGTGCAACCGTGAAGCAAGTGTACCACATCAGCAAGGTAGGCACCATCGCCGGCGCCATGGTCACCGAGGGCAAGCTCAAGGCCAAGTGCAAGGTGCGCTTGATACGCGACGGCATCGTGCGCCACACGGGCGAGCTCGCATCGCTCAAGCGCTTCAAGGACGACGCCAAGGAGGTGACCAACGGCTACGAGTGCGGCTTGAGCATAAAGTCGTACAACGACATCGAGCCTGGCGACATCATCGAAGCCTTCGAGGAAGTGGAGGTAGCCAAGACGCTGTAAAAAAACAAGAATTGCGCAGTGCAACCCTTGCGGCCGCCTGCCAGTCACACACACAATAGTGCGGCCCTTGTGGCCGTCTGGAACCAAAACCGGGCGGGCATGAGGGCCGCATTGCGTGACTATGTGTTTTTACAAAAAAATTGCAGCACAAAACTTGGTATATTGCCACCGAAATGGTAAATTTGCAACCACACAGACAAACACACAAACAAAATCACAAAAAAGTCACATCACAATCATGCACAACGACCACGACATCATCGCCCGCATCAAGTACATTATGAGTGAGCTGGGCTACAAGCAGAACACCCTGGCCAAGAAACTGGGCGTCGACAACTCCAACCTGTCGAAGTACCTCAACGGGCACCTGAGCATAAGCGATGCCCTGCTCAACCGCCTGGTGGTGAACCTGGGCGTATCCAAGGAGTGGCTGCTCACAGGCGGCGACGTGCCCTATGCCAAGCAGGCGGCAGCCGGGCCGCCCACAATCGTGGCACCGCAAGGCATCGAGTACAGCCTCGAGGGCACACCCGTCTACGACATCGACGTCACAGCCGGCAACGCGCCGCGTGCCCAGCTCTTTGCCGACGAGCACATCGTGGGCAGCATCAACCTGCCCGACCTGGCAGGCACCGGCAGCCGCATCGTGCGCGTGAGCGGCGACTCGATGACACCCGTGATAAGAAACGGCGACATGATTGCCGTGCGCGAGCTCTCGAGCACCCGCTACATCGTGTGGGGTCAAATCTATGTCATCTTGCTCGACGACTACCGGCTGGTAAAATACATACGCAAGAACCCCGACGCGCAGCTGGTGACCCTGCACAGCGAGAACCCCAACTACGACGACATCGACGTGCGGCGCGACGACATACGCGACCTGATGTATGTGCAGTCGATCATCCACATCGACAACCGCAACTGAGGCCGCCCGAAAAAAGGAGGAAAAGAAACATCATGGAGGAAAAAACATTTACCGCTACACTTGACAACGGCCTGCGGCTGGTGCACATCAAGAACGACGCCCTGGTGGGCTGGTGCGGCCTGGCTGTGAATGCCGGCAGCCGCGACGACGCACCGGGGCTGCAGGGACTGGCCCACTATGTAGAGCACACCATCTTCAAGGGCACCACCCACCGCCGTGCGTGGCACATACTGAACCGCATGGAGACCGTGGGCGGCGAGCTCAACGCCTATACCACCAAAGAGGGCACCATGCTCTACAGCACCTTCCCGAGCCGCCACCTGGAAAGGGCCGTCGAGCTGCTGGCCGACCTGGTCACTTGCTCGACCTTTCCGGCCGACGAGCTCGAGCGCGAGCGCGACGTGGTGCTCGAGGAGGTCGACAGCTACCGCGACACGCCCATCGAGGCCATCTACGACGACTTTGAGGACATGGTATTTGCCGGCAACCCAATGGGACACAACATCTTGGGCTGCGACGAGAGCATCGCGCGCATCGAGAGCGACGACTGCCTGCACTACATAAAGACACAATATGTGCCCGCCAACATGGCCTTTTTCTCGGTAGGGCCAGCCCAGCCTGACAAGGTATTTGCCCTGGCACAGAAGCACCTGGGCGCGATGCACCACCAGCTCGACCGGGCCCCGCGCCAGCAGCCGCCCGTGCTGGCGAGAGAGCACCGCGAGGTCGACATCGACTCGCACCAGAGCCACACGCTGGTGGGCGCGCGCGTGCCCAGTCTCTACGACGAGGGGCGCTATGCCCTGGCCTTGCTCAACAACATGCTGGGAGGCCCGGGCATGAACTCGCTGCTCAACGTGCAACTGCGCGAGCGCCGCGGGCTGGTCTACACGGTAGAGTCGTCGGTAGCCAGCTTCACCGATTGCGGGCTGGTCGAGATCTACTTCGGGTGCGAGTACAAGAGCGTGAAGCGCAGCCTCGACATCATCTTCAACACCATCGACGCGCTGGCCCAGGACCCTCTTGCCGAGAGGCGTCTCGAAGCCTGCAAGCGGCAATATTGCGGTCAGCTGGTGGTGGCCTCGAGCAACATCGAGTTCACTGCCATGAACGCCGGCAAGAGTCTGCTCTTCTGGGGCGAGGCGGGCGGCATCGAGCGCACCATCGAGCGCATAAAAGGCGTGACCGCGGCACAGCTGCAACAGGCAGCCCAGCTGCTCACCCGCGAGCGGTGCTCGATACTCACCTTCAAGTAGGCAGCTCGGAGCACACTTTTTTTTTCGGCCGTCGCACTTTTTTCTGTTTCTAAAATGCCAGTGTGTGCCTGCAAAGCTATAACTTTGCAATAGATTGACAAACAACCAGAACAATTGTGACCCGCACATGAACTCATCGGCCAAGGTCTATATAATCGTAGCACTCACATTCATCTTGCTGTTGCTGGCCTACTACCTGCCGCCCATAGCGATAGGGGGCTACAGCCTGCGGCAGGTCGACGTGTTGAGCGACATCGCGCCGGCTGCCCCCTCCAAGCCAGCCGCCACGACACCTGCACCACCTCGAGCCGAGCCACAGCGCAAGCCCTGGAAGGAAGAGTGGCCCGCAGGCGTGGTGCCCATCACCGACTACGGCGAGGACTCCACCCAGGGCATGAACCACTTCTACAGCCTGCTGCTCGACAAGAAGCTCGACAGGCCGGTGCGCATTGCCTACTACAGCGACTCGTTTGTCGAAGGCGACATCATGCTGGCCGACCTGCGCCACCTGCTGCAAGCCGAGTTTGGCGGCCAGGGCGTGGGCTGGGTCGACATGATGCCGGGCTTCAACGACCAGCGCCTCACCGTGCAGGAGAAGACCTCGGGGTGGACACGGCATGCTGTAGTCGACAAGAAAGACTTCAAGTCGTCGCTCATGGGTCCGTCGCAGGCCTACTACACCCTGGCCGCCGGCACTGCCAGCACCAGTGTCTACAATGTGGGCGCCAAGCAATACGCCTCGCAGTGGGAGCGCACAACCGTGTACTTGAAAGCCCCCCGTGGCGCGCAAGTGAGTGTGGAGGGGGCCGGCAGCAGCAGGCTCAACGCCAGCCCAAGGGTGCAAGAAGCCACATTTGCAGCTGGCCGCGACGGGCGTGCCCGCGTGCAGGTGAGCACCACGGTCGGCAGCGTCACGGCCTTTGGCATGGCGCTCGAGGGCAGGCGCGGCGTGGTGCTCGACAACCTGGGCATGCGCGGCATTCCAGGCTTCACAGTAGCCGACATCCCCGACGACAACCTGGCCGACTTTGCCCGCCTGCGGCCATGCGACCTCGTGGTGCTGCAATTTGGCCTCAACGCCCTCGAGACCTGCAAGAGCGACAAGTTCTGCAAGCACTACATGGCCTATTTCAAGCGAGCCATTGCCAAGTTTCGCCGCCACTACCCCGGCGTGTCGATACTCATTGTGGGCGTGAGCGACGCGCAGCAGCGCAGCGCCGGCGGCCTGCGCACCATGCCGCAGGTGGCCAAGCTCACAGCCTACCAGCAGCAGCTGGCCGCCAGCGAGAAAGCCGCCTTCATCTCGATGCAAGCCCTCATGGGCGGCGAGGGCAGCATGCAGCGCTATGTGGCCAAGGGCTGGGCCGAGAAAGACTACAAACACATCAATTACCGTGGCGGCGCCGCCGTGGCCCGCAACTTCTACATGTCGATAAAGGGCGGCCTCGACAACTACCGGCGCAAGAAAACGGCCGGCTACTAAACGCACCCTCACAACTCATGCACACGATATTGCAAAACATAGCCCGCCAGCTCACCTACGACCCGCACAACCCGCTCATCTTCAGCAGCGGCTTGTTTATGGTCCTATTTGTGGTCTTCACGCTGGTCTACTACCTGTTGCGCAACAAGCTCACGCCGCGCATCATATTTGTCACCCTGTTTTCCTACTACTTCTACTACAAGACCAGCGGCCTGTGCATGCTCCTGCTGAGCGGCATCACCACCACCGACTATCTCCTGGCCCGTGCCTTGGGCAAGAGCAGCAGCCAAGGGCGGCGGCGGGTGCTGCTCACGTTGAGCCTGGCCGTCGATCTGGGCCTGCTGTGCTACTTCAAGTATGCCAACTTCTTCGGGGCGAGCCTGGCTGCCATTGTGGGACACAACTTCCAGCCGTGGGACATTTTCCTGCCTGTGGGCATCAGCTTCTTCACCTTCCAGAGCATGAGCTACACCATCGACGTGTACCGCGGCCAGCTCAAGCCCCTCGACCGCTGGCTCGACTATGCCTTCTATGTGTCGTTTTTCCCGCAGCTGGTAGCCGGTCCCATCGTGCGCGCCCGCGACTTTGCCCCGCAAATTCACCGTCCCCTTGTCATCACCCGCCGCATGATAGCCGCGGGCATCTACTTCATCATCATCGGGCTGGTGAAGAAGTCGGTCATCAGCGACTATATCAGCCTCAACTTTGTAGACCGCATCTTCGACAACCCGCTGCGCTACACCGGTCTCGAGAACTTGTGCGGCCTGCTGGGCTACAGCATGCAGATATACTGCGACTTCTCGGGCTACAGCGACATGGCCATAGGCATCGCCCTGCTGCTGGGCTACCACTTCCCCACCAACTTCGACGCCCCCTACAAGAGCGAGAGCGTCACCGACTTCTGGCGGCGCTGGCACATCTCGCTCTCCACGTGGATACGCGACTATGTGTACATCTCGCTGGGCGGCAACCGCAAGGGCAAGCTGCGCACCCACGTCAACCTGATTGTGACCATGCTGCTGGCCGGGTTGTGGCACGGCGCAGGGTGGAACTTTGTGCTGTGGGGCGGGCTGCACGGCGTGGCCCTGTCTGGGCACAAGTGGTTGAGAGAAAACGTGTTTCGCCACGACCGCCACTACCACAGCCACGGCTGGAGGCGGGCAGGCGCCATCGCCCTCACCTTCACACTGGTGACCCTGCTGTGGATACCCTTCCGCAACCACAGCCTCGAGGCCGGGCAGCACATGCTGCACCAGATTGTATACAACTTTCACCCCGAGGTGGCGGCCGGCATGATTGCCGGCTACAAGTGGGTGTTTCTGCTCATCGTGCTGGGGTTTGCAGGGCACTGCTTCCCCCTCAAGTGGCAAAACCGGCTCATTGCGCGCCTGAGCATGTGCAACGTGGTCGCCGTGGCCGTGCTGCTGGCCGCGGTCATCTATCTCGTGTGCCAGGTCAAGAGCAGCGATATCCAGCCCTTCATCTACTTCCAGTTCTGAAAGCCGCCCAAGACCAGCACATGTCGAGGTGGCGGTACAGGGAAAAAAGAAATATTATTTGTACCTTTGCAGCCTGAACACAACGTAACACAGCCACCAAGATGATGAGAATAGATATACTGAGCGTGATGCCCGAGGCGCTCGACTCGCCGCTGCACTGCAGCATCCTGCAGCGGGCACAAGACAAGGGCCTGGTCGAGATACACGTGCACAACCTGCGCGACTGGTCGCTGCGCAAGCACCGCAAGGTCGACGACTACCCCTTCGGCGGCGAGGCCGGCATGGTGATGCAAATCGAGCCCGTGTACCGTTGCATCGAGGCGCTCAAGCAAGAGCGCGACTACGACGAGGTCATCTTCACCTCGCCCGACGGCGAGCAGCTGAGCCAGCCCATGGCCAACACGCTCTCACTGGCCCAGAACCTCATCATCCTGTGCGGCCACTACAAGGGCGTGGACTACCGCATACGCGAGCATCTGGTGACACGGGAAATCTCGATAGGCGACTATGTGCTCACTGGCGGCGAGCTGCCCGCAGCTGTGATAGCCGACAGCATCGTGCGCCTGCTGCCCGGCGCTATAGGCGACGAGCAGAGCGCGCTGAGCGACTCCTTCCAAGACGGCCTGCTCGAGGCACCCGTCTACACACGGCCGGCCGAGTTCAACGGCTGGACGGTGCCCGAGGTGCTGCTGAGCGGCAACGAGGCCAAGATCGTCGACTGGAAGATGCAGCAGGCCCTGGAGCGCACCCGGCGTCTCAGGCCAGGCCTGCTGAAGTGCTAATTCCAATTAGAAGTGCAAAACTCTGCGGTGCATTAAAACATGAAAAACACCGCGGAGGTTTGCCTTGCGGCTGGGGGCGCGAAGCCCCCAAAGAGCATTGGCGGATAACTTAAGCAATACAAAAAAAGAGGAGATCTTTCGTTCCCCTCCCTAAGATTAATTAATTTTGTATTGTGATGTATAAACAATTAACCTCGGAGCAAAGATACACAATAAGTGTGCTACTCCAAACGAAATTCTCACTTAGTTTCATAGCCGAGACTATTGGTGTGTCAGTAAGCACGGTTTCTCGTGAGCGAAGGCGTAATTCTAATGCTAAAGGCGTTTATGACGCACGTACGGCCGTATTGAAAGTCAAACGACGCAAGGCCAGGACACCTGGCAATCGCCGTATCGCTCCCTATGTACGCAGCCGTGTTTTTGAACTTATCCGTAAGGAGCAGTGGTCGCCGGAGGAAGTCGCCGGATGGCTTGGCAAGAAAGAGGGCATCACGGTGTCCAAGTCAACCATATACAACTGGATAGCGGCCCTTTCCCCACATTACGGGGACAACATCCGAAAGCACCTCAGGCATGGAGGCAGACCAAGGCAAAAGTCCTTGCTTACCACCAAGGCGCATATTCCCAACCGCCTCTCCATTGACGAAAGACCGGAAACGGACTATGGACAGACCATAGGAGACTGGGAGATGGACACCATCGTAGGAAAGGAAGGCAAAGGTGCCATCGTTACTCTGGTTGAGAGGAGGAGCTGCTTTATGCTCATGGAGAAACTCGATACGGGAAAGCAGGCCGTTCCACTGGCATATGCCGTGGTGAGACTCATACGGGAGAGCGGGTTGCCTGTAAGGTCGATAACGACAGACAACGGGCCGGAGTTTGCCGCACACGAAATCATTGCGAGGGAACTTAACACGAAAGTTTACTTCGCACATCCGTACTGCTCGTGGGAGAAGGGAGCTATCGAGAACATGAACGGGCTCATCAGGCAATATATTCCGAAGAAGACGGACTTTAGGGGAATTTCAAGGCTATATGTCAAGAGCATCATCGAAAAATTAAACAACAGGCCAAGAAAGAAAAACGGATTTCGAAAGCCCAAAGACATGATTAAAGAAAAATAGCGTAACTTTGCACTTGCTTCTGGAATCCGCCGAAGTGAACTCAAGGATTAAATATTGTGAAAAGCGTGCCTATTTGATTTTTTAGCTATAACTTTGACCTTCCAATAAGAAAAGGCACAGCTTGCACAAGCAACAAGACGCAGACAGACAGAGACAGAGACAATGATCGTTTTCGGCAAGGAATATCGTCGACCCAAGTGGATACCCAGGTGGCTGAGCATCCCGTTTGTCGTCTTTGCTGCCTTCATTCTCACGTTGCTCTTCTTCGGCGACAACAACTATGTCAAGATCTACCGCTACAAGCAGCAGATCAATCAACTCAAGACCGAGATCAAGGCCAACGAGGACTCGGCGGCCATCTACGATGCCAAGATACAGGAGCTGCACACCAACCGTGCCAAGCTCGAGCGCATCTCGCGCGAGAAATACGGCATGAAGCGCGAGAGCGAAGACGTGTATATCACCGATATTCCGTAGCTTGCGCCTCTCCGGCATGGTGTCGACACTCATTCACACATAATCATCACAAAATTACATGACTGAAGAAAAAAAGCAGATCACCCAAAACCTGATGCTCACCGTGGCCATGCTCATCCTGCTGGTGTGTGCCGCAGTGCCCATTCTCACCGAGTGGGACCCGGCAAGAATGAACTACATAAGATGGGCCTACGCCTTCGGGGCTGTGCTCGCCCTGGCCGAGCGGCTCACCGAGCGCTACAACGGCAGCAACGTGCGTCTCAGGCGCCTCGTGCGCATGGGCAAGGCCTCGGCCCTGTGCTACTGCGTGTCGGCCTTTTTCCTGCTGTGGCCGGCATTCTCCTCGACAGCCACCTACGACCGCCGCGACTGGCTGGCCTTCTTGCTGGCAGGCGCCGTGATACAAATCTACGCCTCGATCACCTACGAGTATGTGCTGAAAAAAGAGAAAAAATCGTCGCAAGAGCACGGCAACCGCAAGCAAGGCTGAGCCAAAGTGCTAAAAAATGTGGAAAACAACGGTTTATTGAGCACTATTTATTAATTTTGCCACAATATGAAAACATATAGATACTTCATCATCGCCTTGCTGGCCCTTGCAGGCAGCTGGCACGCAGGAGCACAGACCTCGGTCACGCCATACTCGCGCCTGGGCTACGGCATACTTGGCGAGAACGCCACAGGCGCCCAGCGCCAGATGGGCGGCGTGGGCTATGCCGGCCAGGACAGCCGGCAAGTGAACACAATGAATCCTGCAAGCTATGCTCACACCGACTCGCTCACCTTCTTGTGGAACGTGGGCATCGACCTCACCAACGTGTGGTCGAAGGAAAACGGCAAGAGCGGCTACAGCTTCGGGGGCGGCCTCGACTATATCACCAGCGGCTTCAAGATAGCCAAGAACCTGGGCGGATCCTTCGGCGTGGTGCCCTTCTCGAGCGTGGGCTACAGCTTTGGCAACAACCTGAACGGCGGCAGCGAGTCGCGCATAGGCGAGGGCTCGATAAGCGAGCTCTACCTGGGTGCCGGCTGGGAGCCAGTGAAGCACTTGAGCCTGGGCGCCAACTTCTCCTATATGTTTGGCACAATCGACAACTACACCTACATCTACAGCACCACGACCAGCCTCTACGACCGCGTGATGGAAGTGCGCGACTGGAACGTGCACCTGGGCGTGCAATACAGCCTTGAGCTCAACCGCCGCGACCGCGTGGTGGTGGGTCTCACCTACTCGCCCCGCAAGTCACTGCACGGGCACACCTGGGGCACCTACTACGACGTGAGCGGCGACAGCAAGCTCGACACCGTGGGCTACACCAAGATGGGCGGCAAGTACCAGCTGCCCAACACCTATGGCGTGGGCGTGAGCTACAGGCACGGCAACAAGCTCATGGGCGAGATCGACTTCACCTATCAAGACTGGTCCAAGGCCAAATATACACCGCTCGAGGGCTTTGAGTCGAGCACCTTCAAGTTTGACAACCGCTGGAAGGTGGCCGCCGGCCTGCAATATGTGCCCAACTACCGCGGCAGCTACCTCAAGCGCACCGCCTATCGCGTGGGCGCGTTCTACAACCACGACTATCAGAACGTGGGCGCCAACAACGTGCGCGACTACGGCGTGAGCGCCGGCGTGGGCCTGCCCGCCCTGGGCAGCAAGACGGTGATCAACCTGGGCGTGGAGTGGCGGCACCGCTACAGCTCGCCCGCCATGCTCATCAAGGAGAACTACCTGAATGTGACCCTGAGTGTCAACTTCAACGAGATGTGGTTCTGGAAAAACAAGATACGTTGATCGCACACGCCGCCACAAGGCTGTCGATAGCAGGCCGGGCGCACCGCCACAGCCTGCTCGCCGTTGCCGCCCTGGCCATCACGGCAGCGGGCTTGCTCTCGTCGTGCAACGACGACAAGACAGCCGTGGTGAAGCATGACACCGATCCCGAGCGCGTGCCCACCATGGAAAGCCACGACGTGAACACCATCATCAGCGACTCGGGACGCACCCGCTACCGCATCGTCACCAAGATGTGGCAAATCTACAGCGAGGCCTCAACGCCGCACTGGTCGTTTCCCAACGGCGTGCAGGCCGACGAGCTCGACGACAAGTTCAGGCAGGTGGCATCGCTTATATGCGACTCGGCCTACTACAACATGGGCTCCAAGGTGTGGAGCGCCGTGGGCAACGTGCGCCTCACCATGCGCAACGGCGACAAGGTGCTGTGCGACCGCATGTACTATGACGAAAACAGCCGCCAGGTGAACTGCAAGGACAACGTGCGCATCACGCGCACCACGGGCGACAAGATACTCACCAACCAGATGTACTACGAGACCACCCAGGCTCTCACCCACAGCGACTCCTTCATTCGCATCGAGGGCCAGGGGCGCGTGATTGAGGGCGAGGGCTACGAGTACTACGACAAGCAGCGACACTACAAGATCAACCACGTGCAGGGCATCTTCCCCATCGACGACCGCAAGTTCATGCCGCGCCGCTGACGCTTGCCTGCCAAAACACCCACACAGGGCACGGCAGAGGCTAAAAATTGCCAACGGCACTTGCACACATCGCCCACAATTGCTTATATTTGCAATATCGACACACACTGTACACAGTGTGGCCACAACAATACTACACCCATTTTTTCTTATATAAATAACGACACAATTATGAAAAATCTACGTTCAACCCTGGCTGCCGTTGTGCTCGGCCTCACGGCAGCGCTTGCACTGGTCGCCTGCGGCGGCAAGCAGACCGACACCAGCAACGTGCCCGACCGCCCCAGCCCCAAGGCCTATCTCAACGACATGGCCGGCATCATCAAGGAAGATGCCACCGACACCATCTCGGCCCGCTGGATGGAAGACTCGCTCAAGTCCTACGCCTCCACGTCGCCCTACAAAATTTATGTAGTCACCACCACCCAAGACCTCGGCAACATGGGAGCTCAGGCCTATGCAGCAGCCATCGCCAGCAAGTGGGAGCTGGGCGACAGCAGCGTGGTGCTCTTCATCCAGCGCACCCCGCAAGCCTTCCAGGTGGGCATCGCCCCGGGCGCCGCTGTGAGCGACAAGTTCCCGCAGCGCACCATCGACCAGATCATCAAGGACAAGATAGGCTATGTGATCATGAGCTACAAGGGCCGCTTCGACCGTGCTGCCTGGAACGGAATACGCGAAATCAAAGACCGCCTCAAGTAGCGGCACGCGGCAGCAACAAGAAAAAGGCATGAAAAAAAGAGCAGCCTGCAAGTGCGGGTTGCTCTTTCTCTTGACAAGTAGGGACGATCGGGTTCGAACCGATGACCTCTGCAATGTGACTGCAGCGCTCTGAACCAGCTGGGCTACGCCCCTATGTTGCCTTTAAGCGGTGACAAAATTACACAATTTTATTGAATGCACCATAACTTTTTCCAACTTTTTTCACACAACCGACAAAAAAAAACTGTATTCAAGGCTGCACAGGCAGGTAGTTTGGGCGCATTTACTCAATTTTCACTGTTCCACTTCACCCCTAACAAGCAAAACAAAGCAAAAGTGGCGGCAAAGGCATTGCGCCTGCCGCCACCATCATAGGTCGCATGATTGTGGCACTCACTGCCACGTTGTGGTTATGGGAAAACGACCTTTTGGGTTGCACCAGTGGCCACATCCTTGAGAATGCAGACCCTATTATCCAGAATCAGACTGTTACGGTTGATCCTGCTGGCAATCAGTCGGCCATTCAGGTCATACACGTCGACAAGTTGCCAGCTGGGTTCAACATCAACACGGCTGACACCTGTGTAGTTTTCTCCCACAATATTGAATTCTTTCCAAGCATCGGCTGCTTTGTAGGCCTCCACAGCGTTGAGGGGCACATACACTGTCACAGCTTTAGGGTCGACCTTGTAAAACGAGTCGTCGCAACTCTTGCATGCGGCAGGGGTCTCACCCAGGCAACGCAGGCTTGTGAGCCCCGTGCAGTAGTCAAACGCGCTAGTACCTATCGTCTCGAGCGAGGCAGGAAACTGTACATAAGGCAGCGCTTTGCAGCCCGAAAACGCACCGTTTGCAATAGTCTTCACCCCCGAGCCCAAGTCAATAGACTTGAGCGACTCGCAGCCAGAGAAAGCATATTCTGACACCTGTGTGAGCGTATTGCTCAACTTGGCCGACGTAAGACCCTTGCAGCCGTCGAAAGCGCTGGGCATGATTGTGCTCACGTTGTCGCCCATTTCAACCGAGGTGAGATAGGTGCAACGGGTGAAGGCTTCCTCGTCAATCTTTTGCACCGATGCAGGCACGCTATAGCTACCCACCCTTCCCTCGGGGCACTTGAGCAGCGTGTGCTGTGGCTTGTCGCACAACACACCATCGATTGAGCTATAGGTGGAATTGTTGGCATCAACATTGATTTCTTTCAGTTTTTTGCAACTAATGAAGACATCTTGTCCCAGGCTTTCAACTCCAGCGCCTAAATTGACGGTTGCCAGACTGGCACAGTTGGAGAAGACGCGGCTGCCTATGTTCTTGACCGAATTGGGAATTGTGATTGATTGCAGTGCATTGCATGCTACAAAGGCCATCTCGTCAATGGTCTTGAGCGAGCTGCCGAATGTGACGTCGGTGAGTGACTCACACCACAAAAAAGTGCCATAGGGCAGTTCCTTCACTTTGTCGGGGATGTTGATCGACTTGAGCAACGGGCTGTTGGAGAATGCAGCCTCACCCAGGCTGTCGACACTCGCAGGCAGTGTTATCTTGCTGAGCATGCACTGGTTAAAAGCTCCATCGGCAATAAAGGTCACTGTAGATGGCACAACGAAGTCGCCTGTCCTGCCACAGGGCACGTTGACAAACTCAGTCTTCGCCTTGTTGAGCAGGGCCCCGTCGACAGCGCAATAGTGGGTATTGGCAGGGTCGACGGCGATGCTTTTGAGCGACACACAGCCAGCCAGTGGCGACAAGCCTATTTCTTGCACACCGCTTGGAATGCTGATACTTTCCAGCGCGCTGTCGCAGAAGAAGCAATTCTCTCCTATCGATTCCACACTGTCGGGAATCGTAATGCCTCCCAGCCTGGAGCAACGATAAAACGCGGAACGTCCTATCTGCTTAGTGCCAGCCGGCAACACGATTCTTTCCAGCTGGTCGCACTCTCCAAACATGTTTTCGCCCACCACATCATCTGCCGTAAAGGAGTTGTAGTAGATATAGGAATCGCCACCTGCCAGAATGCGGGCCTCGCTCAAGTCAAGGTCGCGTAGCTGACCCTCAGTTTTTTCACCATATTGCCCCCTGCCCAGCATCTCTCGCAAGTAAAGGACGTCGGTACCGTTGATGGGTCCGGCAACCTTCAATTGGGTTGTTGTGTTCTTCTTTTCGGGGCCTATAAGCGCACTCAACGTTCCTGCTTTGCTCACTGTCACTACAAGAGGAGAGGCCTGCGCTTCAAGACACACACAGGCAAGCACCAGAAGAGCACACACGGCTCCTGTGGCGCGCATAAAAGATTGTTTTAGCTTTTCGTTCTTCATTTTTACAAAATAGAAATTAGACGGAAGAAAATTGAAAGAAACTAAGTCTCAAAGGCAAAAGTATTGACGTCCTTTTGTTTTTCAAAGCAAAAACAATACCGATGTGCCCATTTTCAAGAAAATTGGCAAGTTTGACTGCATGAAACATTAATTTTGCCATGTAGCTGCAATGATTTTCATCAAGTGTGACAAAAATTATATCTTTGTACCATCATTCATATGTGTTTTTTTCGAATCAAGTAGCAATGTGTCGTTTTTACTCAGTCATTTTATTATGGTTGTTGCTGACAGGCGAGCCTGTGTGTTTGCAGGCCTCTGGGGTCGACAACGTCATCGGCCTAGCCGATCACCTGCAGCGCAGCGGCAACCTCACCCAAGCCATCAACACCTACGGACGCCTTGTGGCGATGTACGAGTCGGGCTGCGCCCAAGAGAAGCTGAGCGAGGGACTGCAGCGAGGCGGAAACTGCTGCATGCTGGCTGGCCGTTATATCGAGGCATTGCGCTTCTACACACTGGCCATCGAGATGGCCAAGCGTTGCAAAAACACCAAAGTGGAATGCACAAGCATGTCAAACATAGGGGCCGTGTATGCCATTTTCAACGACTACGAGCGTGCAATCTACTATTTTGAACAAGCTTTCTCGATTGCACTGCAGCATCACAGACACAGTACACTGAGCGTCGTGGCCATCAATCTCGTGAAAATGTATTGCCGTCTCGGCGACACAGCCAGTGCCAGAAAGTATCTAAACGAGGAAATAAAATTTCCCCTGGCCGACCAACGCGAGCAACATTTCAAAGTCCTGGTCAACCAGGGTATCATCGCCCGAACCGAGAAAAACTACAAGGGGGCTCTCTACTACCTGCAACAGGCAGCCGATCTGGCACGATTTCACAGGCTTGATCCTAATTTTCAGAGCGAGGCCCATCTGGAAATTGCAACCACCTGGCAGGCGATGCAACACCTGCCACAAGCTGCAAGCTGCTACCGCGAAGTCGTAGGCATGGCTACACGTGGCCGTTACCTCGACCAGCTGAACACCGCCTATCTCGGTCTTTCCAAGATCTATACTGACATGCACAGGGCCGACAGTGCGCAGCACTACCAGTCGCTGTACTTGGCCTTGAGCGACTCAGTATTCAACCAGCGGCAATTCAACGATGCCAAAGACGCATTGTTCCAATATGAGAACCACGCCAACGAAGAGCACATCAGCACGTTGGAATCAACGATCAAGTGGCTGCTGCTTGCTGTGGGTGTGGCGATAGTGATGCTTGCAGTCATCTACCACTACACTCGTCGCCTGCGACAGGCACAGCGCTTGCTTGTGAGGAAAAACGAAGACTTGATACGCCAGAACGACGAGAGCCGCCGCCTGCGTGAAGACTATGCTTTAAAGCTAAAGCAGCTGGAACTGGACACAGCCTCACGCAGCAACGAGCCATCACATTGCGCGAAGGCAGTCGAAGCCAGAGAGAGCATCGATGAGAATCGACAAGCCGAGTTACTGAAGGACATACTCTCGATAATGGATCGCATCGATGTAGTAGCCAATCCCGAGTTCAACCTGGCAGCACTGGCCAAGATGGTGAACAGCAACACCAAATATGTATCAGCAGTAATCAACTTTACCTACGGCAAAAATTTCAGGACTTTTCTCAACGAATATCGTATAAGAGAGGCAAGCCACATGCTCGCCGACAAGCGAGGCTGCGGCAATCTCACAATAGCAGCTATTGCCTCGGCAGTGGGTTTTGCCTCAGCCAATGGATTTGTTAACGCCTTTAAAAAAGCAGTGGGTGTGACGCCATCGGTCTACAAGAAGCTTTCCCAAGAGCGCAAGGCCTGAAGGCAAAATGTGAGAGCAACTAATGGGGAGGTGCGCCGCAATGTGCGGCGCACCTCCCCGGTGGTAGGCTGATGTGCGGGCTTGACGGGTTTACTTGAGGGCGAGCTTGAGAGAGCGGCCGGCAGCGGTCAAGATGTAGACGCCCGGAGCAAGGCCAGTGACGTCGATGTGCTGCGTTGCCGTCGAGGCAGTGGTCTGGGCGTGTAGCACGTTGCCGCCCCACATGTTGTAGATGTCGACAGGCTGCCCAGCCTCAAGGCCGGCAATGTCGACAGTGCCTGTGGCAGGATTGTAGGCAATGCGCAACTGGGCGTGGCTGCTCACTTGCGTCACGGCCGAGGGCACGACGTCGACCACATAGCCCTTGGCAGTGGCGGCGGCAACGTTGCAGCTGGATGCGCCAGGATTGCCCTCGACGAAGATCTTGCCATAGTTCTCACTCTCGGGGAAGTTGTCTTGGCTGGCCGTCTTGAAGGGGTAGACGATATCGGCCAGGTTTCTCAGGTTGGCAAACACGGCATTGAGCGTCTCGGCATCGAGCTTGTTGTTGCGCAGGTCGATGGTCACGAGCGAGTTGACAGGTGCGATCGAGAACTCAGTGAGCTCATTGCCCGAGGCATCGACGCTATAGGTCTGGTCGTTGTCGGGCAGCGACAGGCGGGTGAGCTGCTGGCCGCTGCAGTCGAGCGTCATGAGGCCGCGCGAGTAGTAGGCGATGTCGCTCTGGCGCACGGCATGCTTCACCGTGTAGGGCTTGGCCTGCACAAAGCTGCTCCACCAGTTGCCCCAGTCTACCCAGAAGGGGTCGTAGTAGTTCTCGACCTTGAATGCGATTTGGTCGCCCACGGGAATGCCGGTAGTCATGGCGAGGCAGGGGCTGGCGGGGGCTACCGACCAAGCCTCGTTGTACTCGTCGATTTTCCACCCCTTGGCTTTTGCTCCCGAGAGGTCGACAAGCTTGGCCTTGACGTCGGGGATGTCGGCCACCTCAAGTTGCTTCTTCCACAAGCGCTCCTCGGCCAGCACGGCCAAGTTGTTCACGTCGGGCAGCGCGGCCAGCAGGGCATCGAGCTGGGCCTTGGGCAGTGCAGTCTTCGACAGGAAGCAGCCTTGCAGGGCCTTGAGCGAGGAGAAGGTGATAGTCGTGAGCGAGGAGCTGCCAGCCACGTTGATGCGGCGCAATTGCGGGTTGTGCGTGATGTCGAGCTGGGCGAGATTGGTCTGGCTGGCAAACAGCTCGACAAGGCCGGGCACCTTGCTCAAGTCGAGACTGGCGATGCCCTTGGCGCTGGCCACATCGAGCACGGCAAGGTTGGGCGTGGGCGTCAGGTCGAGGCTGGTGAGCTGGGTGGAGCCCACGTGCAGGTCGGTGAGCTGGCTCAGGCCGTCGAGCTTGAGCTGCGCAAGGCCGTAGTTCTTGCCCAGCGACACATAGTGCAACTTGGGGCACTTGCTCAGGTCGATGGCCGTGATGCGGTTGTTCACCAGGTTGAGGGTCGTGAGCTTGGGCATGTCGCCAAGCGATATCTCCGAAATCTTGTTGAAGCCCAGCTGCAGGTCTTCGAGCATGGGCATAGAGGCGATTTTAGCCGTTTTTATCTTCTGGCTTGTGGCCTTGAAGCCAGTCACTCCCTGGGCATAGACAGCAAGTTTCGAGCCCTTGACGGTGCCGGCAATCACGCCTTGGCTTTGCGTGAGGTCGACGGTGGTGCGCTGCCCGTCGCCGAAGTCCACCTGTGCGGTTGCAGGGCCGGTCATCGTCATGTACACATCGAGGTTCTCCTTGTCAAACTCCAGGGCAATGGGGGCATCGGTGACCGTGGTGTCGGGCACGGCGGTGTAGTCCTTGAAGCAGCGCAGGCAGTAGCGCGAGGTAGCCACCCAGGGATAGACCATCACAAAGTCGGCGTCAAAGCCGAAGCCCCAGGCGCCAGTCGCCGTCTCGTTGCGGGGTGTGGTCGACCAGTAGCGGCCACGCGAGTTCACGTCCATCACGGTGCCGTCGTCGGTGTAGTTGCCATAGCCGCTGGCCGGGAAGTAACGCACCACATCGGCCTGGTTGCCAGTGGTCCAGTAGTCGCTCTTGGCCAGCTCCTTCACGTCGAGACCGGCTCCGGCTGCCCCCAGCAGGCGGCAGGTGACCTTGAGCCCCTTGATTTTGGTTTGGTTGGTATCGTCGTCGGTAAACACAGGTTCCCAGCGATAGGCCGAGAGATACTTGTTGTCGCCGCCCATAAAGCGCAGGGCGTAGCAAGCATAGTCGCCCGTGCCATAGTAGTGGGCGTTGAGCGTCATGGTAGTGCCGTCAAGAGTCACGGTCTCCTCGCCCGTGCGATCGATGCGGTAGCTCAGGTCGGGATAAGGGCTCTTGCTGGTTTGGTCGGGCGGGTAGATGCCCGAGATCACAAGCAGCTCTTCCTGGGTGGGGATGTGGTAGCCCGCGGGCACAGTCACGTTGGGCAGGTCGGCCCACTTGAAGTAGGCGCCCTGGGGAGCCAGCTTGTCGCCTGTGGCAAAGGTGCCGTCGGCCATGAGGTTGTACTCGGCCACCGCCGCCAGCGGGTTGCGTGTAGCCTGGCTGTGTGCACTCAAGCAGCACAGCGACACCAGCAGTAGTGAAATCAGGGTTTGTTTTTTCATCATGCAGTTTGATTTTTTTTGATTTAACTTTGGTTTATTCTCTCGAGCAGAAGGCATTCCCGATCTGCTGCATTGTTGTCAAGGGATAATGCTCAAATAGGGTGATGAGACATCGCAAAGATAACAAAATGTTGCTATATTCCCACATTTCCTTATATTTTTTTACACAGCACAACAAAAAAAAAAATTATTAGCGGGCTGGCGCTGCATTAATGCAGTGCCAGCCCGCCGTGTATGAGTTGATGCGGAGCCCGGGCGGGGGCGTCAGGGCTGTGAAGTAGTCAACAACCTATGCCTCACTCTTCAAAGAGATTGCCAGTGACTTCAGAAAGCGACACCTTGCAACGCTGGGCTATATCCTGAAGGTTAGCGCCTCCACTAGCAAATGAATAATATGTATTTTCACCCAGCAACAAGTACTGCCACTGCCTGTTCATGCGACTTTCGGCATCGAGGGCATTGATGCGCTTGAGCCATTGCAACGTTGCCTTCTGCTTCAACCTCACATTCTTGTCGTTTATTTTGTCGCTGCCTTTAGTTTCAACAACATAAACATAGTCGTGTGTGCGCACAATAAAATCGGGATGATAAACGGCAAGCATGCCATCGTCGCGTATATAATTGATTATGGCAAAAGTGTGCTGCGTTTCACTGATTTTCAAGAAGGCCTCTACACATGCGTCTTTATCCAAAAATTGCTCAAAAGCCTCCTCGAGACCTCCTCCGTGAGAAGGGAATGGCGTGCGCTCATATATGGTCTTTTGCAACGGTTGAGAGCAGCTTTCACGCATGCGCAATACTTGAATCGTGGAGAAAGCAACTTGATGCACCTCGGCTTGTATCGTTGTGGTAGACTCTTGCAAGCTAAATATCGCACGAGCCAGTTCTTTGACAATGTGCTGTGTAACTATGCCATCTTTGGCCAAAAGTATTTTCCAATCGTTACCGTTGAACGGGTCGAATGGCTTACCAAAGAGTCGCGTGCGAATGTAGGCATCGATTGCGCCCACAATGCGCGCTCCGTAGACCTGAAGCATCGGGAAACCTCCGTTGCGACGCTGACGATCCATGCGCTGAGTGACAATGTGCAAAATCTTTTGTAGATACTCACTGTAACTTTCAGCTGTAAACAAGTTGGCATCCACCTTGTAGCGGCCAAACTGCGTTTGAGTTGTGATTTCTTGCGATATAAAGGTTTCTCCCTCGGTAGCAAGAAAAGTGCGCAGTGTATCGATGGGAAAGGCAGTAAACTTAGCCAGCTGGTTGATGTCGACCTCGGCCTCGCACAGTTCCTCGTCGGCCTCGCGCAATATCACCGGCCAGGCCATGTCGTATTGTGCATAGTCGGGCTTCAAGCCTACACGCATGATGTCGCCCGTGGAGCCGCCCGTAGCCACATCGCCGCCATCAATGCCGGCAAGTCCGTTGTCAAGCAAGTCTTTATAGAACTCGAGAAATGCGGGATGCTCAATGATCGAAAGCATGTCGATATAGGTAGACGGGTCCCCGTGCTGCACAAGCACACGCTTGCGGTCTTCAAGCTTAATGCTGCTGTATTCAGGCTCGCGCCACATCAATCGCAAGCCACGCCCTATTGTCTGCTCAAGCAAGATGGGAGCGTCAGAAGCACGCAGGGGCACAATGACGCATATATTGTTCACGTCAAATCCCTCACGCAGCATGAGCACCGAGACGATGACTTTGGGGCTCTTGTGGCGGTCAATGTCAAAAAGTCGTGTCTCCACTTCTTTCCACTCCTTTTCCACGACGTTGCCTTTTGCATCGCTGTCGATGCGCAGCACATCGGCATTGTCGAGCCCCTCGCCTATCAAGAAATCGACCACATAGGGCGAAACTTGGGTATCCTCGCACACAACAAGCATTTTAGGATTTTTCCTCTCGTCGATTTCAGTAAAATCTCTTTCCAGCTTGCGCAGTTTGGTGAGTCCAGCCCTGAGCATGACACGCTGGCCGTTGCATAACCCTGTTACCCGTCCTCTTACACGCTGGGCTCGGTAATCAAGCCTGGGCAGATCGGTGAGCTCTTGCCGGCGATCAATCAGCAAGGTTTTCACCAGTCCCATGCGCATAGCTGTGGGCAAGTCGAAATCAACCACAATGTGCGGGAAATAGCACTTCACCTGGTTTCTACCCGAGCCACGTGTGTCGAAAGGTGTTGCCGAGAAATCCACTTGCATGAATCGATCGCCCTTGGGCGAGGCTATGGCATTGAGCCCCTTCTGCCACTCCACTTCTTCGACCTCGCCATTGCGCTTGAGCTCATGTATGTGATGGGCCTCATCGTTGATCACCATGATGTCGTCGAGACTTGCAAGATAGTCGAGCTCGGTACCGCCCAGCACCCTGCCGTCGATGGTATTGAGGTCGTTGCCTGCCGCCTTGCCAGGTCGCAAGGGCAGCAAGTCGGCTACAATGGCCGGCGCATCGCAGGCACTGGCTTCGTCGCCATGCGCGTCAAACTCGTTTTCAAACAAATGCCAATTGGTGAGCGCTATGATCCCGTTCCCCGTCACCTTGCGACCTATGCCGTCTTCCTTGGTCACAATATTGTTTTGAATGAACGACAACACCTCGTTGCGGTACATCTCGGGAATAAAGAGATCTTGATTTCTGCAATAGTCGTTGGTTGTGAAGTCGCGCGTGCCATCTCCTGGCCTCATGCTGCCACAGAAGGCATCCTTGAGCCGCTCATACACGATGAGCCCTGGAGCCACTATCAAGAAATTGCGAGTGTATCGCCCCGACGGCTCTGCCTCGTGCAAGGCATTGAGCATTTGCCACAAGATGAGGGCATGCATCACCCAGGTCTTGCCCGTGCCGGTAGCCATCTTCACAGCATACTTTGGTATCCTGTATTTGGACTGTGCCAGCTGGACATGGTCGAGCTGGTCAACAAGATCAGGGGTTATCTTGGTGTAGTGGTCGAGTACCGTCGTCGACCTGAGCACCTCGTGCAGATAGATGACATTGAGGATGGCCTGTCGCTGCCCCTCGTGGAAGTTGAGTGTGCGCTGGTCGCAACGTGCCTCGCCAAACCAGTAGTTCAGCAGGTGGGCAGTGATGGGGGTGACTTGGGCCAGCATCGTGCCGTCGGCCCAGGCCTTGGCTGTCACATCGGTCAAGCGGTGGGCCAGCTCTATCGAGATGTTGCTTGAGTTAATTGCCATTGTTGAGTTCCTCCTTATTTTTCACAGTGAGTACGACTTGGCTTTCAAAGCCAAACACATCGACGGCTTTCACACACACGCGGCGGTCGTCGAGGTGGGGCACCGTCAAGCAAGTGCTGTACACACAATGCAACGCATCGTTGTCGTTGCTGGTATTCTCGCGATAGTCTTGCCAGGTAGAGCGGAAGGTGATGCCGTCATAGTCGGGATCGATGCTCCAGTACTCGATAAGCGAGAGCGGGTCATCGCTCATGAGCACTTGTAGCTTGAGCTTGTCTTTCTCGTCGAGCGGGATATTGTCGGGCGAAAGCAGGACATAGTTGTCGAGCGTGACCGTGATTTCGTCCTTCCCGTCGCACGTGTTCACCTCAATGGGCTTTACTACAAGATATTGCAGTGAGGAGAACCGCACGGCCTTGTCGCGAATGAGCTTGTCGTAGCCTTTCTTGGAAAGCTTGTCCATCAAGTCGGGCGGGATAACGAGCACCTCAACATTGCTGTCTTTATATTGCTGAATGGCCTGCGAGATATCGAAGGCAAAGTTCCAGCCCAGCACCACCACCTTCTGCCAGTCGCCACCCAGCAGCGAGGCCTTGGCCTCTACAGCCCGTCTTATGGTAGAGGCTGTGGTGAGACGGTTGGGGCTGTCGGCCATAACGAGTGTCCTGGAGCCCTTGACGTAGCCAAAGTTGCGGTCGGCACATTGCTCGGCTGTAAAGGGCAGCGCACCATACAGGCCCAGCACGATTTGGCTCAAGTCGCCTATGCGCTTCACCAGGCGGTTGTTGCGGAAGGCCTCCTTCTGATAGTCGCCTATGCTCTGATATAGGAAGGGCTTCACGTCCTGGTCGATGAGCCGCTTGCGCATGATGAGCGAGGCCGGCTTGCCTATGTCGCCCGTTATCCACCGCCGTCCCAGTCTCTCGGCCACTGCCGCCGTGGTGCCGCTACCCCCAAAGAAGTCACACACCAAGTCGCCCTCATTACTGCTCGCCTTTACAAAAATAGAAATCAAATCTTCTGGCTTCTGTGTATCATATCCCACCCTTTCACGATTGGTAGATGCCATTGTTGGCACATGAGATATTACATCATTTATTTTTTTACCTTCTTGGTTAGGATATGTCCTACCATAGTAAACGCTTCCATCAGTTCTTGTTCGCTTTATTAAGGCATATGAATTACCATGTTCATCAATTTGATTGTATCTTCCCATACTTTGATCCTTATATGGTTGATACTGCTGATTCCAGACGATTTCATTTCCTTTTGCATAAAACAAAATAGTATCATGTGCATGTTGAAATATTCTTTTTGATTCTGTACCCCTAAAGCCTTTGTTCCACACTATTTCATTGATTAATTTTTCTTTTCCGAAAATATCATCCATTATTGTCTTAACATAGGCACTCACATGCCAATCGATGTGGACATAGATGCTTCCTTTTTCAGAAAGCAGCTCGCGCATCAACACCAGCCGCGGATACATCATCCTGAGATAAGAAACGGTTCCTTCTTTCCATGTATCGGCATAGGCAAATTGCTCTATCACCGTTGGTTTCTGGTCAAGGCTCACCCCAGGCAGATTTATTTTGGTTCGGTAGTCGGCCTTGGAGTCGAAGGGTGGGTCGATGTAGATCAAGTCCACCTTGCCGCGCAGCGAGGGCAGACCGCTGTCGGGGTCGCCGGCAAGCAAGGCTTGCAGGGTGAGCAGGTTGTCGCCATAAATAAGGCGGTTCATCCACTGGGCTGCGCCCACGGCCTGGTTGTAGGCATTAGGCAATTTGGGTTGCTGGCCGCTGAAGATGCCCGAGGTGTCTTTGCACGGCAACACGATTTCGTTGGTTTGCAAGCCTATGCGCGTGCCGCTGTCGAGCCGCCCCAGCACGCGCTGGGCCTCGGCCCTACCCTCACGCGCTATCTCGGGCAGTTGTTCCAATAAAGTCTTTGTCATTGCATTAATAGTGTAATTAGTTATTAATGCGTGTGCACTTTATTCTACCAAACGTGGTTTCTGCAAGCACCCCATTGCACATATAAGAAAATGCAGAACGTGGGCGAATGTACTCGTCCACGTTCAGAGGTACTTGGCGGAAACCTACAAATCAAGACAAGCCAAACGCCCACGCATATCGCGGGCATTCGCTCTTTATTCCTGATTTGTTCTTTCCACCGCCAAGTTTCCTGAACGTTTTGAATAAATAGCAAACGCTAAGATCCACAATGTCGTTGTCCTTGCCCGTGTGCGGGACAAGGACTTTGTAGAGACAAAGATACAAAAAATACCAATTTTCAATCTTCCCTTCTCTGTTTTTTCCTCCTTAATTCAAAAGAAAAATCTACCAACAGCAAGGTGGGAAGAAAAGAGGCTGTGCCGTAAAACTTTATTACGACACAACCTCTCAGTATAGTGTGTGATGGCGGGCTGGGGGGCGTCAGGGCTGCAGGAGGAGGGCCCGGAGCAGGGTGCTCACGATGCCGCTCAGCTTGCTGCCGGCACTCTCTTGCATGGCCTCGACCATGGCGGTGCCTATCTCGGCCTTGTCGCTCACCCAGGTGTGCCCAAGCAGGCCCACGGCCACGCGGCGCTGCTGCCCGTTGCGCAGCGTGAGGGTGCCGGTGGTCCACAAGTAGTAGTCGTGGAAGGTGAAGTTGCTGTCGAGGTAGCTCTGCATGGCCTCGTTGCCTATCCACTTGGCGCCCTCGCTCATGATGTTGCCCATGACGGGCACACTGTCGAGGCCCAGGCTGTCGATGCGGGCGCTCACATAGGCGCGGCCGGCCTGGTTCACGGCCTCGAGCTGCTCGTTGCGGCTGGGGCGTGAGAGGCACAAGGTGGCCAGCACGATGAGGCAGCACAGCAGTGCAGCTATCCACGCCAGGCGGTTGTTGCTACTTGTCGTTTCCATTGCCTAAGAGGTTTTCAATCTCGTCGATAATCTTGTCGACAATACCCTCGGCAGCCTGCTTGGCCTCGTCGGCGGCTTTGGAGGCCACCTTGTCGACAGCCTGGTTGGCTGCCGAGTCGAGCTTCTGGCTGACCTGCGACGAGTCGACCTGCGACACCACAGCGTCGACAGCCTGGCGGGCTGCATCGACAGCGCCCTTCATGGCCTGCACGGCAGCGTCGCTGGCGGCGTCGGTGGCGGTGGTGCTGCGATGCTCCTCGGCATACTTGCGCACGGCTTGTGCCACATCGTCCTTGTCGAAGGTGAACACGTGCCCCAGGATGCCCACGCTCACGGTTTTCTCCTTGCCGCCATAGGTGAACTTGCCCACATTCCACAGCAGGCGGTCGTGGAGCTCGAAATGCTGCTCCACCACCTCGCCAATGAAGCTGCCGGCCAGGTTCTTCACGCCGTCGCTCATGACGGGGATGCCACCCACGATGCTGCTGTCTACACTCTCGCTCAAGTAGTCGTAGCAGGCACGGTCTATCGCATCGAGGTGAGAGCTGCGGCTGGGCTTGCTGATCACGAGCACAGCCAGCACGACCAGCGCCACGAGGGCAACAATCCACCCGCGCGAGCTTTTCTTCTTGGGCTCGGCGGCCTGCATGTAATTGCCGTTGACGGGGGTTGTGGGCTCAGGCTGCATGCCGCCACCATACTGTTGCTGCTGCGCGCCACTGTAGGGCTCTTGCGGCTGCATCTCGTCGTCGCCAGGCAGCGGCGGCGGGGCCATCTCGCCTATGGGGGCTTGCGGAGTGTCGGCACCGGGAACGTCGGGCACGTCATGGTCGATAGCGCCCGAGAGCTCGGGCACCGTCTGGGCTTCGGCCCAGTCGGGCATGCCACGGGTCCATACCAGCGTGTCGGGGCTCAGGCGCTGCATGGCAAGTTCCTCGACGGTGTAGGGACCTTGCCGCGTGCCATCTTTCACAATGAAATATTTCATAACTCAATACAAGTGTTAAGTTGATATATATATGTGTTTACTTCTATTTTAGCTGCTTCCACAACTTGCGGCGCCAAAAGTAAACATATATCTCATAAAAAACAACACTTGAGGCCACCTTTATTTTTCGCGTGACCTGGGGCTCACTTCTGGATGAAGTCGAGGAAGGCCTGCTTGTAGCTGTCGCCTATGGGGATGTAGACGTCGCCAAAGACAATGCGGTTGCGGTCGATCTCGCGTATTTTGCTCTTCTGCACAATGAAGGAGCGGTGCACGCGTATAAACCGTGACGAGGGCAGCAACTGCTCCATGGCCTTCATGTTCATGAGCGAGAGTATGGGGTGTGGCGAGTCTTCGGTATAGATTTTCACATAGTCCTTCAGGCCCTCGATGTATTTTATCTTGTCGAGATCGATCTGCAGCAGCTTGTACTCGCTCTTGACAAAGATGCTCTTCATTTCCTCTTGCTTGTCGGTTTTCTCGGTGTGGCGAGTGAGCTTGAACCACTGCAAAGCCTTGCTGCAGGCTTCGAGAAAGTCGACATAGGATATGGGCTTCATCAAGAAATCGAGCGCGTTGAGGCGGTAGCTGTCGACCGCATATTGCTGGAAGGCTGTGGTGAAGACGATGCGCGTGGTGGCGGGCAGCATCTTAGACAGCTCCAGGCCGTTGAGGTCGGGCATCTGGATGTCGAGAAAGATCACGTCGACGGGATGCTCGCTCAAGCCCTTCATCGCATCGATGGCGTTGGAGTACTTGCCAGCCAGGTTCATAAACGGGATCTTGGCCACATAGCTCACCAGCAGTTCCACTGCCAGGGGCTCATCGT
Organism: Sodaliphilus pleomorphus; assembly: GCF_009676955.1. Lineage (GTDB taxonomy): Bacteria > Bacteroidota > Bacteroidia > Bacteroidales > Muribaculaceae > Sodaliphilus > Sodaliphilus pleomorphus. The sequence continues at coordinate 1,939,582 of NZ_CP045696.1, read as the reverse complement.
CAACTATTGCACAATTGAGAGTCATGTCGATATATTGTTATGTTGCTGTAATACTCGGTGTTGTCGCTTGTTGTGCCCTTGTGCCAGGAGTACTGGCCGGGATACATGAGGTCGAGACGCTTCTGCACCTGCTGCAGCCCTATGCCCGAGCCGCTCTTGTCGTTGGCGCGCTTGGGCCAATTGCTGTTGCTTATCTCGCAGGTGATGGTGTTGTTGTCGTGACTCATCTTCACACAGATGAAGCCGTGGCCGTTGGGCGAGATGCCGTGCTTGAAGGCATTCTCGATGAGCGAGATGAAGATGAGCGGGGCTATGGGGGTGGCATCGTCGTCGGCGATGGTGATATCGGTGTCGACCTTCACATTGCTGGTCACGCGGATGCGCATGAGCTCGATATAGTTTTTCATAAACGCCACCTCCTTGTAGAGTGGCACATAATTCTGCTCGTTCTCGTAGAGCACGTGCCGCAGCAGCTTGCTCAGCTGCTCGACGGCCGTCTGGGCCTTCTCGGGGGCAAAGGCAATGAGGGCATAAATGTTGTTGAGCGTGTTGAGCAGGAAGTGAGGGTTGAGCTGGTTGCGCAGGTTGCTCAACTCAGCCTCGCTCTTGGCCTTCTCGGCCTCGCGACGTGTCTCCTCGATGTGCTGCCACCGCTGGCCCATGCTCACAGCCAGAGCCAGTGCAGCCACCAGCACAGCCATGAGGGCACTTTGAAACAGCATGTTCCACTTGGGAGGCCCCATGTGGGGGCGTGGCTGGCTCGACATGAAATGGCTGGGCATCTCGTCGGGCAGGATGCGGCCCAGCACCTGCCACCATCCCACCGACAAGCCTATGGCCAGAGCAACAAGAATCAAGTTGGCCACGACATAGAGGCCGCGCTGGTGCTTGAAGTAGAGCTTAGGCACCAGCCACACATAGTTGGCATAGAAAATGATCATGTAGCTCAGCGTGCCGCCCAGGGAGCGCAACCAGTGGCTCATGCGCAACTCCCAGGTGTCGTTGGGGCGAAAGAACACCAGGGGCAAAAACAAGACGATGCCCCAGCACAAGATGTGTATAAGCAGTTCTCTACGCTTCATTGTTTTTCGGTCGTTATCGCTCATTGCAAAGTTAATATTTTTTAGTTGATATTCAGCGGGGGAGCATCAACTTTTTTACCCATGGCTACTCGTAGCGTATGGCCTCGATGGGGTCGAGATTGGCAGCTTTTTTGGCAGGATACCACCCGAAGAACACCCCTATGAAGGTGCACACGGTGAACGAGAGCACAATGGTCCACGGCTCGATGCTGATGGGCCAGTGAACAATGGTTTTCACCGCCACGGCAGCCCCCACGCCCATCACCACGCCGATGAGGCCGCCGGTGATGCTGATGAGCACCGACTCGATGAGAAACTGGGCCAGGATGTCGACGCCCCGGGCACCCACACTCATGCGCAAGCCTATCTCGCGGGTGCGCTCGGTGACCGACACATACATGATGTTCATGATGCCAATGCCGCCCACCACCAGGGCAATGCCGGCCACGGCGGCCAACAGTGTGGTCATCATGCTCGTGGTAGAGTTCATCATTTGGCTCATCTCCTCTTGCGAGCGTATGTTGAAGTCGTCGTCGGCATCGGCCTTGAGCTTGTGGTCGGCTCGCAGTATCGATGTGATGTCGGCAATGGCCAGGTCGGTCATGCTCTCCTTGATGGCGCTGGCATAGATGCCCGAGAGGTAGGTCTGGGCCAGCATGCGCTTCATCACGGTGGTGTAGGGTGCCAGGATGATGTCGTCCTGGTCCATGCCCATCGAGTTGTAGCCCCTTTTCTTGAGCACGCCCACCACGCGCATGGGGATCTTGTCGAACCTGATGACCTGCCCTATGGGGTCGGCACCCTGGGCAAAGAGGTTGTCGACAATGGTCTGCCCTATGACGCACACCTTGGCGCTCGACTTGATGTCGGCATCGGTAAACATGTCGCCCTGCTCGACCGTGAGCTGGCGTATTTCCAGGTAGTCGCGGCTCACACCGGTCACGCTCGTCTGGTAGTTGTTGTTGCCGAAGATGACCTGGCCGCTGGCACTCACGTTGGGGCTCACGGCTGCCAGATACTTGTTCTGGTCGACGATGTTCTGGTAGTCTTGCAGGGTGAGGGTCTGCATGTCGTCGGCACTCTGGCGTGCGCCGCCGGGGCCCTTGTCCTCGCCAGGGTGTATCATGATCATGTTGGAGCCCATCTCGGCGATCTGCTTCTGGATGCTCACCTTGGAGCCCTGGCCTATGGCCAGCATGGTGATGACCGAGCCCACGCCGATGATGATGCCCAGCATGGTGAGAAACGACCGCATCTTGTTGGCCGCGATGGCCTTGAGCGCTATTCTGAATAGATTGAAAAAATTCATTGTTGTCGTGAGAGTAAAAAAATGGGGAACTGTGGAGTGCTCAGTCGTCGTCGTTGACTGGCAGCGTGGCCAGCTTCTCGGCGGCCGACATGATGTGGTCGTTGACCACATCGGCACGTATCTTGCCGTCGCGCAGGATGATGTTGCGGCTCGAGTACTGCGCTATCTCGGGGTTGTGGGTCACAAAGATGATGGTGCGCCCCTCGGCGTGCAGCTCCTGGAAGAGCACCAGTATCTCAAACGAGGTGCGGGTGTCGAGATTGCCGGTGGCCTCGTCGGCGAGCACCACGGCCGGCTCGTTGACCAGGGCTCGGGCGATGGCCACTCGCTGCATCTGGCCACCGCTCATCTGGTTGCTCATGTGCTCCAGGCGGTTGCCCAGGCCCACGCGCTCGAGGGCGGCCACGGCGCGCTCGCGGCGCTCGCGGGCGCTCACCCGTGCGTTGTACATGAGCGGCAGCTCCACGTTGAGCACAGCGGTGGTCTTGGGCAACAGGTTGTAGTTCTGAAACACAAAGCCTATCTTGTGGTTGCGCAGGCTGGCCAGCTGGTTCTTGCTCATGGTGCGCACGGGCACGCCGTCGAGCTTGTACTCGCCGCTGGTGGGCTTGTCGAGGCATCCCAGTATGTTGAGCAGGGTCGACTTGCCCGAGCCCGAGGTGCCCATGATGGTCACAAACTCGCCCTCGCCAATGGTGAACGACACGCCGCGCAGCGCGTGCACCGTCTCGCCGCCCACCTTGAAGTTGCGGCGCAGGCCGTCGAGCTCGATTACCGGTTTGGTTGTTGCTTCTTGCATCATATCTACATTTTTAAATGTGTGTGTGTGCGTATATGTGTGTATTGACACTGCCACGTTGCCCTCACGCGGCTTTGGAGCCGGCGCCCGAGGTTTTCTTCTTGTCGCTGCCAGGGCGCTTGGGCTGGAAGGGCGAGGCGTTGTCCTGGCCGTCGCTGCTCTCGTCGTTGTCGTCCTGCTCGGTGGCGGCCACATCGACCACTACAGTGGCACCCAGCTCGATGCCGCTCAATATCTCGGTGTGCGAACCGTCGCTTGTGCCTGTTACCACACTGTGAGGCACCAGCTTGTTGCCCTCGAGGGTCCACACCACGTGCTCGCCGCGGGCGGTGCCTATCTTGTAGTTCTTGCCCACGACCTCGGGTGTGGGGGTGAAACGCAGTGCCTTGCTGGGCACGCAGGCCACGTTGCCGCGCTCGAGGGTGAAGATGGTGACGTTGGCCGTGAGGCCGGGCTTGAGCTTGAGGTCTTGGTTGGGGGCGGTGATCACGACCTCGTAGGTCACCACATTGTTGGTTGTGGTGGCATTTTGGCGCACTTGCTTGACCGTGCCGGTAAACACGTCGTCGGGGAAGGCATCGACGGTAAACTGGCAGCGCTGTCCCTCTTTCACGTTGCCTATGTCGGCCTCGTCGACGTCGGCCACCACCTGCATGTCGCGCAGGTCTTTGGCAATGGTGACCAGCGTGGGGGTGCTGTAGGCCGAGGCCACAGTCTGGCCTTCCTCGACCGACTTGGAGATGACAACGCCGTCGATGGGAGCGGTGATGGTGGCGTAGCCCAGGTTGGTCTGAGCCTGCTTCACGCCTTCTTGCGCAGTGCCCACCTGGGTCTCGGCGCTGGCCACCTGGGTCTGGGCGCTGGCCACCTGCTGCTGGCATTGAGCCACCTGCTTGGCGGCCTGCTGATAGGTGAGGCGGGCGTTCTCATAGTCGTTGGCACTCACCAGCCCCTTGCGGTAGAGTGTGGAGTAGCGGTTGTAGTTGCTCTTCTGGTAGTTTAAGCTGGCCTGTGCACTCTGCAGTGCGGCGCGCTGCTGCCTCACGTTGGCCTGCTGGCTCTGCACCTCGGCACGGGCCTTGCCCAGGTTCTCCTGCGCCGTGTTGAGCTGGCTTTGCAGGTTGGACTTGTCGAGCTCGGCAATCACCTGCCCCTTCTTGACCACGCTGTTGTAGTCGACATAGAGCTTGGTCACGATGCCCGACACCTGGGTACCCACATCGACCGAGGTCACGGCCTCGACGGTACCGGTGGCGGTGACACTGGCCGAGATGCTGTCTTTCTCGACCTTGGCGGTCTCAAGGCGCACTGCATTTTTGTCTTTTTTGCCTCCCAGCAGCACTGCGGCGACTGCAACGACGGCGAGAGCCACCACTGCAACGACGACTGCCTTCTTGATTGTAGCTTTCTTTTTCTCTTCCATTATCTTGTGCTTTTTTTGTTTCTTCACTTGGTGCCGTGCGGCCTCCTTATAGATTGATAGTATCGCCCATGTAGTATTTCAGCATGGCGGCATTGAGCAGCTCGGTGTACTTGGCCTGCAGCATTTTCTGGTTGGCAGTGGCCAGGTTGGTCTTGCCGGTTGTGAGCTCCAGTATATTTTTCAGCCCCAGGCGGTATTGCTCGCTGGTGAGCTCATAGCTCGTGCGGGCATAGTTGGCATTCTCCTTGGCGGCCACATAGCGCTGCTGGGCGTTGTAGGCGTTCATGCGATAGGTGTCGATGGTGTTCCACAACGACTTCTGCGTCTCGAGCAGGTCGAGATAGTAGCTCTGTTTCTCCAACTGGGCCTTGGCAATATTGTTTTTGGTCTTGCCGCCGTCGTAGATGGGGATGCTCACGCTCACGCCCACAAAGTTGTTCCAGTTCTGCTTGAGCTGTGTCATCAAGTTGCCGTTGCCGCTCATGTTGGTCGCGTTCAAGCCTGCATTGAGCCTCACGGTGGGGTACCAGGCAGCCTTGGCAATCTTCACATCGAGGTCGCTCTTCTGCATGGCCAGCTTGCCGGCCTGTATCTCGGGGCGGAGCGCGAGAGCGGTGTTGTACACCTGACTCGTGGCGGGCAACATGGCCAGCACATCGCCGTCGATGCTTGTCGTGGCGATATCGAAGTTCTCGTCGTCGCTTATCTCGAGCAGCTGCTTGAGCTGTAGGCGGTACTGGTTGAGGGTGGTCTCGTCGGCCACCTTCTGGTAGCGGTCGGTAGCCAGCTGCGACTCGATTTGGCTCACGTCGGCCTGGGCCAGCAAGCCATTGCGATAAAACTCCTGGGTGCGGGCCAGGTTGGTTTCAGAGAGCTTGATTTGCTCCTCGTCCTCGCGCACCGTCTCTTTGGCATAGAGTATCTGCACATAGAGGTTGGTAATTTGCTCCTCGATGGTGAGCATCGAGGCATCGGCGGTGAGGTCGGCAATCTGAGTGTTGATTTCGGCCAGCTTGATGTTGTTTTTGGTCGTGCCGCCGTCGAAGACAGGCATCGAGGCCTCGAGGCCGTAGTTGCCGCTGTAGGTCCACTTGCTTCCCGTCGACATCACCTGGCTGCCATTGACCACGGCCGAAGTCTTGCGAAACGGGGCGTAGCTGCCCTGCTGGCTTGTGGAGGCCGACACGGTGGGCAGGCGGCCGGCCTTGGCATTGGCCAGGTCGAGGCGGGCGCTCTGAGCGTTCACTTTGTTTTTCCTCACTGTCACGTTGTTCTGCTTGGCATAGTCGATGCAGCTGCGCAGCGTCCAGCTCGCCGGTTTGGCGGCCACGGTGGTTTGCAGCGTGTCGGCTGCTTGGATTTGGGCCGGCAGCAGCAGGGCGGCAGCGATGATTGCTTGGGTGATATTCATAACCTTCTTGTTTTTATCGACGCAAATGTAAAACATATTCACATTGCAGCACAAAAGCAATCGACCGCAACCACGTTTGTGTAGAAATAATAGGTTTTTTCCTCGATTAATCTTTTTTGGGCCTGCGCCCCGGCCGAGGGTGCAAAAAAAAGCAGGCGCAAGGACCCTTTGCACTCGCGTGTGTAGGCCCTTGCGCCTGTAATGTGGTGGTGATGTGTGTGTGTGGTTAGGATTGCATGCCGTGCGGTTTTACTTCTTCATGTCGAAGCCCACGCGCACGCCCTCGTAGTTCTTGCTCAGGTTGCCCACAGTGTGCAACGTGGAGTTGCCGCTCAGGCTGGAGAGCGTCTGGAGCACGGTGAGCAGCTTCTTCGACTCGAAGGTGTAGCTCAGCCCGCTCGTGGTGCGGGTTACATAGCCAGTCATGCTCATGAGCAAGCTTTTCATCTTCACGGCACTGGTAGCCTGGTCATAGGTCCACGAGCCGCTCAGCGGGATGCCGTTGACCTTGGCCTCGAAGCTGTGGTCCTTGTTGAAGGTAAAATAGGTGTTGCTGCTCTTGATGCCCACCTGGTTGTAGGCAGGCAGCAGCTTCTCGTTGACTTGTGCGGCAGCCACAGCGCCGCCAGCCTTGGCCAGCAGGTTCTCGCTGGTGAAAGCGCAAGCCGGCTCCTGGTATTTCCAAGTGCCATAGAGGTCGCTCTCGCTGAGTTTCACACTGCCTATCACCAGATTGGCAAGGCTGTTGACGGTAGAGGCGCTTCCCAGCGCGCCCAGCACACTTCCCAGCAGGCCGCCGCCGTTGCTGCTGCTGGTCGAGCCCGTGGTGGTGCCTGTTGTGCCCAGGGCTCCGCAGCCGCTCATGAGCATGCACAAGCAGGCTGCACCGATGATTGTAATCTTCTTCATCTTTTTCGATTTTATTAAAATTTCCCTTTTTCGGGTGGCAAAGGTAATGATTTTTTGAAAACAGTGACCCAAAAACAGAAAAATATCACATGTCTCCACGCCGTGGCGGCACCACACAATGCCGTCACGGGAAGATGTCACCTCACCCAGCGCACGATTTCCTTGAGGCTGTGTTTCTTGCCGTAGAGCAGGATGCCAGTGCGGTAGATGCGGGCGCTGAGCCACACCATGGCCACGGCTGTGCCGAAGAGCAGCACGATGCTCAGTGCCACCTGCCACACGGGCACGTCGAAGGGCAGACGCACCATCATGACTACCGGCGAGGTGAAGGGGATGAGCGAGCACCACATGGCCAGCGAGCCGTTGGGGTTTTCCATGCAGCCTATGCTGGCATAGAGGGCAATGACCATGATCATGATGATGGGGGCCGAGAATTGCGAGGCGTCGCTGGCCTGGTCAACGGCCGAGCCAAAGGCGGCAAAGAGCGAGGCATAGAGCAGGTAGCCCCCGATGAAGTAGACCACAAAGCTCACGAGAATGAGACCTATGTTGATGCTCTTGATAGTGGCAAACACAAGGGCCAGGGTGGGCGCACCCGAGGGGTCGACTGCGGCCACAACTGTCGTACTGGGAATGTTGAGCACACTCATGGCGATGCCGGCCACGCCGGCAAGGATGGCCACCCACAAGGCAAACTGGGTGAGGCCCACAAGGCCCACGCCTATGATCTTGCCCATCATGAGCTCAAAGGGCTTGCAGCTGCTCACCACCACCTCGACGATGCGGTTGGTTTTCTCCTCGACCACGCTGTTCATGATCGTTGCGCCATACATGATGACAAACATGTAGGTCACAAAGGCCAGCACCACGCCTATGATCATGGCCACATCGGTCGACGAGGAGCTCTGGCTGCCGTCGGCAGCCAGCCTGATGCTGTTGACGCCAACGTCGACTTGCGACTGGGCCACGATTTTATCGAGATTGGGTATGCCTTGCTGCTGCAGCTTCACCGCAGTGAGCGTGTCGTTGAGGCACTGGGTCACATATTGCACCAGGCCGCCGCTCACGGCCTTCTTGCTGTACAGGTTCACCTGGTGGCGGGTGAGCACGTCGGGCGGTATCACCACGAGGGCCTCGACACTTTCGGGTGCCTGGGCCAGGAATTCTTTGGGACGGGTGGTGCCCGGCTTACCCTGCAGGGGCATGATGCTGTATTGCGGGCTGCTCTTGATCACGCCAGCCAGCTGCTGTGTCTCGTCGATGACGGCAATGGTGGTGCGCTCGGTGGTTTTCTCGTTGGCCATCGATATGCCTATGGGAATGAGCACGCAGGCAATCATGAGCACCGGCATGAGCAGTGTAGTGACGATAAACGACTTGCGAGCCACGAGGCTCATGTATTCGCGCCTGATGATGAGTGAAAGTCTATTCATGAGTTCAGATTTTTTACAGTTTCAATAAAGATTTCGTTCATGCTGGGCAGCAGCTCGTTGAAGCCGGCCAGCTGGCAATGGTCGTTGAGCCAGGCCACGGTGTCGTGCAGACCCGCGCCGTGCCTGAGGCGCAGCAGTGCCGTGCCGGGCTTGCTCTCGACGATGTCGTAGAGCTGCTCGCAGGCGGGCAGTGTGCCGCGGTTGCTGAGCGTGATTTCAAACAGGTTTTGCTTGTGTTGCTGCTTGATGGCCTCCACATCGCCCTCGAGCACCACACGCGAGTGGTTGATGAGCGTGATGCGCTGGCACACCTCTTCTACACTCTCCATGTTGTGGGTCGAGAACAGGATGGTGGCACCCTCTTGCTGCAGGTGCAGTATCTCCTGCTTGAGCTGCTCGGCGTTGACCGGGTCGAAGCCCGAGAAAGGCTCGTCGAAGATGAGCAGCCGTGGCTCGTGGAGCACAGTGGCAATGAACTGCACCTTCTGCTGCATGCCCTTGGAGAGCGACTCCACCTTCTTGCCGGCCCAGTCGGTGAGCCCGAACCGCTCGAGCCACTGGCGAGTGCGCTGCACGGCCGTGGCCTTGTCGAGCCCCTTGAGGCGTGCCAGGTACACAATTTCGTCGGCCACCTTCATTTTCTTGTACAGTCCGCGCTCCTCAGGCAGGTAGCCTATGCGGGCCACGTCGGCAGGCTCGAGGGGCTTGCCGTCGAGCAGCACCTGGCCGCTGTCGGGGCGCGTGATCATGTTGATGATGCGTATGAGCGTCGTCTTGCCGGCACCATTGGGCCCGAGCAGACCGTAGATGCAGCCCTGCGGCACGTGCACGCTCACGTGGTCGAGTGCCAAGTGCCCAGAATATTGCTTCACTACATCGCTTACTTCGATAAAATCCATTGTTTGTTTAATTTGTCGTTAATTAAAAATTACGGTCACAACCTCGAGTGCCCGCCGTGTGTGCACACAAAGTTAAACCTTTTTATTCCCTATGACGCAACAATGTGGTAAAAAACTACACAATACTGTGCCCAATCTTCCCCGAAAATCATCGTAATTGTTTCCCATCCTGCTCCTCTCGCGTTTTTACACTGCCTTGGCCAAGCATAATTTTAATGCAGAAAATCAATTTTTATTTTGATTTTACTGGGGCACCTATTTTAGACTTTGCGCACTTCTCTACGATGGAACCAGGATATGCTCCCCAATCTACTCCATAAACGATTATATTGAGAAGACGGACTTAGACGAGCTTTTGAAAGCGTCGGCACTCGAGGAAATAGGCCTTGATAAAATAAGCCTACACATCAGGAACAAGAGATTACATGTAAATACCCCCAAGCTATTATATCTTTCTATTTTTGATATACATGGCAAATCAATTTTTAGTGGGAATATACAGCAATCAAGTGTAATACCGCTTGATCATTTAGATACGCCTATCATCATAGCAAGATACAGAACTCAAAACATCATTAAAACAACTAAACTACAGGTACAATGAATGGTAGTGTTTCAGCGAGTGTGTCTGAGGCGAGTTCATACACACCTGTAGGCCTCGAATGACGATGCAAAAGATACATATTTATCTTTGTTCCTTTGTAAGAAGCATTTTTTAGATTTTGAGTTTAAGTCATCTAATTTTTACAAGCTTATGGGGACCTGCGCAAAACGGGCAGGTCCTGTTTTTGTGTCTCCCTTCAGACACACTCAAAGAAACAGTATCGTTATTTCTTTTAAGCTCTTCTTGCCGAAATAACACACAGATTCAACATTTCTTTTAATTATGTAAGTACTAGCTATCAGTCTGTTACATACTTATTTTGCTGAAAATCTGCCGAAAAATTGCTGAAAATTTGCTGAATTCTACATTATTCAGCAAGAATCCACTTGTGGTCTTCACCAAAATTAATTTTTCCTGAATCTTTAAGCTTCTTCAATTGATAATCTATCTTATGCCTCTTTTGCGTGCTATCCAAAACATCCGATAATTTATCCATGAGCAACTCATTGATATCCTTGCGTGAAGCTTTACCAAACTTTTTCAGATATTCAACTATCAATTTCATAAAATATTCATCATCAAAGCTTCTATTCTTAATATATTGACTTTTCATCTTAGTACTCCTTGTTCTCGACACGACTTTATGAGCCAAAAAGAAATGAGGCTTACGCCCTTCGATGAATTTATGTTTCCTTAGATAAACCAACTGATCGTCCGTAATTGTTTTCTGTTTCTGTACTTTATCAAGCAACATAATATCTTCAAGACCAAGGTTTGGGTTATCTGCCAGTATTCGGGCAAAGTTTTCATCAATTACCTTACCTGTAATAGTTACCCTAACCTTTCCATCAGACAAATCGTATTCCGGCATCGGGAAGAATCTCATACGTTGGTTAACAAACATCTTTTTAATGCCACCACCTTCAGTCTCAATCATATTCAGATTACGCATCGCTTCTACAAGGAAACGATTACGATATACTGACTCCGGGCAATCCTTAATGACAACATTTTCAACATTTTGAGGCAAAAAATCACCATAATTTTGGAAAATAATATGATCATCTTCATATTCCACTACTTCTATTCTTGCACATTTTGTATAGTCCTGATGTGCAATAGCATTATTCAGTGGCTCACGTATGTTAAACATATCATACCGCAACATTTCCTCAGGAAAAAGGGAGTCTGGCCTTACAAGTCGGTATTTTACATTGCGAACTTTGTTATACAGCTTATCAACACTCAATAGCAATGGCATTGTCAATATTTCATAGTCTTTATTTTGCATAGACCCTACAGAACGTAAAGACCATCGAATACAAGCAACATAAGGGCTAAGCAGATACTCGCTCTCTTCTTTTCCTAATAGTACCAATGCTGCTCTCGTTATTTTTCCATTTATTGTTATTTTTGCTTTATCAAGGAACTTCTTATTATCCCATGCTGAAATTTCAGCTTTTCGGTATGGATTACGAACAGTATATTCCTTTCTTGCTTTTTCTATTGCTTCAGAATCCAAATCATCCAAAGTGGCATTAGGAACAATAGCCACACTCCAATCGTCCGTAATTAACAGCTCTGAGAGAATTGACTGCAACCTTTCTTCTTTCATTTCAATCAAAGAGTCACCAATTCTCTGCCAAGCTTTATTATGAGCATAGACCGGCAACTTTGGTCTATGCTTGGGAACAGATATGATCCAAACAACAGTATCGGTATCGTCTGCCTTCAATTCTGTAATTTCTAGATTTTCAGTTGGAAGATTCCGACATTTCTCAGCAATACGAGCCTTCGCTGATTCGATGTTGTAGTTCCCAAAATTTTGAATTCCAACAACTTCAAAAGTCTTATCCTGAATGCCTACAACAATGGCACCACCATTCATATTAGAGATAGCAGATACATAGGAAACCACATCGTCACCTTCATGACCGCAAAGACTATTTTGCAAATTCTTATACTCTTTCCAGTCACAACTCTCATTTTCTTTGGGGAATTGGGTACGTATATATTCTGATATTTCTTGCTTAGTCATGTTGCTTCCACTTAATATTAATTTCGCAAATGTACAAAAGATAAACGGATTAGCAGTATGTTTTCTAAATAAACCTATGCTATCACGACACAGCCCCCCTACAACTCTGATTGTCCTCGCCATCGCTAATACTAAAACGAACGGGGGATTCTGTGCCCTGCCCTCTGTTGTGCGTTTAGTGTATCACTCACGTCAACTATTGGATTACGCTCCCCTGCCCCGAAACTTTGGGCTTAAAATCAGTTTTTTATTTTAAGGGGGGAGAGAACAAAGTTTTTTTAGTACTTTTGTAAATTCAAATAGAATGGACTGATGAAAATGCTTGATTTTATCTCGATAGTCGCCGCAGCAGCCTTGCTTGCAAGCTGTGGCGGCAAGCAAGACGCGGCCCGCGAGGCGAGCGATGCTCCCGCCCAGGCCGTGGTGAACTTTAACGCCGACAGCGCCTATGCCCACGTGAAGGCACAGTGCGACTTCGGCCCCCGCGTGCCTTCGACTCCCGCCCATGAGCAGTGCGGGGCCTATCTCGAGGCGCAGCTCGCCCGATACTGCGACACGGTGTACACGCAGCATGCCGACCTCACCACCCACGACGGCAAGGTGCTGCACGCCACCAACTATATAGGCGTGATCAATCCCGATGCCGAGAAGCGCATTCTGCTCATGGCTCACTGGGATTGCCGTCCCTGGGCCGACAACGACCCCGACCCGGCCAAGCGTCACATGCCTGTGATGGGCGCCAACGATGCTGCCAGCGGCGTGGCTGTGCTGCTCGAGCTGGCCCGCATCATGAAGCAGAAGCGCCCGGGCGTGGGCGTCGACATCCTGCTCGACGATGCCGAGGACTGGGGCACCGACTCAATCGACGAGAGCTGGGCGCTGGGCACGCAATACTGGGTGCACCACACTCACGTGCCCTACTATGCTCCCATGTATGGCATCTTGCTCGACATGGTGGGCGCCAAGGGTGCCACCTTCTACCAGGAAGGCTTCTCGGTCGACGCCGCCCCGTCGCTGGTCGAGAGCATATGGGCCACAGCTGCCGACGCGGGCTATGGCAAGTACTTCATCGCCCAAAAGCTGGGCTATGTGACCGACGACCACAAGCCGCTCATCGACAACCAGATACCCTGTGTCGACATCGTCGACATGCGTCAATCGCCATCGGGCTTCTTCAGTGGCTGGCACACCACCCACGACACGCTCGACAACATCGACAAGGGCACGCTCAAGGCTGTGGGCCAGACGGTGGCCAACTTCATCTACAGCATTCAGCAATAGGCCTGCTGCGAGGCGGCCGCGCCACGCCTGCCTCAAGACCACAGGAGAAAACATAAAGATAAAACAACTATATAATTTTTTATGATACAAGAAGATAACAAGAAGGCACTCTACATCATCACCGGCGCCACCGATGCCATGGGCACTGTGGTGACCCGCCGCCTGGCCGAGCAAGGGCATCCCATCGTGATGGCCTGCTACAACACCCAGCGCAGCGATGAGGTTGCCCGCGAGTTGCAAATCAAGACGCTGAACAAAAACATCTACTCGCTGCATCTCGACCTGGGCTCCTTTGCCGGCGTGAGGGACTTTGTCGACGAGCTCAAAAAGCTCAACCGCCCCGTGGCCGTGCTGGTGAACAACGCCAGCTACATCTCGCGCAAGAGCGAGATTTCGCCCGACGGCTACGAGAAGCTGGTGCAAGTCAACTTCTTGAGCACCGTGCTGCTCTCGCTGCTGGTGAAGCCGCTCATGGTCGAGGGCGGGCGCATCATCTTCACTACCTCGCTGAGCCGCCACATGGTGTCGCTGCCCTACGAGTTCCCGGCGGTGAACAACTTCATGCCCATCGCCGCCTTTGCCCAAAGCAAGCTCGCGCTGTCGCTGTTCTCGATATACCTGAGCACCGTGCTGCGCACGCAGCGCATCAGCGTGAACAGCGTCGACCCCTCGCTGGTGAGCCTGAGCATGGTGAGGATGAACCGCTTCTTCGACAAGCTCGACCTGCACATGAGCCAGCTCGACAAGACCGAGAAGGGCGCACAAGCCATGATGCGGGCCATCAACTCGAGCGACACGGGCTTCATCTTCAAGGGCGCCGACAAGCAAATCAAGGCCTCTACCCTCTTGAAGAACCGCGAGGTGTTTATCAAGCTGTGCAACGACACCATGCGCATCATGAAGAAACAGATCAACGCTGCCAACCAGTGACCCCCGCGCTATCATGAAGATAATAGGCAGCGACACACAACTGGAGCCAGGCACGACAATAGCCACCATTGGCATGTTTGACGGCGTGCACCTGGGCCACGCCACCCTGCTCGACTTTCTCAAGGAGCAAGCGCGGCAGCGCGGGCTCGAGTCGGCAGTAGTCACCTTTGCCCAGCACCCGCAGGCCGTGTTGCACCCCGAGGCTGGAATCAAGATGATAATGACCGTCGACGACAAGCTCAAGCTCATCGCGCGCCACGGCATCGACTGCACGGTGCTGCTCGACTTCACCCGCGAGCTCTCGCTGCTCGACAGCAGCCGCTTCATCGAGCTGCTGCGCGACCGCTACGGGGTGGCTGCTCTCGTGGCCGGCTACGACCACCACTTCGGGCACAACAAGCAAGAGACCTTTGCCGACTATGTGCGGCACGGTCGTGAGCTGGGCGTCGACATTGTGAAAGCCCCCGAGTATCTTGGGGCTTATGCCCCGGTGAGCTCGTCGATCATACGCAAGCTCATTGCCTCGGGCAAGGTCGACGACGCCATGCACTGCATGGGGCACCCCTACAGTTTGGCAGGCAAGGTGGTGCACGGCTTTCACAACGGCAGCGGCATAGGCTTTCCCACGGCCAACGTGGGCGAGCTCGACCCCACTCTCATCCTGCCCCACCGCGGCGCCTATGCCGTGATGGTCGACGTGGCCGGCAAGCACCTCAAGGGCATGGTCAATGTGGGCGTGAGGCCCACGATGCACAACGGCCACCGCCTGTCGATCGAGGTAAACATTTTCGACTTCGACGGCGACATCTACGGCATGCCCATCAAGCTTGAGTTTATCAAGTTTCTGCGGCTCGAGTTCAAGCTGGGCAGCATCGAGGAGCTGCGTGCCCAGCTCACCCGCGACCGCGCCCAGTCGGTCAAGATACTCGATGCCTACTGTGCCACCCGGCACGAGGCATGACCCCCCACAGCTTTGAACGATTACGCTTTTTTTACTTGTAACGATAATATAGAATAAGAAAGAAATACAATGGAAATCATCAACCTTTGCGACCAGAACTCGCTCGTGAGCCAGTTTATGAGCGAGATACGCGACAAGGAGCTCCAGAAGGAGCGGCTGCGCTTCCGCACCAACATCCAACGCCTGGGCCAAATCATGGCCTACGAGATATCAAAGCGCCTTGACTATGAGACCCGCGACACCGCCACCCCCCTGGGCGTGGCACGCACCCACGTGATTGCCGACAAGCTCGTGCTGGCCACCATCTTGCGCGCCGGTCTGCCATTTCACGAGGGCTTCTTGAGCTACTTTGACCAAGCCGAGAACGGCTTTGTCTCGGCCTATCGCAAGTATATCGAGAAGACCAACGACTTCAACGTCCACATCGAGTATATTGCCTGCCCGCGCATCGACGACAAGGTGCTGCTCATCGTCGACCCCATGCTGGCCACCGGCAGCTCGATGGAGCTCGCCTTCCAGGCACTCATGACCAAGGGTCACCCGGCCCACGTGCACGTGGCCAGCGTCATTGCCACCGACCAGGCCATCGACTACATAGGGCAACGCCTGCCCCTCGACAAAACCACGATATGGACCTGCGACATCGACCACGAGCTCAACGAGCACAGCTACATCGTGCCCGGCCTGGGCGACGCGGGCGACCTGGTATATGGCGAAAAGGAATAATCACACATCTTCCACCCCTCCAACAGCATTGATGTATGTTTAAAGACTTTTTCGCGATGTTGCGCCGTTTCATACCGCCCTACAAGTGGTATATCGTGTTCAACGTGTTTTTCAACATCATGGCGGCGTTTTTCACGCTCTTCTCCTTTGCCTTGCTCATCCCTATACTGGAGATGCTCTTCGGCCTCAACCACACGGTGTATCAATTCATGCCCTGGGGAACCGGCTCGGTAAAGGCGGTGGTTGTGAACGACTTCTACTACTATGTGCAATGCATCATCTCCACCTATGGCAAGAGCGTGGCCCTGGCCGCCATCGCCCTCGCGCTGGTGGTGCTTGCAGGCGTGAAGACGGGCAGTGCCTACCTGGCCGCGTTCAACATGATAACGATACGCACCGGCGTGGTGCGCGACCTGCGCAACAAGATATATGCCAAGATTGTGTCGCTGCCCATAGGCTTCTTCAGCAATGAGCGCAAGGGCGACGTGATGGCACGCATGAGCGGCGATGTGACCGAGGTGGAGAACTCCATCATGGCCAGCCTCGACATGATGTTTAAGAACCCCATCATGATCATCGTGTGCCTGGGCATGATGATCGCGCTCAGCTGGCAGCTCACGCTCTTTGTGCTCGTGCTGCTGCCCCTGGCAGGCACCATCATGGGCCGGGTGGGCAAGATGCTCAAGCGCAAGTCGCTCAACGTGCAGAACCAGTGGGGCGTGTTGCTGAGCAACATCGAGGAGACCATAGGCGGGCTGCGCATCATCAAGGCCTTCAATGCCGAGGAGAAAGTGAAGCGCCGCTTCGGGCGCGAGAACGAGGACTTCAGGCTCATGAGCCGCGGCATGAACCGCCGCTACGAGCTCGCCCACCCCATGAGCGAGTTTCTGGGCACGTTCACCATAGGCATCGTGCTATGGTTTGGCGGCACCCTCATCCTGGCCGACCAGTCGACCATCTCGGCCCCCACCTTCATCTACTACATGGTGGTGTTCTACAGCATCATCAATCCGGCCAAGGATTTCTCCAAGGCCAGCTACTCGATACAGCGCGGCCTGGCCTCGATGCAGCGCATCGACATGATACTCAAGGCCCAGAACAACCTCGCCGACCCCGAGCACCCCGTGCCCCTCACCCAGATGAGGCAAGGCATCAAGTACGAGGGCGTGCGATTCCGCTACGGCGAGAAGTGGGTGATCGACGGCGTCGACCTCGACATACCTCGCGGCAAGACCGTGGCCCTGGTGGGACAGAGCGGCAGCGGCAAGACAACGCTGGCCGACTTGCTGCCACGCTTCTACGACGTGCAGGAGGGCTCGATCATGATCGACGGCACCGACATCAGACAATTCACCAAGCACGACCTGCGTGCCCTCATGGGCAATGTGAACCAGGAGGCCATTCTCTTCAACGACACCATCTACAACAACATCACCTTCGGCGTCGACAGTGCTACCGACGAGGAGGTAGTGAACGCTGCCAAGATTGCCAACGCCTACGACTTCATCATGGCCACCGAGAAGGGTTTTGACACCAACATAGGCGACCGCGGCGCCAACCTCTCGGGCGGACAGCGGCAACGCCTGAGCATTGCCCGTGCCATACTCAAGAATCCCCCCATCCTCATTCTCGACGAGGCCACCTCGGCACTCGACACCGAGAGTGAGCACCTGGTGCAGGAGGCCCTCGACCACCTCATGAGCGGCCGCACCACGCTGGTAATTGCCCACCGCCTGTCGACGATCAAAAATGCCGACACGATATGCGTGCTGCAAGAGGGCAAAATCGTGGAGCGCGGCACCCACGACGAGCTCATAGCCCGCGGCGGTGTCTACAAGCACCTGGTGGATATGCAGAAGTTTTAAATCCCCCTCCCTCCGGGAGGGCAGTCCTTTTTTTTCAAGAATCACAGCTTTACGCCTTGAAAACGTTGTCGAAATACATGTCGTGGATGCTGCTGGGCGCCATTGCGGCGGCAGCGGCAGTGGCATTCTACGGCTGGAACCTCGTGGGCGACGACATCGTCTTCAGCCACCGATGGCTCACGGCCTTGTCGCGCAAAGGCCCGTTGCTGGCCTATCCCTACTATGCAGCGGTGCACTGGCTGAGCACCAACGGGCGCATGGCCAACATACTCATGCCGTGGTTCACGGGCTTGCTGCCGCGCGTGGCGACCACGGCGCTGCTCGCCCTCATGGTGGCAGCCCTGCACTGGGCCACCGCCCGCTGCGCCGGGGTGCGCAACCCGTGGGCGCGCATCGTGATATATGGCTTGGTGCTCACTACCCTGCCCTGGCCCGACTCGATACTGCTCTACGACTGCCAGCTCAACTATGTGTGGGCCGCAGCCTTGTGCCTCATGGCGAGCATGCTCATGTTGAGCCGCAAGCGGTGGCGGTCCTGGCAGACGGTGGCAGGCGGCCTGCTGTGTTTCGTGGCAGGCGCCATGCACGAGGGCTGCGGCGTGCCCCTGTGCCTGGCCCTGTGGGTGGCCGTGTGGCGCAAGGAACGTGTCAACGTTGCGTGGCTCGTGTGCTTCACGCTGGGGGCGCTCTTTGTTGTGGCCTCGCCCGGCATCTGGAAGCGATTTGTCGAGCACCGGGGCACTGCCGAGTGGACGGTGGCCGAAATCACAGTCACCTCACTCTACTACTACGTGCTGCTGCTTGCTGCGGTGGTGGCGATGGCCCTCACTGCCCGCGGCCGCGATGCGCTGGCACAGTTGTGCCGCTCGCCGTGGCTGGTGTGGATGCTTGCAGCCACCTTTGCGGTGCCCTTCTGCCTGGTGTCGGGCACAATAGGGCGCACGGGGTGGTTTGCTCAGCTTTTCTCACTCATTGCCCTCGTGCGCATGTTGCCCGGCAGCCGCTCAAGAGTGTCGAGGCTACTGCCAGTAGCGGCATGTGGGCTGTGGATCTTCGGGCTGGCTCATCTCATGTGCTTTGCGCAATGGCAGTACCGCCTCAACGGCGAGGTGCGCGACATGCTTGCCAAGTACAGGGCCTCGAGCTGCGGCATCGTCATGGGCGACTACACCAGCGACTGCGATGTGCCCTGGCTCACACTGGGCAAGCAACGCGGCGTGCCCGACAGCGACGACGTGTGGACACTGGCCACAGTGCGCCAGCACTGGGCGGCCACAGCAGCCCAGAGCCGCCAGCTGGTGATACTGCCCGCCAGTGCGGCACCGTTGACGGCCAGAGAAAATGCATGGGTCACGCCTCGCTGCCACCTGGGCAGCAAGAGCAGGGCTACGGGCGTGATTCACACCTACGAGGGCATCGACCTGCGTGCCTGCCGCGACCGCCGCGGACGCATCTGGATAGAGGAGCCCGTGGTGCTCGACAGCGGCGCCAAGCTCTACAAGCTCACGCCGCTCGAGGCCGACTATGGCGACAAGCGTGTGCTCACAACCTGCTCGCCGGCTTCGGCAGCCGCGCCTTGCGATAGAGGTGAATGAGAATGGGCAGGTTTATCGACAATTGCATGAGTCCGGCCACCACATAGGCCACCGACTGCAACACCTTGGTACCCCTGAACTGCCAGAAGGCTACAAGCATCACCATCATGATGATAGCCACTATCGCACACACCGTGACCATGAGATCGTGGCGCTGCTTGGCCTGCCGGTTCAGGATGGGGGCAGGCGGCTGCCCGTGGGTGTGGAAGCCGCGGGTAAACATGCGGTAGGCCGCGACAAAGGTGGCGTAGAACACAAGATACAGCACAAAGGTGGTGATGAAAAACCGCGTCTCGATGCGATACATGTCGTCGACAGTGAAATTTTGCGGATAGCGCTGTGCCTGCGGGAAATAGTAGGTGCGCTCATCGTTTTGCCAGTCGGCATAGGGGCTGTAGTGAGAATAATCCTCAAAGATGTAGGCCTTGCGGTGGGCGCACACAATCACACCCATCGAGTAGAACCCTCCGTCATCGCGCCGGCGGGCTTTGTAGGCCAGCGCCGGGTGACCGTGAATGTCGCCTATGCGCATCGACTCATATTCCTTGTTGTTGAAGCGGTGGTTGTCGAGATAGCGACGATACACTCTGGCCTCGGTGGTGAAGATGTGGTTGAAGAGCGCGCTCAAGTCGAACACGTTGATGTGCTGTATCTCTTGCACATCGCCATCGTCGCTCACATACGACTTCTGGTAGGCGCACAGCAGTCTGCCGCCGTTGCGTTTCTCGATTTCGCGCCTTATGGTGTCGGGGAAAACAAATTTTTCAAATTTCTCGTTGCGGTCCTCGTTCACGCTAAACAAGCCCGACTCGTAGGTGCGCCACGGCCCGTGTGAATAGCGGTAGTCGCTGAAGTAGAGGACCACGACCGAGACCAGCGACACCAGCGCCAGCAGCACGAGCGCCAGCAGCTGCTTGTTGCTCACAGCGGCACGGGCAAAGCGACCGATGGCGCCCAGCACGTTGTTCAGGTCATCTTTCACATTGTAAAACTTGCGCATGGGTCAGTCTTTTTCCAGCCGGCGGCGCATGGTGAGCGAGGTGACCAGCGACGTGAGCAAGCCCACGGCTGCCACGAGGAGAAACACCACGAGCACATCGCTCCACATCACCTGCACGGGATAGGCCTGCACGATGACGGCATCGGTGCTGCTGCTCAGCTTGAGCCAGCCATACTGCTGCTGGCACAGGCACAGCGCCAGCCCTAAAATCACGCCCGCCACAGCGCCCAGGAGGGCAATGAGCCAGCCCTCGATCACAAAGATGCGGGTAATCTGCTTGTTGGTGGCACCCAGGCTGCGCAGGGTCCTGATGCTCTCGTCTTTCTCGATGATGAGCAGCGACAGCGTGCTGATGACGTTGAACGTGGCAATGACCAGGATGAAGGCGAGCAGCAGGAAGGTGATCCACTTCTCCATGTTCACCATCTTGAACGACGATGCTTGCTGCATGAGCCGGTTCTTGACCGTGTAGCCCGGGCCCAGGGCCTGGCTTGCCTGCTGCATCACCTGGCGCTCGTGGGCACCGGGAGCGAGCTTGAGCTCGACTTGCGTGGCCTGGGTATCATAGTCGAAGAGCTCGCGTGCCAGGTCGATGGGCACGTAGATGAGGTCTTGGTCATAACTCTTCTGTTGCACCTGGAACACGCCTGCCACAAAGACCGAGTCGTTGGTAAAAGCATTCATCGGGTCGTTGATGTTGACCGCGCCCTGGCGTTGCGGCGCATAGAGCTGCAGCTCGCGCAGGTAGCCCGGGCGGGCGTTGAGGGTCATGGCCGGCCCGGCACCCAGCACGGCGTAGCGCGACACCTGATCGCGCAGCTGGAAGTCGCCCTCGACGATGATGCTGTCGATGGCGGTCATCTTGTTGTAGTCGTCGGGCACGCCCTTCAGGCGCACGGGCATCTGGAAATCGGCAAAGATGGCCAGGGCATTGTCGACGACTACCGGCATGGCCTGTTGCACGCCCGGGATGCGTCGCACCACCCGCACCACGCTGTCGCCGTCGGGCATGACCTTGCCCGCGGCAGGCTGAATGGCAATCTCGGGGTCGAGCTTCGAGAGCTTGCTCTCGATGAGCCCGTGGAAGCCGTTGAACACGCTGAGCACGCACACCAAGGCGGCTGTGGCCACCACCACGCCCAGCACCGAGATGATGCTGATGATGTTGACCGCGTTGTGCGTCTTCTTCGACTTGAGGTAGCGCAGCGCTATTTTGGTTTCGAGATTCACTCCTTGTCTTGGTTTTTATCCTTGGCCAGCAGGTCGTCGATGTGCTGAATGTAGTCGAGCGAGTCGTCGAGATAGAAGTTGAGCTCGGGGCACTTGCGCAACTGGTAGCGCACGCGCTGAGCCAGGTCGTAGCGTATGGGCTTCTCGTTGTCGTTCACGTTCTTGACGATAGTGGCGCCTTGCTCGCTGGGAAACACGCTCAGGTGCACGCGGGCCACACTCAGGTCGGGCGACACGCGCACCTGGCTCACGCTCACCAGGGTGCCGTGGGTCTTGGAGGTCTCGAGGCGGAAGATTTCGCTCAACTCCTTCTGGATGAGCCGCTGTATTTTTTCTATTCTGGTCGATTGCATTGTGTGTGAAGTGTTTTTTTTGTGTTCTGACCGCAAATTTACACTAAATCTTCAACAATCGCAAGTAGGTCTATTTCTTGTAGATGATGGTGAGGCCGTCGCGCAGCGGCACAATCACCTTTTCCACGCCCGGGTCGCTGGCCACCATGTCGTTGAAGCGCATGATGCCCGCGGTCTGGGCGTCGGGGGCCTTGGCGGGGTGCTCGGCCACCTTGCCGTCCCACAGGGTGTTGTCGGCCACGATGAAGCCGCCCTGTCGCACGTGCGGCATCACCAGTCTGTAGTAGTCGGGATACTGGCGCTTGTTGGCGTCGATAAACACGAGGTCAAACGTCTCGTCGATGGCGGGCAGTATCTGCTCGGCATCGCCTATGTGCAGCTTGATGCGGTTGCCCCATGGGCACTGGGCGAAGTGCTCGCGCAGGAAGTCCTCGAGCTCGTCCTCAATTTCGATGGTGTGCACCACGGCACCGTCGTCGAGCAAGCCCTCGGCCAGGCACTGGGCCGAGTAGCCCGAGTAGGTGCCCAGCTCAAGCACACGCCGGGGCCGTATCATGCGCACCAGCATCTTGAGCAGGCGCCCCTGCATGTGGCCCGAGCACATGCGCGGGTAGAGCAGCCTGATGTGGGTGTCGCGGTCGAGCTTGTAGAGGTGGGACGGCTCAGGGTCGATGTGGCGCAGGATGTAGTCTTCGAGTTGCTCGGTCATGGCTTGGCAGTGTTTTTCATCTCGAGCAGGCAGTCGACGGCTCGGCGGTAGGAGTCGAGGCCGTAGCCGGCTATCACGGCCACGCAGGCCTCTTTTATCATCGACACGTGGCGGTAGGGCTCGCGTGCCTGCGTGTCGCTGATGTGCACCTCGATGGCAGGAGCTGTCACGGCCCGCAGGGCGTCGGCTATGGCAATGGAGTAGTGGGTGTAGGCCCCGGCATTGAGCACGATGCCGTCGTGGTCGAAGCCCACGCGCTGTATCTCGTCGATGATGGCGCCCTCGTGGTTGCTCTGGAAGAGGTCGAAGTCGACACCGGGATACAGCCCCACGAGGTTGTCGAGATACTCGCTCAGCGACCGGTGCCCGTAGATTTCGGGCTCGCGCACGCCCACCAGGTTGAGATTGGGCCCGTTGATAATCGATATTTTCATACGCGTGATGTGTTTAAAACCGGGTGCAAATTTAGCTATTTTCCTGCACTTGGCTTGTATCGCGCCGCCAAAATAGCTGCAAGACGACGAGGGCACAAGGGCGGCGGCGCCCATGTGCCCTCGACGAGGAAGGCGGCATGGGGCCATGCCCCACGCTGCTGTGTCTCACTTGCCTGGAGGCTTAGAACTTGACCGTGGCTCGCTTGCCACTGGTGAAGACTACGCGCATCACGCGCACGCCTGCATTGTCGACGGCCTGCACCGTGGCAGTGTTCTGGCCATGAGCCGAGGCGGCACCCACGAGGCGGCCGGCAATGTCATAGACCGCGACGGTGGCGATGGGCTGGGCAGCCGCCACGACCACGCAATCGCCACGGCGGCTCACCGCAATGGCATCGCCAGTGGCGGCAATGGCATTGAGGCCAGTGGCAGGGTCAACATAGGGGTAGTCGCCCGTGATGTCGTCGCCCATGAGGAAGAGCCATCCGGCTGCCTGGTAGGAATTGTAGCTGCCTGGCTTGATGTGAAGATACACCTTGTTGAAGGGCACATCGCCGAAGGCGTTGTCGAGCAATTGGGGTGCCTCGACGGCATAGCAGGTCACATTTTGCAAGGCCTGGTCGTTGTAGAAGGCATAGGGACCCACATATTTCAGGTTCTCGGGCATGGTCACGTTGTTCAAGTTCTTGCTATAGGCCAGGGCATAGTCGGCAATATATACTGTGCCGGGCAGCAGCACGACATCGGTCTTCGGGCTCTGGCACGGAGCGGCCAGCAGCGCCAACCCGTCGAGCGACTTGAGGCGGGCATAGATCATGCCGTCGTGCACGGGATACATGTCGTTGCCCGCAAAGTCGAAGGCGGCGATGCCGTTGTTGGACAGTGCGCCCAGCCCTATGCCCTCGATGGTGGCGGGCAGGCTGATGCCCTTGACTGCATTGCACTCGAAGAAAGCCTTGGGCCTGATGGTCTTGACCGTGGCAGGCACAGTAAACACATCGGCCGTGTAGAGTTGCGGGCACTCATAGAGCACCGTTTTGTCCTTGGAGTAGAGCACGCCGTTCTCGGCCACAAAGTGGGCGTTGCCCTGGGCAACTGTGAAGCCCTCGAAGTAGGGGCAACGCAAAAACATCTTGTCGCCAGCCCGCTCGAGCGAGGCGGGAAGGGTGATGGTGGCAAGAGCCTCGCAACGCATGAAGGCGCTGTCGCCTATGGCCTTGAGCGTCTCGGGCAGCTTCAGGGTCGAGAGCACCGAGCAGTGGTAGAAGGCCTTGGTCGAGATGGTGTCGGCGCCCTGCACGTCGGCATAGCTCAGGCCGGTGCAATTGCCAAAGGCAAACTCATCGATAACCTTGCAGGCCGGGGGCACCACAATGCGCGTGAGGGCGACGCAGCTCGAGAAGGTGCCGTAGCACAGCCGTTTCAGGCTCGCGGGCAGCGTCACCTTGCGCAGCCCGTCGCAGAAGGTGAACGCGTTGGCACCCAGCGAGTCGACGCTGGCAGGCAGCTCGATTTGCTGCAGCTGCGTGCACTCGGAGAAAGCCAGGTCTCTCACGGTCTTGAGCTTGCTGCCAGCGGCAAAGTCAACGCTCTGCAGCGAGTAGGACATGTAGAAGGCCGATTTGCCTATGACCTCGACCGAGGCAGGCACATGCACCTTGGTAACGCCGGAATAGAAGAATGCGCCCTCGCCTATTTCCTTCACGCCGTCGGGGATGGTGTATTCGCCCGAGAGGCCTGTACAGTTGGTGAGCACACCGTTCTCGATAGTTTGTGCATTCAGGCCGAAGGGCACAATGAGTAGAATTGAGAGCAGTAGAGATTTGAAATTCATAGATAGTCTTCTTCGGGCTCGTGGGTTAATAACTACACAGTCGGAGCGCGGCCGAGCCCGCAAATGCCTTGCAACGACATGTTTTAAGGTGGGTCTCTGTATCGGCCACAAATTTAACAAAAAAAACAAAACAGGCAACAGTGGGGGTTGAAGTTTCGCTCAAATCATTCATTAAAAAAAACTACAAAGGCATGCATTCTTTTATTCTTCAACCACAACAGCCATTTGCCCCTTGTTATTTTTAGCCTCTCAACATATATTTCAGGCTCAGTTTGTGTGAGCCGTGACCTGAAGGATGAGCTCCTCGAGCGCCTTGATCACTTCATCGAAGGGCTGGCGGCGTTGCCAGCACAAGTCGATGTATCGCTTGTGCTCGGAGGTGTACCTTATGGTGTTGAAGTAAATCTCGTTTTTCGACTTGTCATTTTTCAGGGCTTCCCAATCGACACGGCAACTGGGCTGTAGAGGGTAACCGGCTTCTACAAGCATGGTGTAGTGACTCTGGAAGAATTGCTCGTCGGCGCTTGAGGTCGAGCCGTGGCTGTGGGTGTTTCTCACTTTCCGCACATTGTCGAGCGTTCTGAATAGAGGTTGCAGCTTATACTCATGGGTAAATGCCCACAGTTTAACCGAATAACTGATGTCCTCCAGCGTTTTGCCATGATCAATCCAGGCCGCTTCTTCATTATATTTCTTGATGTAGGCTTTTATCTCGGGCAGCGTGCCCTTGGTACTATAGTACATGTTGAGTAGCCGCTCGGCCTGAATCTGGGCAAAGCGGCAAAACTCCCCGAAATCGATGCAGTGCCCCCTGAGGCCGAAGCGGAAACGCAGCATCTCGCGGCAATCGGCCTCAAAGCATTGTCGCATATAGTCGTCCTTGATCGAGGAATAGTCGAGCGCCGCCTGGGCGTGGTCCAGTTTGTAGTCAAGGGCCAGATACTTCTCGATTTTTTTGACCGATGAGCTGCAAGCGCCGCTTTCCACAACAGCACCCCGAGGCAAAGCACTGCGCAATTCATCCACAAACCAGCGGTTCTCTGGCTTGTGGATAATCTCTGCATCGAGGAAGCGCAACAACTTCC
Organism: Sodaliphilus pleomorphus; assembly: GCF_009676955.1. Lineage (GTDB taxonomy): Bacteria > Bacteroidota > Bacteroidia > Bacteroidales > Muribaculaceae > Sodaliphilus > Sodaliphilus pleomorphus. Next base: position 1,913,672 of record NZ_CP045696.1, on the reverse strand, counting down.
TCAGGTTGTCTTTGTTCTGCTCTGCCATATCACGGTAGGATTGAGAGGTCGAAACCCGACTCGACAAGTTGCGTCAAGGTGTCTTTGGGTCTATCACCGGCCAGCAGGGCGCCGTCGGCAGTGAGTGCACCCGGCATGAGCTCATTGAGTTTGCCCACTATGTCTTTTAGCTCGGGGGCGACTTGCGGGGTGTGCACATACTTCAACGGCTTGTCCTTGGGAAGAGCCCTGTGCACCACATAGATGTATCTCACAGCCAGGTCTTCGGGCAGCGGACAACCGAGCATCATGCGCCCGTAAGGCGTGCCGGGATCTATCACGGCATGTCGCTGGCTTGCTTCGCCGGTATATTTCACCTTGTAATCAATTTGGCGGCACAGGGAGATGTACAAGCTTTTGGGAAGATTGCTGATTGAGATGTTACGGCTCACCGACGCATAAATTTTCTTGCCGTTGAAGACAAAGCTGGCATACTGCTTGCCAAGATTGGAAATGCCATAGTCAATCTTGACGCCGAGCTGAGCCTCAAAGTCGCTCGTGGGCAGGGTCTGGAGATACTCCCAGCTTATTTCGAGGTCATGAGCTTCGGGCTTTGCACTGGTGAGACGGTCGAACTGCTCCTGCAACTTGACATAAACCGGGTCGTGCTGGCCCTTCACCATCTTCAGGTAGCAAAGTTTCCCCGCGATCACATTCTCCATGTCGGGGTCGCCGTTGTGGAGAGAGCCCTTCTCGGTCTTGTATCGAGGATAAAACTTTGCAACAGCCGCATTCATGCCATATCTTTCCCAGATGTGAAGAATGGCCCTCACGTCCTTTACATAGCGGCGGGCAACGTTCACCTTCTCGCCCACGGTGAGGCCAGTCACCTCCTGGCGCTCGCCACGGTGGTTGAGGCGGGTTTTCTTGGCATTGATCTTGAAATGCTGCCCCGAGACGATGCGCTCCAGTTCGTGCCTGAACGGGCTGCCATCCTGATACACATTGTGCATCGAGCTGAATGTGATGTCGTCGGCATACCTGGTGTAGTGCAGGCCAAACCGCCGTGCAAGCCCCGCCAGCCGCCGGTCGAGCGTGTCGCATATTGCATTGGTGAGCAACGGCGATGTGGGGGCGCCTTGAGGCAGCTTGTAGGAGACGAGCCGCACGTTGCCGTCGACTATATCCAGCATCCTAATCGAGCACAACCCGGCAACCACGCTGGCCACATCTTTGGTAAAATTGAACGGCGGCAATTGCAAGCGCTTCCACACGCGTGCCTGGCTGATGCTCGGAAAAAAGTCGCACAAGTCGATGTTGAACACATAGTTCTGATGCAAGTGCCGCACGGCATTGCTCACGATCGAGCGCCCTTGGGTAAATCCCATAGCATAGGGCGAAGGCGTGTAGAGTGCCTTGAAAATCTCGTTGAGGCACAGCTGCATCCACTTCAGGTTGCCCTCGGGGGCAAAAATCAACCTGACTCCTCCCGACTTTTTGGGTATCTCAAATGAGTGGTAACGATCTAAGCCTATCCTGGGATTGCACAGGCGCATCATCTTGCTCATGGTGAATGGATAGGCGGCCGTGCCTGCCAGGTCGGCCTTGATTTCGTTGAGCAGATCCAGCAGTTTCCACCGTGTGGTGGTGTTGCGTATTTTACTTATCAGCAGTTCTTTATCCATTCTATCAGGTAGAAAAAAAAAAATAAAAAAGAAGCATTGGGCCAAGACTATTTTCTTTGTTTCGCTTTGGCTGAGAAATTAACTCTATGACATAGGAGGGTGTAATTTTCCCAGATTCATACGCACTATCACATCAGCTTGATGATGTGATAAGTGCCCAGAGCCAACTGACCGTTGGAAATTCCCCGAGGGGAAAGTACCCGACCAATCGCCGGGCAGGTTCAAAATGTTTCTTTAGCCCAATACTTCAATGTTCTCTGTTCTCTTTCGATTACTATGCAAAGTTACGCAACGTGTGCGAACTCTATGTTCATTCACTCTTGTTATTTTTCTTCTCGGTGGCAAGTGAAGGATTGAGCGACTGGAAAGTCGCCGTGTGCTCTTCTTCACCTTTAAAGTACTTTATGGTAGGGTAATCCTTGCCGTAGAACTTCCAGATGTTGTATTCCAATGGGAGCACCTCGTCGCCAGCCTCGTTGACGATACCCTGCGCGGCAACTCGGGTGTCGTCGGCCATGTCATTATCATCGCCCCAATTAGTAAAATGCAGGACTATGTTGGGCGACATGGAGTCGTTGTAGCCTATGACCTTGGCCAATCCATTCTGGAAACCATCAATCCAGGCATATTTGCCGAAGGGGACGACCACATTGCCCTGCTCGTCGATCGCGCCCCACTTGTAGTCGCTGTTCTGAACTACTGTGATGCGAGAATTGATGGGTGGTTTTGTGCGTCGATATTGCTTGTCGTCCATAGGGGTTGTTTTTAAATTTCGATGCAAAGATAGGTCGTCGATGCGAATGCTATGTTCGCTCACAAGCCGTAAAGTGTGGCCATCTCCTTTATTCTGCTCGTCACTGCGTCGATTATGGGCTGGGGCGAGAGCACTTTCAACTCCCCGCCATAAGAGCACAGCTCGCGTATGAGCTCATAATTCTCCATGCAAGCTATCGAGAACAAGGCACCTTGAGGCGGTGCTTGATACTGCTGGCGCAGGGCGGCTTCACGCTCCCCCTTGTATCTGATTTGAGACCCATGCAACGGCTTGGTAGCGACATAGGGTGCCGACTTGTCGGAGACCCAAAAGACAATCTTGTACAGCTGTGCACCCTCGTAGTAAGTGATCCCGACGATGTCTTCATAACGCTCCAGCAAGTCGGCAGGCGCCTGCCGGTACTCATAACCCGGCAGCACGGCGATCGACACAAGGCGGTCGAGTGCAAAATTGAGCACACGGCCAGTGTCGTAGGCAGCCCCTATCAAGTACCACCGCTGGTTATACTCTTTAAGCAAGTAGGGCGATATGATGACCTCGCACATGTGCGATGCATCGAACCGCTTGTATTGCAACTTGACCACCGCGTGCGCTTGGATTGCAGAAAAAGCCTCGGCCATGAGCGTCTTGTTTTCGAGCAGGTTTTTCGACAATTGAATCACGGGCTGTTGCTCGACGAGTCCAAGCCGCTTGTTCAGGTCGTCGAGCCACCCGAAACCGTCGAGTCCGTCGAAGGAGCCGATGGTCGCAAGAGCCGTGGTGAGGATTCCCTTCTCCTCGGCGGTGAGTTTTCCCTTGAAGATGGAGAAGGTGGGGTCGCTGTAGCGCAGGCATCTCTTTTTATAGACCTTGTCGGTAGCCGCGCTTTGAGCATCTACCGTGTAGCGTTCAAGCTCTATCGGTATCGGGAAGTTATACTCCAGATACTCGATATCCTTCTCGACACAGCGCTTGCTCACACCGCCCACTTGCCCGTATTTGGGCAACTCCCGCTCAAGACAGAGGGTCATGTCATGTATGGAATAGGCATGATAGCGGTCGGCAAGCAGCTTGTCGAGCAGTACGATTCGGGTGAGTGCATTCTTGTTGGATGGCATGTCGCAGCGTTTAGGTAATGTGATTGAAAAAGTCTCGATCGGGTGTTGAGCAACCAAGGTCTCTTGGCCCTCTTGTGTTAAGTTTTAGACCGGGCGGCCTCGCTCAGCAGGTAGTGGCCTATTTTGCAATAGATGCACTTGCGGGCCTCGCAATACTCGCGCTTGAGTTCGATCAAGGCTTGCGAGGTGAGCGCGTCGGGGCTGTCGATGCCGGCATAGGTAAACTTGTCGACGATAGCGTTGCGCTCGCTCTTGAGGCTCTCGAGCAGGGCGATGGCCTTGTCGGCGAGCCGGCTCTCGCCGGTGATCTCGCCACAGGCGCAGTACAGGGGGGCCACGGTGTTGATGAGCACAATGTCGATCGAGTTGTCGCTCAGCGCCCTGCTGGGCCTTGCATTGGGCTTGCCAAAGCTGTAGTGATTGGCCCAGTAGCCGGTGAGCTCGACAGTGAACAGGTCTCTCAGCGCTTTCTCGCCATCGGCCTCGAGGAGCTTGCTCATGAGGCTGAAGCCGCCCTCGATGTAGTGGGCCAGCATGGCAATGCGGCGATAGGGGAAATTTTGCGGGCGTATACGGAACAACTTCCACGACTCTCGTTCCATGGGCTGCAGCTGGAACTTATTGGCCAGGAAGGCATACTCGCTGCACAGGTGCTGGTAGTAGCTGTCGGTGCCCTGTGCCGCGGCATCGAGCAGGCCCGCCTGCCCGAAGAGCAGAGCCTCGACTTGCAGCAGCGAGTCGCTGTGCTTGGCCAGCAGGCGCAAGGGCGTGCGGCGGGCCAGCCGCTCAAAGGCCTCGTTGTTGATGCCGAAGCCCAGGTTGCGCGCCAGGGTCACATAGCACACGTCTTCCCAACTGCCGTGGTAGAGCTCCAGCAGCTGGCCTATGCGTTCTACCTTGTTGTGCAGCCGCTCAAAGGCCAGCGCCTCGACCCACTCGGTGATGGTGAGGTGGGGCACCTGCCTGAGGCTGGCAGCGCAGGGTATCTCGTCGCGGGCGTTGACCAGCCTGTCGTAGCTCTGGTTGAACAGTGGCGAGACCTCGAGCACCACCTGGGGTATGCGCTCGCCGCTGGTGCGGTACACGGGGGCGTCGTCCTTGCCCACCACGTGCAGTATCACGCTGTCGTAGGCCTTGTCACGGTCGTGGCCGTGGCGTTTCCAGTCGGTGGCACGCACGTGCAGCTCCACGTTGCCGGCCCACAGGTGCCCGTCGATCTCGATCTTGGCGTTGAAGAAGTCGGGGCCCGCGTCGGTGTTGAGCAGTCCAGGGTCGATCACACGCACCTTGAGCCCGTCGTTGGTCACCATGTCGCTGTTGCGGTACAGGCGGTGCTGCCATATGTATTGCATGAGTTTTTCCACAATGCGAATTTAGTGATTTCTTGTTGCTCAGGCATGTGTTGAAGGCAATTTTTTTTCATGACTTCACTCTATTTTTATTACTTTTGTGCCATGACACGATATGCGCTCGCTCTTGCCTTGATGCTCCTGGCTGCTGTGACGGCGCAGGCACAGGACTATGTGTACGACGACCTGGCGGCCTCGCCGGCTGTCGACTCGATGCAGGCCGTGGCACGCCGCAACGCGGCGGTGGCAGGCAGCTGGCACTATGCCGGCCCGGCCGTGGAGCTGGCGGGGCGCAATGTGGTGTCGTCGCTGGGCAAGCCCATCGTGAAGGGCAAGGTGAAGCGCAGCTTGAAGAAAATATACCGCAAGCTGCACCTCTCGGGCAAGCAGGCAGCCTTGCGGCTCGATGCCCAGGGCAACTATGCCTTGTGGGTGCGCGGCATGGGCGACGTGGCCCGCGGGCGCTATGTGTACTCGCCCGCCCAGGGCTTGCTCACCCTGTACTGGCACCGCCTGCCTGTGACGTGCCACGTGAAAGCGGGCAAGCGCCTGGGGCTCACCATTGAGACCGACCACATGCTCCGGCTCCTGCAACTGGCCAGCTCGATTGTGCACAACAGGCACCTGGCCGACTTGGCCGCTCTGGCCCGCAACTACGACCACGTGAACCTGGGCGTTGAGCTCAAGCGCTGAGCCTCGGCACACCCCCACCCCTCACCGTTTCACCCACGAGACACTGCTCTGATAGAGACAATTGACAATCGCCTGAAAAAAAGCTTTGAACTTCCATGTTAAATACTTATTTTTGTTTTCTTAAAACAGCTAAAGACAATACAATGAGACATATCAAAACTGCGGCGACGAGATTTGCGCTGCGCGGCCTGTTGCTCGCAGCAACGATTGTGGCCGCCATCCCTTTTTGCAAAGGTGCAACAGGTTTTTACACCTATAGCTATGTGCCCGAAGCCAACCTCTACAAGGTGAGGCTCACCCCCGAATTCAGGGCTCAACTCGACAAGAGTACTGGCGGCCGCCTTGCCACATGGGCTACAGGCGACCCTGTGCCCGACTTTGACCACAGCTATACCGACGGCATGCACGGCAGTCTTGCTTTCTCGCTCGACTCGCTATTCTATGGCTTGGAAAACATGCAAGAGATCGACCTCACGAGCATGCACACCCACGACGTGACTGTGATGAGCAACCTGTTTTGGAATTGCCGCTCGATGCGCAAGGTGGACCTGTCCCATCTCGACACACGCCGGGTGACCTACATGAACCACATGTTCTACCTGTGCGAGTCGCTCACCGAGATTGACTTGAGCAGCTTCGACACCCGCCAGGTGACCGACATGAGCTACATGCTGTGTTGTTGCAGCGCCTTGCAGTCGCTGCAGCTGGGAAACGGCTTCAAGACACCGGCCGTCACCACCATGCGCAACATGCTGTGGGGCTGCCGATCACTCACGCACATCAATCTGTCGACACTCGACACCCATGCCGTAACCGACATGAGTGGCATGCTGGGCTACTGTGCCAGCTTGAGCAGCGCCAACTTGAGCAACTTCGACACCCGCCAGGTGACCAACATGAGCGAGATGCTGGCAGGATGCAGCCAGCTCAGCACGATCGACCTAAGCAGCTTTGACACCCGCCGGGTGACCGACATGAGCTACATGTTGAAAGGCTGCGCGTCGCTATCCACGCTCGACTTGAGCCAAATAGACACCCATGCGGTAATCAACATGTTTGAAATGCTTGAGGGCTGCAAGTCGCTCAAGCGTGTAAACCTCAATGGCTTTGACACCCGCCAGGTGGCCGACATGCGCTACATGATAGAAAATTGCGACTCGCTTCTTTTTCTCGACCTCAACAGCTTCACGCTGTGCGCCCCCCAGGAGCTGCGAGGCATGCTTGCAGGCACTTGCTCGGCCAGTGCCACTTCACAGCCCATGCCAGGCATTGCCGCCAACGCCGCACAGGCCAGTGTGCTCAACGACCCGGCTGTGACACAAATCAACCTGGCAGCGCTGCAGTTTGACTCGGTGAGTGCTGCCAATCGCGGTGCTTTCTATACCTATACCTACGATTCAGTAGCCGGCGTGTGTCATGTAGGACTTGCGCCAGGCTTCAAGGCGCAGCTCAATCGCGCAGCCGGGGGTTACTATACCGATGGCACCCTGCAGTGGCTCAACAACGACCCCTTGCCCGACTTCAACCACTACAGCGACGACGGCCAACATGAGCGCCGCAACTACTCGCTTGCCGGCTTGCTGGCAGGCCTCGACAAGATGGAAAAAGCCGACCTGTCGCAGATGCGCACAACTGGAGTGACCGACCTGAGCGCGATGCTGGAGATGTGCCACGCAGTCAAGAGCGTTGACTTTACGGGGTGGGAAACCGAGTCGGTGACCAATGTGCGCAACATGTTTGCGGGTTGCGTTTCGCTCAACGGGCTCAACCTCGGCCCGCTCAATTTGCCCGTGAGCGCCGACATGCGTGGCATGTTTAGCAACACCTGCACCGGCAACACGACCGCTGTGCCCTATGAGTGCCAAGCGGCGACTCAAGAACTGGCCAGGTTGTTCAACGACAGTTCGGTGACCGGCATCAACCTCTCATGCATGAGATTCAACGAGCAGTCGGCGGTCAACGACATCAAGGCATCGCCCCAATCGGCCGCTCCCATCTTCTACGACCTGCGAGGCGTGCGTGTTCCCAACCCTGAGCCTGGCCAGGTCTACATCACCTCCAGGGGCGAGAAGATCGTCTACAAGCAATAGGCTTTTGCCTCCCATGCAGGAGAGAAAGGGGCAAGGGTTGTGACAAAAACAGGCATGCCTGCAACTTCGGGAGGCATGCCTGTTGTGTAGACGCTGTTAAGAGCGCCAGGAGCTATTTTATCGTAAATTTCAAGGCAAAGCTTTCTTGAGGCATGCCGGCCGGGAGAGTGACCGAGACCTCTTGGCCCGAGACCTCATATTTCACGTCTTTGCCAGTGCTCACAACAGTCATTTTACCCACAGGCACATTACCCGTCCATGTAACGACACTGGGCAGCGTTGCATCGCTGGGGAGCGCATAAAAGGCATAGAGCGTGCGCAGGTCTTTGTTGGCGGTAAACCACACATTGCCGCTGTTGTATACGGGTGTGGGGCGTGTGTTGTAGATGGCTTCGCTGTTGGCCTTTACCCACTGCCCCACTTCCTTGAGGCGAACTACAGTGGCGTCGGTGATGAGGCCGCGCGGGTCGGGCCCAACGCCCAGCAGGAAATTGCCACCCTTGGCAATCACCTCGATGAGCGTGTTGACTATTGTAGCCCTCGACTTCAAGTAAATATCATTGTTACGCGACCAGGGCCACATGCTGGAGAGCTTGGCCACATACTCCCAAGCGTAGGGCAGCTGCTTGTCGGGGAGGGTGTTTTCCCACGTCTTGTAGTCCTCGTTGTGGCCGGCAGTGCGATCGATGCACAACAGGCCTTTCTGGGTTGTTGCCCTAAAGCTGGTGACTAAACTGTCGAGGTTGAAGACACTGCCTTTGACCCAACCGCCATCGAGCCATAGCAAGTCGATGTTGCCATAATTGTGGGTGAGCTCGTGCAGCTGGTTTTGAGTGTAGCGCTTGAAATTTTGCCACCAGTCGGCATGCTGAATGGTGTCGTAGTTCACATACCGGTCGGGGGTGGCGTAATACGGGTTCCAAAACCACTGGCAGTGCCAGTCGGGCTTAGAGAAGTAGCAGCCCACCATGAAGCCATGATTGCGGAAGGCGTCAAGTACAAACCGGGTGACGTCGGCGCTGTCGTTGCTTGCAAACGGGCCGTTGGTGATCTTGTAATCAGTCTCCTTGGTGTCGAACATGCAGAAGCCGTCATGGTGCTTGGTAGAGAAGATCATGTATCTCATGCCGGCATCTTCCATTGCAGTTGCCCACTGGTCGGGGTTGAATTGCGTGGGATTCAACTTCTCGCTCAGCCCGAAGTACCAACTCTTGTATTCGTCATACTTTGAGCCTGCAGGGCGGGTGTCGATCCACCTCTCTGAGCACAGGTTCCACGACTCGGGGATGCCTTGCGTGGTGTAGACGCCCCAATGAAACAGCACGCCAAATTTCAAGTCTTTCCATCTTTCGAGCTTGGCGAGCACATTGCTGTCGGCAATGGCGTTGTTGGTGCCTGAGGCTTCACGGGGCGCCATGGATTTCTGGGCGTGCACCGTAGTTGCGACAGTAACAACCAACAGGGCCGACAGAACCATGTGGGTAAAAAATGATGGTTTCATGCTTTTTTGATATTTTAAATTCATACTTTGCCAGCTTGTCATGGCACATAGACAACATTTAATTTCTATAACATTGCAAATGTAGGCATAAATAATGAAACATCCATGCTGCAGCATGCTCTTTCTTGATGTGCGGGCACAGTGTTTTGTACATTGCCACAACACGAGCACGGCTGCCCGGGGGGCGAAGCTCCCGGGCAGCCGTGAAAAATCGTTGCGCACGCGCGAGCGAGACGCTCTACAGCTCCAAGTCGATGTTGAACTGCTCATGCCAGGGCAGGCCGCTCTTGGCCACCTGCTCAAGGAACGGGTCGGGGTCAAACTCCTCCACATTGTGCACGCCGGGTTTCTTCCACAAGCCCTTGAGCAGCATCATGGCACCCGTCATGGCAGGCACGCCAGTGGTGTAGCTCACGGCTTGCATGCCCGTCTCCTCATAGGCGGCATGATGGTCGCAGTTGTTGTAGATGTAGTAGGTGAGCGGCTTGCCGTCGCGGCCAGTGCCGGCAATGCGGCATCCTATCGAGGTCTTGCCCGTGTAGTCCTTGCCCAGGTCCTGCGGGTTGGGCAGCACGGCCTTGAGAAACTGCAGCGGCACGATGGGCTGACCGTTGTACATCACCGGGTCGATGCGGGCCATGCCTATGTCTTGTATCACACGCAGGTGGGTGAGGTACTCCTGCCCGAAGGTCATCCAGAAGCGGGCACGCTTGAGGCTGGGATAGTTCTTGGTGAGCGACTCGAGCTCCTCGTGATACATCAGGTAGCTCTCGCGCGGCCCTATCTCGGGATAGGTGAGCGGGCGGTGTATCTCGAGGGCGCCGGTCGTGACCCACTTGCCGTCCTGGTAGTAGCGGCCGGGCTGCGTGATCTCGCGTATGTTGATCTCGGGGTTGAAGTTGGTGGCAAAGGCCTTGCCGTGGTTGCCGGCATTGCAGTCCACAATGTCGAGGGTGTGCATGTGCCCGAAGTGGTGCTTGGCGGCATAGGCCGTGTACACGCCGCTCACGCCCGGGTCGAAGCCGCAACCCAGAATGGCTGTGAGGCCGGCCTGTTCAAACTTGTCGCGATAGGCCCACTGCCAGCTGTACTCGAAGTGTGCCACGTCTTTGGGCTCATAGTTGGCCGTGTCGAGATAGTCGACACCGCACTCGAGGCAGGCATCCATGATGGTGAGGTCCTGGTAGGGCAAGGCCAGGTTGATGACCAGCTGTGGCTTGTGCCGCTTGAGCAGGGCCACAAGCTGCGGCACCTCGTCGGCGTCGACCTGGTCGGTGGTGATATTGCTCACACCCAGGCGGCTCTTGATGGAGGCAGCCACCTTGTCGCATTTCTCCTTGTGGCGCGAGGCAATCACAATCTCGTTGAACACATCGGGATTCTGGGCGCACTTGAAGGCGCACACGGTGCCCACGCCACCGCAACCAATGATAAGTACTTTGTTCATGTGCTGTATTGTTGTGTTAAATTGTTTTTTTCCTGAGTTCTACTCTTGTGCAAAGATAATGAAATAAAGCGGTATCACGAAAAATTTCATTTTATGACAAAAAAAACATTATAATTCAAGAAAAGTTGTATCTTTGCACAAAACACCCCCGTGTGGCAACAATATGAAACAAAACACGGCAAAGCACATTCACATTTATCAATCATATCAAACTTTTATCGCTTATGAAAAAAATTGCTACCCTGTTTATCACATCGCTCTTGTGCATGGCAGCGCAGGCCCAAGGCTTAGGTCCCGCTCATGCCCGAGTCAACGGCACCCCGTTCAAGAAGCAGGCCGTCACGCTCGGCCAGCTGCAAGAACGCGGCCTCGTGCGCAAGGCCGCCCGCAAGGCCACCGACGAGAAACCCATCACCGCAGCTCCCGAGGGTCGGCTGCTCGACAACATGTATGTCAACTCCAACAGCTTCGGCCTGGGCTGGGGCTCGGCCTACACTCAGGTGGTCGACGGCGGCCTGGGCGGCGTGGTCGAGGGCAAAGACGGCTACGTCTATGTGAAAGGCCCCATCTCGCAAGCCTATGTGTGGTCCCTGGGCACCCCCTGGGTCAAGTGCAAGAAACTTGCGGCCGACACCATCGAGATGATCACCCCGCAAATCTATGCCATCGATGCCGGCGACCCCTACTATGTGCAACGCATGACCTATGACCAGGCAGGCGACACCTATGTGGTCGACTCGACCAAGAGCGGCATCAAGTTTACCTGGAAAAACGACACCCTGCGTCAGGTCGACGACTGCCTGGTGGGCTTTGCCGACGCCACCGGCAGCTGGTTCTACATGGGCGACTACAGCATCGTCTACACCGTGAACCCCGACAAGCCAGTCAGCATCAACAAAGACCAGACCCAGGGCATCGACACCTCGCTTGTGAAGGTGACCCACATTGCCAGCCCTGAGAAGCTCGACTCCACGACCACGACCATGGTCAACGCCTATGCCGTGGTCGATGTCGATGACGAGATGGTAGGAAACACCATCTATGTCGACCACCTCGAAGACGGCCTGCCCAACGCCCTGATCAAGATCAACGCCAACGCCTCGACCATGAACCTCGAGGTGCCATCGGGCCAGTATCTGGGTGTCGACGAGAACTACAACTCCCACATCTACGCCCTCACGGGCAACGCCTATGTCGACAGCGCAGGCACCACCAAGTATTTCAACTACAACAAGACCAGCAAGCTCACCCTCAACTTCTCGGCCGAGGGCGACAGCATCTTTGCGCCCTACCCTGCCTCGCTCATCATCAACTGCGGCCGCAACAACCTCTACATCGTGAAGGAATATGTAGCCCCACTCATGGAGGAGGTCAACGACGAGCCCATGACGCCGGCCAACCCTGTGTTCTCGATCGACGATGTGACCCGCTCCACCCGCTTCGACGTGCTCAAGTTCACCATCCCCACGGTCGATGTCGACGGCGATGACCTGAACACCAACAACCTGTACTACTGCATCTACTACAACGACTCGGTCTACACCTTCACGCCCGCCCTCTACACCGGCCTGAAGACCGACATGAGCGAGATACCCTACGGTTTCAGCGACAGCAACTACGACATCTTCTTGAGCGGCGGCCAGCACACCATCTACTTCTACGACAAGAACTGGACCAAGCTGGGCGTGCAGAGCATATACCGCGGCGGCGGCCAGGAGCGCAAGTCGGCCGTCGTGTGGGTCGACTCCACCACCGGCATCGAGAGCGTGACTGGCGCAGCCCGCACCGTCAAGCGCGTGAGCTACTACGACCTGCAGGGGCGCCAGGTGAGCAGCCAGGCCACAGGCCTCGTGATCGAGCGCATCGACTACACCGATGGCAGCAACACCACAAGCAAGGTCGTGAAATAAAACAACCCGTTGTGCCCTATTGCACATGTGCATCAAGGCAGAGCGCTGCGGCAGCAGCGCCCTGCCTTTTTTCATGGGCCGAAGCGGTTAAGAGCCTATTGCTCAATCCAATTCCACCAATTGCCGTAGGTTGAAAAAATTTTTGAATTTACAATAGAAATACATACCTTTGTAACAGTATACCCCAATAATAACCAAAACCATCAATCGCATGAAAAAAATCATCACCTTAGCGACGCTCGCTGCAATCGCAGCGACAGCGTGGGCAGCCGAAAGTGCAATGTTCAACTTTGCCCAAAACGGCGCCGCCCTTCTCGGCCTCACCGCGCCATCGTCGAGCAGTAGCAACGCCGGCGACATCACTGCCACCAAGACGGCCACGGTCGACGGCGTCACCTTCACAGTGAGCCCCAGCACCACCAACATGACCAACCGCCTCTACAGCGACTACTACGGCAACGTGCAGCTGCGCGTGTACAGCGGCACCATCACCATCGCCGCCCCCGCGGGCAAGAGCGTGACAGGCGTCACCTTCTACAACAGCAAGTGGACCGAGCCCGAGGCCAGCAGCGGCACCTTCACGGGCAACAAGTGGGCAGGCAGTGCCAGCCCGGTAGTCTACACCGTGGGCGCCCAAATGCGGCTCGACTCGGTGCTGGTGACCTATGGCGAGGGCGGAGGCACCCAGCCCGACACCACCGCAACCGGCGTGACGCTGGCCACCCTGAAGATGCTGCGCGACACCATTGCCGACGGCACCCAGTTCACCTTCACCGGCGAGGCCATCGTGTGCTACCAGTGGGGCGAGTACCTGTATTTGCGCTGCTACGACCCGAGCGACCACTACGGCTACAGCGCGCTGGTGCATGGCAACGTGGGCCTCGGCTACAAGCAGGGCGACATCGTGCCCGCCGGCTGGAAGGGCACCAAGACCACCACCATGGGCATGTGCGAGATCATCGAGCCCACAGGCTTCACGGCAGCGACACAGCAAGCCGACAGCACCGACTCGGCCCCCTTCGACATGAGCGGCTACCTGGGCGTCTTCATCGACGCGCCACAAGGCTATGAGGGCGACTACGACTACTTCAAGAATGTGACTGTGAGCAGCGCCGACAGCAAGGGCAACTTCACCATCACCGAGCACGGCGTGAACGCCGACATGCAGGAGGGCACTTTCACCATGCCCTGCTACAACAAGTTTGGCATCGACCTGCCCACCGACACCACCCAGCACTACAGCGTCGAGGGCGTGCTCCACATCTACAACAACAAGGCGCAATTCCAGCCCACCAAGTTCACGGCCTACGACTGGTCGACCCGCCTGTGGAAGGTGTGGTACCAGGGCCAGGACAGCACCCGCTACCAGCTGGCCGACACCCTCTATGTCATCCCAACCCCCGCAGCCATCGAGCCCGAGGTCGCCAGCAAGAACCTGGTGTACTTGACCGACAACGCTACCATGGTGCTCATCGACCTCTATGCCGACTGGGGCTACACCTGGTGGCAAGCGTGGGATCCCGACTTCATCGCCATCGACTGCGGCAGCGACACCCAGCTCTACAACAAGCTGAGCGCCATGAAGGCCATCGCACCGCGCAGTGTCGAGGGCACGCTCTACAGCAACCTCACCAACCCGCGCCTCGTGCTCGACAAGGCCCCCCAAGAGCTGGCCGGCGTCGAGATGCCCGACATTGCCTACATGCACTATAACCTGGCCGCCCCCGACTCGCTCAACGCCAACGGCAACCAGGTGGCCTGGATCAAGGGCTTCTACAAGAAAGATGCCCAGGGCGCCGAGTATCTCGTGGGCTACAACCAGGACGGCAGCCTCTTCCAGCAAGTGAGGCTCGATCGCCGCTACCTGGGCAGCACCGCCGTCTTCACCGAGGGCAAGGAGTATAACATGCGAGCCGTCTTCAAGCAGCTCGAGCCTTGGGAGCAGCCCTCAGGCGTCGGCGCCCCGGCCCTCACCACCGCCGCCACTCCGCGCCAACGCACGGCACCAGCCATGATGCCTGCCCGCATCGCCCGCAAGATGCCCACCAACGACCCGCACTGGTATCAAAACTACATCGCCTGCCCCGTCGAGGTCGAGGCAATGACCGGCGTCGACGGCGTGCTCAGCGCCAAGACGGTGAAGCGCGTGACCTACTACGACCTGCAGGGACGCCAGGTGAGCAGCCAGGCCACAGGCCTCGTGATCAAGCGCATCGACTACACCGACGGCACCACACAGGCCGCCAAGCTCATCAAGTGACCCCCCCAAAAAAAAGCCTAAGAGCTTCAACCCCGTAGCACCAATGGGGCTGTGCCTGTTCCGGCCCAGCCCCATTGCTGTAAACAACCATAATAAAATCACACAAAGTCTCGTTTTTACATGCAGAAACTTACCCAATACAATCAATTGCAATGAAAGAATTAGATCAGGCCTCAGGCTTAAACATAAAATCGATGATTGGAGAAATTGCCACGCTGTTTAATGCGGGGAAGGGCACGAACTTCATTTATAATATTACGTTTCCCAGCAATACCCATTTCGACATGGAAGCGTTTAACAAGGAGACCTACAACGCCAAAGAGGGCAAAATCACAGCGCGCATCTTCAGGCTGGAAAACGAATATGGCGCCACGATTAAGTTCAGCGGAGTGCAGTCGCCTAAATTTTATCAAAACCTGCTGATGATCGACATGGGCATGCCCACGGTGATGGGCGAAATGCTGCTTGCCAAATACCGGCACAAGCTGAACACGGTGAGGCGGTGTGTGGAGAAATTGAACGAAACCAATCCGCTGCATTTCAACCTGAGCCATGGGCAGCCTTTCTATGAATCTAAGATCATGCGGTTTCTGCAAGCATGTGCCATGGGCATGACTACGGAAGACGCATGGACAGGCGTCTACGATGCCATCGAGTGCAAAGCCAAAGCTAATGCGCCAGGAGCTTGCTATCACATCTATGAGCAAAACAGGTTTTTGAATTATCTGCTCGATTCCACCTATTTTGAGCAACCTGCAACAAACGAAGACGCCAGCCACCCTGGGCACGTGAGACCAAGTGCCAAGAAAGATTTCAACTATGGCTGGGTGTATGTAGAAGGCGGGCAATACTGGCTGAAGCTGAACCTGCAAGTGCGCATGAGAGACCTGAGCGCAAAGTGACAACGAGCGCTGTTTTCAAAAAATTGCTAATTCTGCGATTGGTTGTCTCACAACCAGCAATTCCACACATTGCTCCCACGATGATGTGATTGAGCAGCTTCACGCATGATGAAAAGAAAAAAAAACGCCACGGCATTTTGACTTGGATTCTTAACACAGAGCCCACAAAACATTACAAACAATAACACATAACAGGTGGTTTTTTTTCAATTTGAAAGTACAGTTATAATAATAGGAATCAACGAGTTAAACAAAAAGGCACGAAGGGCTAAAGATTTTTGGGTAATAACTTGTAATTTTGAAAGCAAAGTTGCAATTTTGCATAGATAAATCTTAACAAACCATCCAAAAATGAAACCTCTAAAGCTAAACAGCAGCTCCTTGTGCCAGCTCGGCGCCTCCCTGTTGAAAACACTAAGAGCGCAAGTTGCCACCAAGAAGTTCTGGTTCGACCTGGTCGTCATGACCGCGGGCATGTTTGTTGCCTCGTGCTCGGTATATTTCTTTCTCATTCCCAGTCACCTCATCGTGGGCTCGATCACCGGCTTGTCGCTCGTGATTGCCAAGTTTGTGCCCTTCCTGTCGGTGGGCACCATGATATTTATCATCAACGCCATCTTGCTGCTGCTTGCATTTGTGCTCATCGGCAACGAGTTTGGGGCCAAGACGGTGTACACGGCCCTCATTCTGGGCCCCATGATCGACTTTCTGGGGGCAGTGTGCCCCATCAAGGAGTCGCTCTTTGCTGTCACGATACAGGGCACGGGGCAGGTGATCGCCAACCCGTGGTTCGACCTGCTGTGCTTTGTGCTGGTGCTGAGCGTGTCGCAGTCGATACTGTTCAGCATCAACGCCTCGACGGGCGGGCTCGACATCCTGGCCAAGATCATCAACAAGTATTGCCACGTGAGCCTGGGCACGTCGGTCACGATAGGGGGCGGGGCCATATGCTGCTCGGCCTTCTTGATCAACGACGTGAGCCTGGTCATCATGGGCCTGGTGGGCACGTGGATCAACGGCCTGGTGGTAAACTACTTCATGGCAAGCATCAACTCGCGCATACGCGTGTATATCATCACCGACGACTACAAGAAGATCGTAGACTTTGTAATCAACACCATCAATCGCGGCTGCACCCTGCACGAGGTGACGGGCGGCTACAAGGGCCAGAAGCACGTGCAGCTCGAGATCGTGCTCTCGGAAGACGACTTCTCGCGCCTGATCGACTTCATGCACAAGGAGCACATCGAGTCGTTTATGACCAGCGACCAGGTGAGCGCCGTGTATGGGCTGTGGAACAAAAAGAGTCTGCTCTCACTCTCACAACACTAAGCCATGCGACGACACCTTGCTACACTCATTGCCGCCGCCGCGGTGCTGCTGTGCCCGGCGGTCATGCAAGCCGGCGACGAGCCGGCGTGGGACATCGACGCCCGCCTCGAGGCCCGGGGCGACTACCGCCTCGACCAGGTCGACGGCCAGCGCGACCGCGGCACCAGCGGCCTCAAGTGCACCATTGCCGACCTCTATGTGCGGGGCACCCTGGCCCGGCGCTTGAGCTACAAGTATCGCCAGCGCTTCAACGGACTTGACCGCAGCAAGTGGGTCGACCAAACCGACTGGCTCTACCTGGCCTGCCGCTTGAGCCCCAACTGGGAGGTGATGGCCGGCAAGTGGGCCGTGCTGGTGGGGTGCTGGGAGTTTGACCCCGCGCCCATCGACATCATGCAAGTCTCGGAGTTTGCCTATCAGTTTCCCTGCTACCAGTGGGGCGGCTATGTGCAGTGGAACTCCACGAGCAAGGCCGACCAGGTGTATCTGCAGGTGGTGCGCAGCCCCTTTGCCCACGCCTATCACCACGCCACGGGCAGCGACAAGGCCATGTGGGGCGGGTGCCTCATGTGGTACGGCCACCACGGCCCGGTACACACCTCGTGGTCGGCCAACCTCTATGAGTACCGGCCCGGGCACTACATCAACTATGTGTGTCTGGGCACCACTGTCGACATCACGCCGCAGGCCAGCATCAACCTCGACGTGGCCAACCGCTCGACAGGCCACCACCGCTACTTGATGAAGGACTACTCGGTGATGGGCCGTGTCGACTACCAGCCCTCGCCCTACTTGAAGGCCTGGGGCAAGGTCACCTACGACAACAACCACTCGGGCCGCGAGGGCGACATGGCCGTGGCCACGGGCACCGACCTCACCAGCGTGGGTGCCGGCGTCGAGGTGTTTCCGCTCAAGAACGAGAGCGTGCGCCTGCACGTGAACTACCGCTACTCGTGGGGGCGCAACGGCGCTCCCAGCCCGGTGATGCGCGACAAGGAGCACATGCTCGACGTGGGCGTGTCGTGGAAACTTGAGTTGTTCTAAATGTGATCCTGTCAGGTCCCGACTGGCCAGCACATTTCAAGCACAACACACAACCAGCCGAGACGGCTTTGGCCCTCATTCCCAATTGGGCATCAGGGCGTTGCCAGGGTGTCACATTTCGTCATGTGACGCGCGGGCGGCAGCATTATACCTTTGCATCGTCAATACCGACACACAACACACACAATCAAAAATCACATTATGGAAAACACACAACCCAAAAGCGAGCAAGCGCCTCGCCAAGCGACCCAAGAGCCCCAGCCGGCGACCCCGTGCCATGACGCCGAGCAAGCCATAGGCCGCTTGGGGCTCGACCGCGACGTGGCCAGCCGCGTCATGGAAATCATCGACGAGCAAGTGAAAAACGCCGACACCGCTGGCTACCGGCGCGGGCGCAACGAGAAAATCGAACTGCTCACCCGCCCCCTCGACCCCGTGACCGAGGCCGAACTCGAAAGCGACGCCCCGTCGCCGCACTTCCCGCGCTACACGCGCCGCAGCGTGTGGGACTCCTGAAAGAGCTGCAGGCAACCCGCACCCACTCAGTTACAAAACTTTAAATCAACCACAACACACACACAACGATTATGAAAAACAAAATTCTCGAGAAACTGCGCTGGATAAAGCAAAACAGCAAGCTCATCATCATCCTGCTAGTCACCCTGTTCTTGCTGCTCATTTCCTGCAAGAAGAGCCACGGCCAGTCGCCCATGGTGGCCATGGCCCTGATCACGGGCGTGGCAGGCGGCAAGCATGTAGTCGACGGGCCGCTCACCACCGACCTCGCCCGAGCCGGCTCGCCCGAGCTGCTGCTCAACGAGATCGACCGGCAAATTGTGAAAATACGCCCCATGGCCACGCCCATCGACCAGCTCTCGCGCTGCGCCGGCAGCAAGCACGCCGGTTCGATGGTCGTCGACTACTACAACGTCGACACCAAGGCCACCAGCGCAACCGTGACCAGGACCTACACCGAGCCCTCCACCACCGAGGCGGCGGCCACCACCGATGCCGTGAAGGTGAAGCTGAGCACAAGCGACGACGAGATATTCGACGTGAGCGACACCATACTGGTGAAAGGCGTGTTTGGCTACGAGCCCGACGGCGTGACCGAGAGCAAGCACGACCTGGTGCTCTATGTGGTGTCGAAGACCGACGAGGGCGCCATCACGGTGATGGCCGTCAACGGCAAGAAAATAGGCGACGCCCAGGGCTGTGTGCCCTCGATCGAGGCAGGCACCGCACTCGTGCGCATGGGTCGCGCCGCCAGCGAGCTCGACGTGCAGTCGCCGCAATTTGAGGCACTGCCCCGCAAGGCGCAAAACTACTGCCAGATCTTCAAGATGCAGGTCGAGCAGAGCACCCTGCAGAAGCTGTCAAGCAAAGAGGTGGACTGGAGCATGACCGACCAGGAGGAGGCCGCCATCTACGACATGCGCCTGGGCATGGAGAAGTCGTTCCTCTTCGGGGTGAAACGCAAGCTGTGGGACCCGGCCAAGAAAGAAAACATCATGCTCACTGGCGGCGTGTGGTTTCAGGCCGGCAAGCAGTTTAACTACGGCGAAAACGCCCTCAACCAGGACGGCATCGTCGACCTCATGCGCGAGGCCTTCACCGGCAACGCCGGCAGCAAGCGCAAGGTGCTCATAGGCGGCAGCGGCCTCATCAGCCGCCTCAACAAGATGGACTACAGCAAGGTGGTGACCGCCGGCGACAACGTGGTGAAGTGGGGCATCGACTTCTCGCAGTTGCGCAGCAAGTTTGGCACCCTCTATGTGATGCTGAGCGAGATCTTCGACGAGGTCGACATGCCCGACAACGGCATCGTCATCGACCCCGACTACTTGCAGAAGTACAGCCACATCCCCTTCTCGAGCGAGAGTCTCGACTTGAAGAAGAGCGGCCGCCGCAACGTCGATGCCCTGGTGCTCACCGAGGCCAGCTGCCTGGTGCTGCGCTATCCCAAGGCCCACATGCGTGTGGTGATGCAATAATCGCACATCTACCTTCATTTTCTTTCTATAACCCAGCCATGAAAAGCAGCAAGGCTGCCCGGGAGCGCGATGCCCCCGGGCAGTCATTGTCATGCTGGGACGTTGAGCCTCATGTGCTGAAAAATTTCTCACCCCCCACCGATGCGGCGTGACAACACCCAGCCGGCGCCGCAGGTCTCCTGGTCCTCGACGTCGCCGCGACAGCGAGAGCGCACAGTGGCGGTCATGCCCAATGTTCAATCGCGCGTGGGCGCAATCTCGGCAATGCACTCAATCTCAACCCGTGCATTCTTGGGCAGGGTCTTGATGGCAATGGCCGAACGGGCAGGGAAAGGCTGGGAGAAGAAGGTGGAATACACCTCGTTCATGCCGGCAAAGTCGTCCATGTCGGCAAGAAACACAGTGGTCTTCACCACGTGGGCCATGTCGGTCCCGGCCGCCCTGAGGATGTGGGCCATGTTGGTGAGACTCTGGCGTGTGAGCTCCTTGATGCCGCCCTGGGCAAAACTGCCGGTTGCAGGATCGATGGGCAGCTGCCCGCTCACAAAGACTAAATTGCCCGTCACGATGGCCTGGCTGTAGGGGCCGATGGCTGCCGGTGCGCTGGTGGTGCTGGTTGCTTTCATAGTTGGTGATTGTTTATAACGATAAATAGTTTTAAGTGAATGTTGCTTCAAAGTTAACGATTTTGCGCGACACTGCACCCTGCATCCCCAAGTTTTTTTCACCCAACCCTCCACCTGGCACAAAACCAAGGCACAATCGCTGCCAAGGCCATGATGCGTTTTCAACAATTTTTCCTTATATTTGCACTGGTGACACGATATTGCTACATATGGTCGGCCATAGTCACGCTGCTCATAGCGGCAACAGCTACTACTGCGAGAGCCGCAAGGCTCTTCCACACAAAGTGGGCCGAAGAGTCGTCGGCCCTCTTGCTGAGGAAAGGCAAAGAGTACCTATTTGAGCGGCGCATGCCCGACAGCGCACTGGTGTGCTACACCATTGTAGCCAACAGGTGGAGCTCAAGCCTTCCTCAAGCCGAGAAGCGTGCTTGCCTCGATGGCTTCTTGGGCAAGTGGCAGGTCTACTTCCTCACCTACAACGACTATAGGGAGGCCTTCTACAGTCTCTACTCGGCCATGGACATTGCCAAAGACATGGGCAAGGAAGTGCCCATGATATATTACAACTTCGGCACCATGTATATGGACCTCTCGATACAGACCCGCGACAGCGTGTCGAGAGACCGAGCTGTGAGTTTTTTCAAAAAGGCATTTGCCCTGGCCTGCCGCCAGCACAACGATCACATTATTGATCACAGCTTTATCAACCTGTCAATAATAGCCTTCAACATCAACAGGCCTGGCATTATTGCCAGGCAGTGGGAGTTTATTCAGAAGCTGCCTTGCACGACCAAGCGGTCTTTCCGTTACTGCTCGCGCCTGCTCTACCACGCGCTCGCGGCACAAAATGAGGGGGAGCACCAATTGGCGATTGCCAAGTACAGAGAAATCATCATGCTGCTCGATGACAATTTCACCAACTCTCGCATGCGCTACATGTCCTACTTGGGCATGGCCAACGTGTACTATGGGGAAAAGGACTATGCCAAGGCGCTGCAGTGTCTCGAGGAGCCCGAGAGGATAGCCGTAAAATATGGCATGAACGATGCCCGGCTGCAGGTTTACAACAATTATGCCACGATTTACACCAACCTCAACGACAAGAAAAAAGCCGAGCACTACCGCATCAGGTATTACGACTTGAAAGACACCATTCTTAACTACCAGCAGACACGCTCGGAGGGCGAGATGCGCTTTGGCTATGAGCTCGAGAAAAGCCAAGACCAAATCAGAGCCATGAAAGAGCGACACCGGGTACAGACGATGATCACGCTCGTGGCAGTGCTTGTCGTTGCCATTGTCGTGTTTTTCCTGTTTTTGCTTTTCAACAAGAACCGGCAGTTGCGGCGTAAAAACATGGTGCTTTATCGTCGGGCACGTGGCCTCGTCGACCATGACAACTCAGGCGAGGAGCTCGATGATGAGATCACCCTGGCAAGCGACGACAGTGACGGCACACCGGCGGCCACAAAACACGACGACAACGAGCACAAAGCCTGCTCCATGAGCAACGAGGAAATGCAAGACTTGGGCAAACGCATCAAGACGGTAATGGACGATACTGCCACCATATGCTTGCCCGATTTTACAGCCAAACGCCTTGCAGAACTTGTCAGTGCCAAGCAACGCGACGTGTCAACAGTGATCAAGGTGATGCACCGCAGCAACTTCAGCCGGTTGCTCAACGAGTATCGCATCAAGGAAGCCATCAGGCGCATGAGTCAAGAATCCAAATACGGCAATCTCACTATCGAGGGCCTTGCCAACAGCGTGGGCATCAAGTCGCGCACCACATTTATTGCATCGTTCAAACGTGTGACCGGGCTCACTCCGTCGGAATACATCAAGATTGAGAAATCGGATAAAAACAGGTGATTTTTTGTTCATTTTTTATATCTTGAACACGTTGCCACTTTATTTTTGTTACATGTTCATAGCGGTTGCTCTAACTTTGTGACAGAATTTTTTTGTTTCACAACCCAAAATCACAACTTATGAATCATAAACTACTTTCTGCAATTATTGCAGTCACTGTAGCCTCGGGCCTGGCGATAGGTCAAGGCGAGTTTCTGCAGTCAAGACCAGTCGACCGTGTCCAGCACGGGCCAGGCAGCACGGCAGTTCAGTCGGGCACAGCCGTAGCCGGCAACTGGAGCAGTCTGGGCAAGTTGCTCAACAAGGGCGATTCCAAGGCTCCATCTCTGGCCGAAGCAAGCGCCACCATGCTCTATGGCATTGTCGTCGACAACAACAAAGGCAAGACAATCCCTCATGGCATGTACAAGTTTCCTGCCAGCTCAACGTCAACATTCACTGCAGTGAAGACAGGCGAGGGCTTTGGAAACTTCGGCACCTACGGCGACGGCAAGTACTATACCATGGTCTACGATGTCAGCACCGACACCAAGAGTCACTGGTACACCTACGATGCCAGCACCTGGCAAATCGAGAGTGTAGTCGACAAGGGAAGGTCAAATCCCGAACTGTGCAACGGCATGGCCTTCGACCCCCTTACCGAGAAAGTATATGGCATCGTCAACACCTCGACGGGGCGATGGGAGAGCTACAATCTGGTAGTCTTCAATACCGACGATTGGAGCTACAAGTCGATAGCACCCACGACATCGATGTTTGCACTCGCTTTTGACAACAAAGGCAATCTCTATGGCGTTGATGACTCGGGCAATTTCAGCAAGATTGACGTAAAAACAGGAGAGGCAACAACCATAAAAAATGTGGGCTTCACTCCAGCATTTGCCCAGTCGGCTGCTTTCGATGCAGTCAACAACCGGTATTTGTGGGCGTCGTTCCACATTGACGAATCCTCGTCGTCGTTGTTGTCGATACTTTACTCAATCGACCCAGCTACGGGCAAAATGACCTTAATCAAGAAGTTTTCATCTCCCATCGAGATCACAGGCATGTTTATCAAGAACCCCCTTGCCGCCGACAAGGCCCCGGCTGCCATGCCAGCAGCCAGCCTGGCCTATGACAACCCTGGTTCGCTTTCATGCACCATCAGCTATACCGCTCCTTCCAAGGCCTACGACGGCAGCACCCTGGCTGGCAATGTCGACGTGCTGCTCATGGCTGGCGACGACACTATAGCCACACAAAGCGTTGCTCCGGGCGCAAATGGATCATTTCACTACACCTTCCCGGCTCGCGGTCGCTACACCATCGCAGCACGGGCCGTGAACGATGCAGGACGCGGCCCCCGCACACTCATCAAGACCTATGCCGGCAAAGACGATCCTGCTGCATCGACGGGTGCCACGCTCACCATCGACGACAGCAATCAAGCCACAGTTGCCTGGACTGCCCCCACACAGAGCGTGCATGGCGGTTATCTCGACGCCGAGAACCTCAAGTATGACGTGTATCGATTCCCCGATTCGGTGCTGGTTGCCCACAACATCGGTTCCACCACACATAGTGAGAACGTGGGCTCGGTGATGAACAACTACAGCTACAAGATCATTGCCAAGGTAGATGACAACGAGGGCAAGCCCGCATGGACCAATGCCGTGGTGCACGGCCAGCCCTTCACCCCACCCTACGAGGAATACTTCTCCAACGCTTACAACTTCCCGTTGTGGACAGTGATCGATGCCAACGGCGATGGCAATACTTTCCATTACATTGGAGAATCACAACAAGATGGCTACATTCAAAACAGCGAGGGGGGCGACGACTGGGCAATAAGCCCTGCCATCATGCTCGACAACCAACACGTCTATAAATTGAGCTATGCCCTGATGCCTTCGTTTTTCAATCCGCAGACGTTTACCGTGACCTGCGGCACGAGCAACACTGCAACTGCCCAAGGCCAAGTGATCGAGCAACTTAAAGACTACACAGGTTCGGTACCATTCCAAAATCATGTCGATTACTTCATTCCCGAGGCATCGGGCAAGAACCACATTGGATTCCACACGGTGAGTGAGCAAGCGCTGTGCAATCTCGACTCGATACGCCTCTACGAGTTTGCTGCCACCGCCGGTCCCGACTCGGTAACCCAACTTTCAGCCACGTCAACAGGCAGCGAGCTTAAAGTCAAGCTCTCGATGGTCACGCCCACCAAGACTATAGCCGGGGCTTCAATATCATCGCTTGGCTTGAAGATTTATCGCGACACCGTGCTCATCAAGACCGACGACAACGTGAAAGCCGGCACCCAATACACCTTTACCGACGACGCCGCCAAGGCGGGCAACAACGTGTATACCATAGTGCCGTTCAACAATGCCGGAGACGGCTGGCGCACTGAAGTGACACGCTACGCCGGCTACGACATTCCCGGCGCTGTGTCACATCTCAAAGCTGTGTGGACAAGCGACAGCAACACAGTGCGGCTCACTTGGGCAGCACCCACTACGGGCTTGCACGGCGGCGCTATCGACCTTTCAAAGCTCACCTATACAATTACCACCGGCGATTACGACTGGGACGAGAAAGAAGTCGACAGCGGCGTGCTGGAGACCACCTACGACGCCGACCTGACAGGCAACGTGAGCACCACGTCGGGCGAGTGGAAAACCCTCAAGGTCAAGGCTGTGAACGAGCAAGGCACGTCGGCCCTCACATCGACAACGATCCCAATGGGCAAGCCCTATGCGGCACCCTGGACCATGACCTGGGCCTGGCAGAGAGAAGACCTCGGCAAATGGAAAGACGAGGTGCTTGTCGACAACGACCTGGGCAATTGCTGGTACTTCGACGATGGCTCTTTCGACGAAACTGTGCAGCCCTACGACAACGACCGCGGCGACCTGCTCTTCTGCAACCGCTACTCGGTGCTCGATGTTGAGGCCAAGTGCCGCTTCAAGAGCCCCGTGATTGACATCACAGCACTCAGCAATCCAGTGCTCTCCTTCTACATGTATCAAAACACCAAGCTGCCCGACGACGTGTGGCTCATCGTAGAAGGCACCACCAACGGCAGCGACTACGTTGCCATGAGCGACACAATACGTGCCAATGCCAACGACGGCTGGACCCTGGTGCGCGTGCCGCTCACCAAGCTCAAGGGATTGAAGCGAGTGGGACTTTCGTTACTTGGGCACTCCGACCTGGGCAAGAGTCACTACTACTTCATCGATCAGGTGAAGCTGGAAGACTATCTCAACAACGACCTCCAAGCCGTGAGCATCAAGCCCTCGACGACTGTGGCCAAGGCAGGCAGGGAAATAGAACTCAAAGCCCAGGTCACCAACCGCGGCTTGAACACAGCCAGCGGCTACAAGGTGGCACTGTATTGCAACGACAAGGAAGTGGAAAATGTGACTGGCACCGAGTTGAAGACCGAGCAGAGCTTTGAACATGTGTTTAAGAAGACCTTCAACACCGATGAGTGCGGCCAGAACTACAACTTCAAAGTGGTGGTGACAGCTGCCGGCGACGAAAACGCCCTCAACGACACGACGCCGGTCGCCACAGTCTTTGCACAACGCAACTCGGCACTGCCTGCCCCCACCGGGTTGCAGGCCAGCGAGCAGTCAAATGCAATCGAGCTCACCTTCAACGCGCCCAACACTGGCAACGGCCAGCTGCCGGTGACCGATAGCTTTGAAGATTATCAGCCTCTTGCAGTTGATGGCATAGGCGACTGGAAAGTATATGACGCCGACGGGCAGAACACTCTTGCCCCCAATGGTGTAAACGACTATGCCGGAGAGTACAAGCCCAATGCCTACCAAGTGTTTAATCCTACCCTGCTGGGCTTGACCGACGACATGTGGAAAGCCAAGAGTGGCAACCAGTACTTGATTTCGTTTGGCGGCGACGGCTACTACCCAAGTTCTCCCTACAATCAACAGACACCTCTTGCCGACAACTGGCTGATTTCTCCACTTGTGAAAGGCGGCACCGAAGTAAGTTTCTTTACCATGCACATGAAGGCCGATGACGCCAGCGCACATGTTGAGCTGCTTGCCTCGAAATCGGGAAACAACATCGACGACTTCAGCCTTGTGAGAGCCGATTCGCTCGACGGAGCCGACTGGGCACAACACACCTTCACCTTGCCTGCCGATGCCAAGTATTTTGCAATTCGCTTTGTGGCTACAGGCCAAGCCGTGATGATGCTCGACGATGTGCAATACACTCGCGATGCCAGCAACCTCAAGATAGAGGGCTACAATGTGTATCGCAACAATGAGATAGTGGGGAGGACCTCGACTACCGCCTATAGCGACGAGTCGGCTCCCGCAGGGTCGCTCACCTACACGGTGACCGCGCTCTACAACGAGGGCGAGTCGGGCCACTCCAACGTGGCTGTTGTAGAGCCTACAGGCCTTGAGAGCGTGAATGCCGCTATCAATGGTGTGAAAATCGTGGGAGGCAACCAGTGTGTCATCATCATGGGCGCAGTGGGCAGAACAGTCGACGTGTACACTGTGGCAGGCACACAGGCATTTGCCAAGGCAAATTGCGCTTCACGCGAGACTGTGAACCTGTCGACCGGCGTGTATATCGTCAAGGTCGACGGTTACACCGCTGCAAAGGTCTATGTGAGATAGCACCGGCTGTGCACAAAGTGGGCACCGCCCTCTCTTGCGGTGCCCGCTTCTCCAGCCATTCTACACAACACAATTGGGCTGCCCTCGCCAGGGAGAACAGCCCAATTGGTTTTGTTTAGAATACACACACAACAACCAACAACCATTCTACAAATTACATGAAAAAAATATTACTTGCAACAGGAGCTCTGCTTTGGGCATGCAGCACTGCGCTTGCGGTGCCAGCCATGCGGCAGCGTGTAGAGGTGACCCAGCCCGATGGGTCGCAGCTCACACTCGGCGTGGCCGGCGACGAGTTTGGCCACGTCATTGTCACCCGCGACGGCCTCGCTGTGGCCAAGGACAGCTCAGGCAGCTACTGCTATCTTACGGCAGACGGCCCTACTACGGTGATGGCCCATGACCCAGAGCTGCGCAGTGCAATCGAGAAATCGTTTCTTGCCCGGGAAGCCCGGCAGCTCAAGTTGGGCACACTGATGAATGAGCCTGCACGCCGATTGATAAAAGCCGTGAATGCGCAACGACTGCACAGCCAGGTGCCTCACAGCGGCAGCCCGCGCATACCCATCCTGCTTGTGCAATACAAGGACAAGGCCATGTCGCACACCAAAGACGACTTTGTGGCCCAGTACACGCAAGGTGCTGCCAGCGTGAACCAGTATTTTCAAGACCAGTCCAACGGCAAGTACAATCCGCGCTTCGATGTGTTTGGCATCTACACGCTCGACAACACACGAGAGACCTATGGAAAAGACAGTGGCACTGCTGCCAAGGATGCAGGCGTGGCCCGCATGGTGGCCGAAGCTTGTGAGAAAGCACAAGCCGAAGGAAAGATAAACTGGACCGACTACGACAACAACGGCGACGGCGACTGCGATGTGGTTATCGTCGTGTATGCCGGCGTGGGTGAGGCCCAAGCCGCGCTCACTGTGCCCAATTCCATCTGGCCCTGCCAGTGGAACCTGACCGAGGCAGCACACTATGGCGACGGCCCAGGCGCACTCACCTATGCAGGCACCAAGGTCGACAAGTTTGCAGTGTTCAACGAGGTCAACGGTTCCGACGACAGCGGCACAAAGATGGACGGAATAGGCACCTTCTGCCACGAGTTTTCACATTGCCTGGGTCTGCCCGATTTCTACGAAACCACCTACATGTTTGGATATGTGGGCATGGACTGCTGGAGCCTGCTCGACTATGGATGCTACAACAACGGCGGCTACACTCCCATTGGCTACAATGCCTATGAGAAAAACTACATGGGATGGCTCGACCTGGCCACACCTGTGGGCAACACACGATATGTGCTGCCCAGGTTTAATCAGGGCAGCGACTCGACCGACGTGGCTGTGAAAATCACCAGCGAGCTCAACAGCAACGAGTACTACATTCTCGAAAACCGGGCCAAGCAAGGTTGGGACAGCTACATCCCCGACGAGGGCGTGCTCATCACCCATGTGAGTTATGTGCCCAGCAGGTGGGACAAAAACACGGTCAACAACGAGAAAGTGCAACTCATGACCTTTGTCCCGGCCGATGCCGTAGCCAGTCATGCCACCGTGTCGACCGACCTCTACGGCAAGAGCAATCACAGCTTTACCGACGGGTCGGCACCCAAGGCCGATCTCTACCTCGCTGCCGACGGCACCATCGACGGCAATGCCGGCATGCTGGGCAAGCCCGTCACCGACATCAACCTAAACGCCGACGGGACAGCATCGTTTTGGTACATTAAGAAAGTCGAGAAGCACGACCGGCCTGTATTGACCACCCCCACCCAGCTCACGGCATCATCATTCACCGCCCACTGGCAACCGGTCGACAGCACACAGGCACACTACACGCTGTGGCTCTACGACTCCAAGCAAGCTCCGTCGAGCTGGAAGATAATCACCGAAAATCTCGCCGACGGCGCAACCACCTGGACCGAGAGCAACAAGGGCACCTATAAGGACAAGGGCTATCTGCGCTTGGGCACCTCACAGCAATGCGGCAGCATCTCCAGTCCTGAAATCGACCTCACAGCTTGCAACGGGGTCACTACAGTGGCGGTTGCAGCAAGGGCCTATGGCTACGACAAGGGCGTGGCCATGAAAGTCTCCTGGCTCGACGAGAGCGGCAATGCGATTGACACCCATGCCGAAACGCTTGCCAGCAACGACTCGGTGTATATTTTCAAGCTCACGGGCCAAGGCACAACCAGCAATGTGCTGAAAATAGAAAACACCGAGGCCAAGAAGCGCGTGCAACTCAAGCATGTAGACATCTATGCCGGCGATGTCGCGGCCAGCCTCATGGCGGGCCTTCCAGTAGCAGTGCCCGACTCGACGCAGCTCTCGGTGGGCAACATTGCCGACACTTGCTACACAGTGCAAGGCCTTGACAGCAACCGTACCTATGCCTGCCAGGTGCAGGCCGTGTACCCCGACGGCTCGCTCTCTCCCTGGAGCCAGCAGCTCATGGTCAACCTGCAAGGCACTGGCCTGCGGGGTGACCTGAACGGCGACGGCCAGGTAAATGTGACCGATGTATCGGTCATCATTAATGCCATTTTAGGAAACGGGCAACTCGACTTGGAGGCAGGTGACCTCAATGGCGATGGCAGTCTAAACGTGACCGACGTGACCGCGCTCATCCACATCATCCTGCAATAGCGGGAGTGCAACCCGTGCCCACAAAGCCCTGGTAGCCCTGGTAGCTTCCAGGGCTTTGTGCTTGTTTTTGTGGTGATGGTTGGGAGACAGTTGCTATCTTTCTTTGTGGCAAAATGTGCAACAATAAATCGAAATAAGAACGCTTGCCAATCTCTTCTGGCTCCTGTGCGGCGGTCTGGGCATCACCATGGATGTCATCGCTGCTGCTCATGCTCACCATCGTGGGCAACCCTTGGGGCAATAATGTAGCCTCCTCAATGTTGCACTTCGTTTTGGAATCTACGTCTGAATAATCAGCATTAAATATAAAACGGAATGCAAAGGACTCTTTTTCGCAAAAAACAAGTATCTTTGTAATATATCTCCATAATATACACTTATCGGAAGTTGCATATGGATAATATACTGGCACTGTCTGAAGAAGACATAAAACTACGGTACATCACTCCATCCATACTAAAAAAGGGATGGTCGGTAGAAGACATAACTATGGAGACTAAGGTTAAACTTACAGATGGCAAGATTAACCTTAGAGGAAATTTAGTGGCTCGTGGTAAAGCTAAGTTTGCAGACTATATGCTTTATTACAATCGTGCCACCCCCATTGCCATTGTTGAAGCCAAGGACGCAAATCATACAGTCTCATTTGGAATGCAACAGGCAAAGGAATATGCCCAAATGATGGATATTCCTTTTGCTTTCAGTTCCAATGGCCAAGGTTATCAAGAATATGATTTCCTGACAGGAAAGGAACGTTCTTTCTCGATGGATGCCTTTCCAACGAAAGAAGAATTATATGCTCGATTCCTTACTGAGAGTAATGGTGGTAAAGGCTTCTCGGATGAAGAAAAGAAAATCATCGATCAGCCGTACTGCACAGGACAAGACATTTTCCCACCTCGATACTACCAGCGTAACGCCGTGAACCGTACCGTCAATGCGGTTGCACAAGGTAGAAACCGCTTGTTGCTTGTCATGGCGACAGGAACGGGTAAGACATATACTGCTTTCCAAATAGTTTATCGTCTTCTCAAAGCTGGTTTAGTAAAGAAAGTCTTGTATCTGGCTGACCGAAATGTTTTGGTTGACCAGTCTATTCAGCAAGACTTTAAGCCCCTGTCAAGTACAATCCATAAAGTAGATTATCAGAGCGACATTGATACACATGGTGGACACTTAGCATACGAAGTATATTTCTCTCTTTACCAGCAGCTAATTGGGAAAGAAGGGAAACAGAACTACAAGGAGCTGTTTAAGCCAGAGTTCTTTGATATGGTCATCGTTGACGAGTGCCATCGCGGAAGTGCCAAAGATGATAGCAACTGGCGTGAAATACTGGAATACTTTGATGGTGCAATTCAACTGGGTATGACTGCAACCCCAAAGGAAACAAAATACCAGTCCAGCATCAGTTATTTTGGGAAGCCTATCTATACATATAGCCTAAAGGAAGGTATTGAAGATGGTTTCCTTGCGCCTTTCAAGGTTGTAAACATTACAACCAACATTGGTGATGAATGGCGACCAGTTAAAGGACAAAGAGACATAAACGGCAACCTCATAGAAGACCGCATCTATAATAACTCTGACTATGATTACAATATCATCATAGAAGATAGAATCAGAGAGGTTGCACATGAGATAACCCAGTACTTGAAGAGCACAGATAGGATGGCAAAGACCATTGTGTTCTGTGCCGACGAAGACCATGCCGACCGTATGCGCACGGCACTTGTCAATGAAAATTCCGACATGTGCAAGAAAAACCCAGATTATGTAGTGCGTATCACAGGCAGCGACCCTTATGGGCAGTCAAAACTTGACTACTTTATTTCCGTCGCTTCCAAGTACCCCGTTATCGCCACTACAAGTAAGTTGCTCTCTACTGGAGTAGATTGCAAAATGGTTAAACTCATTGTACTTGACCAGCGCATCGGTTCTATGACAGAGTTTAAGCAAATTGTGGGCCGTGGAACCAGAATCCGTGAAAAAGAAGGTAAGACCCATTTCACAATCATGGATTTTCGTAATGTGACACGTTTGTTTGCCGACCCCGACTGGGATGGTCCGATTGAGGTTAACGACAATTATGTAAAAGGCACACCAAAGCCTTATCCAGTGATTGAGGAAGAGCCAATGGATGTGAGCGAACCCGAGCCGGAACGCCCGCCTAAACCTATTGTTGATAAGGATGGATGCACGGTTAAGGTTATCAACAAAGTAGTGTCTGTATATGATACCAACGGCAAACTTCTTCGCACAGAGAGCATCACAGATTATACCCGAAAGAACATCAACAACACCTACGCCAATCTTGATGACTTTATTCACAGATGGAATAAAGCTGATAAGAAGGCTGAAATTACAGACCTACTCCGTGAAAGCGGTATTGACCTGCAAGCGTTGAAACATGACAGGAATATGGATGACGTTGATGATTTCGATTTCATCTGTCATATCGCTTATGGGAAGAAGCCGTTGACTCGACGTGAACGTGCTGAGAACGTGAAGAAGCGCGACATCTTCAACAAGTATGGTGCCGAAGCCCGGAAGGTACTGGAAGCATTGCTCGATAAATATGCCAATGATGGTATTACCCAGTTGGAGAATAGAACGGTTCTACGCCTTGATCCGTTCCGGCAAATGGGTTCACCAGCCAACATAGCAAAATTCTTTGGTGGCAACCAGCAGTATTTTTCAGCAGTGAAGGAACTTGAAAGTTTAATTTATAGCAGCATAGCATAACCAGATATGGCACTTAACAATTTTGTAAAGAGCATCAGAAACATCATGCGCAACGATGCAGGTATCAATGGCGATGCCCAGCGTATCGAGCAAATTGCATGGATGTTGTTTTTGAAAGTATATGATGAGAAGGAAAACGATTGGGAGTTTAATGAAGATAATTATAAGTCGTTCATACCTGAGAATTGCCGATGGCGCAACTGGGCGAAAGATAATGGTGAAGGTGAAACGATAACTGCCGATGCCTTATTGGATTTCGTTAATAATACGCTATTCCCCACGTTGAAAGGATTGGAGGTTAATCCTTCAACGCCGATGCGTAGTGCCATCGTTCGTACTACTTTTGAGGATGCCAACCAGTATATGAAGGATGGCGTTTTGCTTCGCCAGGTTATCAATGTCATTGACCAACTTGACCTGGGCAACTATGAAGAAAGCCATGCTTTCGGTGAGATTTATGAGTCCATCCTGAAAGAGATGCAGTCGGCAGGCTCTGCAGGTGAGTTCTATACACCACGTGCCTTGACCGACTTCATGGCAGAAATTATCGACCCTAAAGTTGGTGAAAAGATGGCAGACTTTGCCTGTGGTACCGGTGGCTTTATAACGAGCTGGCTAAAAGCTCTTGACAAGAAGGTGAGGACGGCAGAAGATAAAGAGGAATATGAAAATTCAGTCTATGGCATTGAAAAAAAGCAATTCCCTTATATGCTGTGCGTCACAAATATGCTCCTGCATGACATTGATTCTCCAAGAGTGATGCACGACAATTCTCTGACAAAGGATGTGCTTAATTACACAGATGAAGACAAGTTCGATGTCATACTTATGAATCCACCATACGGAGGTAGCGAGAAAAATGACATAAAGCAGCACTTCCCATCTGATTTGAGTTCCAGCGAGACAGCCGACCTATTTATGGTTCTTATCATGTATCGTCTTGCCGAAAAAGGCCGTGCTGCGGTTATCCTTCCAGACGGTTTCCTGTTTGGCGCCGACAATGCGAAACTGGCAATCAAGGAAAAACTGCTTCGTGAGTTCAACCTTCACACTATTATCCGATTGCCTGGTAGCATTTTTGCACCTTACACATCAATTGCCACCAATATCCTTTTCTTCAACAATGAAAAGGCAGAAGGCGCAGAAGAGGGATTTAGCACGAAAGAAACATGGTTCTATCGTCTTGACATGCCAGAAGGCTATAAACATTTCTCTAAGACAAAGCCCATGCGAGCTGAACACTGTCGGCCAATCATCGACTGGTGGACTAATCGACAAGAGATTGTGGATGCAGAGAACAACGATGAGAAATCACGCTGTTTTACTGCGCAGCAGCTTCTTGACATGGATTGTAACTTCGACCAATGCAAGTTCCCAAAGGACGAAGAAGAAATACTTCCTCCTGCCGAACTCCTCGCCGACTACTTCAAGAAGCGCAAGGCTCTCGACCACGAGATCGACAAGACGTTGGCAGAAATACAGCGGATATTAGGAATAGAAATCAGCAAGGATTAGTACCCCCCTCAAAAATAGCGAAGAATTAAAGCATAACGGATATGTTTTATGTAAGGGTAAGTCACTGAAAGAGTTTAAGTTGCAATTTGCTCACCTTATAAATGAGGCGAGCAAAACCACTCAGGATGTCAACTATATTCCTGCTGCAATAACAGAGGAAAACTACGTTTGTCTATGACACCGATGAATCATGAGCGAACATTCAAGAAAGACAAGATTGGGAAGAAACTCTATCAGTTCTACCAGCAGGAGAAACAAAAAGATGAAAACTTCTAAATCAATTAGAACAGAATGAACGGGAAGCAATTAAAAAACAGCATACTGCAATGGGCTATACAAGGAAAACTTGTGCCCCAAGACCCCAATGACGAACCAGCAAGCGTACTGCTTGAAAAGATTCGTCAGGAGAAAGAACACCTGATAAAAGAGAAGAAAATCAAGCGAGACAAGAACGCATCTATCATCTACCGTGGTGAGGACAATTCCTATTATGAGAAGATGCTTGCCACGGGAGAGGTGAAGTGCATAGATAAGGAGATACCGTTTGAGATACCAGAGGGGTGGGAATGGTGCAGATTGAGAGATGTTATTTATCCGCCCAAATATGGAACATCAAGTAAATCATTATCAAATGGAGATGTTCCTGTTTTACGTATGGGTAACATTCAAGATGGCGAAGTGGTTTATGACAAATTAGTTTTTAGCAATAATGTAGAGGATAATAGAAAATATCTACTGCAAGATGGAGACTTGTTGTTCAATAGAACAAATAGTGCTGAACTGGTCGGCAAGACAGCAATATTCAAAGGAAACAGGCATGTTATTTACGCAGGATATCTTATTTTACTTCGTCCTATAAAGACTAACTCTGAGTATCTGAATTATATTTTTTCATCGCCATATGTGCGTTCCTATTGTAAGGAAGTCAAGACTATTGGGGTACAGCAATGTAACATTAATGCTGAAAAGGTATCTCAGCTTTTAGTTCCTATTGCCCCTTTTGAGGAGCAAATGCGAATTGTTGACAAAATTAAGGAAGTACTACCAAGTGTAGATAAATATTCTATTTCACAATATAACCTTGATTTGCTCAACGTTTCACTATCTGAGTGTCTGAAAAAATCCATTCTGCAAGAGGCAATTCAAGGGAGACTTGTACCACAAATTGCAGAAGAAGGAACAGCGCAAGAACTGCTTGAACAGATAAAAACAGAGAAGCAGAAACTTGTTAAAAAAGGCAAGCTAAAGAAGTCAGCCCTCAACGATAGTGTTATCTTCAAAGGTGACGATAACAAGTATTATGAGCAGGTAGGCAAACATTGTGAAGATATAACAGAGGAAATACCATTTGAATTGCCTGCATCATGGAATTGGACAAGAGGTAAAATTGTGTTTATGCCAATGGAGTCAACAATGCCTACATCCGATTTTATCTATCCTGAATAATGCATATTAACTAAAAAAGAAGCCGCATTTCTTGTGTGATTCAAGAAAAAGCATTAGTCTTAAAGTGCTAAAAATCAATACATATAGCTTCTATATGCAAAGATACAACAAACAATCCAATTGAAGATGTGCTACAGGAAAAATGTGTGGGTAACCACAAAAATTTCCTGTAGCGGCGCTATTCACCATCGTGGGCAACCCCTGGGGCAAGATGCACATCAGCCTCATGGGGCTGGCTGTGGCGCCCTTTGGCAAAATGGTGGCGAGGTAGCGGCCGGCAGCGCTACTGCAGGGCTTGCTGCAACCACTGCCAGACCCACTGGCCGAGCTGCCAGGCCAGCCACATGAGCACGACGAGGAGCGCCAGCAGCACAACGATGGCAACAGCCGAGAGGGCGGCCTTGCGCCTCACGTGGGCCACCACCTGCTTGTCGCCGTTGACGTAGCCAGTGATGAGCCGCATGTTGCGGCCATAGGAGCGGAAGAAAAAGTCGATCACGTCGCCGGCCATGAAGGGCAGCAGGCCCAGAACGACGTCGGCGAGCACGTTGAGCGTGACGGCGAGCGTGAGCGGCACCGACCGCACCACCCACAGGCTGTAGTAGATGGCCGGCAGCGCGAGCAGGCCCGACAGCGCGTCGCCCCACCCCCCGGGCAGGAGCAAGCCCAGCAGCGGGTCGACAAAGTAGCGGTCCATCCACTTCTCCGACCGCTGCATGAAACGGTAGAGCGGATGGCCGAGCAGGTATTTCTTGTCTTTGCGCATAAAAAACGAAGTTACATCGCAACACTTGTCTACAACTATAGCTCTTACAACATTCGTGCCACAGTTGCGGCCCACCCCCCGTGGGAGCATGCAGCCAGCGCGACGACGAGGGTTGTGGTGTTTTATGCGTCACATGGGCGTGGAATATTGAGAAAAAGTTGTATTTTTGCAATTAGAATATGGAAAGCAGCAGTGCATGGATTATAGTGATGGTGGTGTCGATCCTCCTCTCGGCCTTTTTCTCGGGTATGGAGATCGCATTTGTCTCGGCCAACAAAGTGCGGGTCGAGATCGATGTGAAAAAGTCGGGCCTCATCAACCGCATCATCCACGTGTTTTACAACCACAGCGACATGTTTATCTCGACGTTGCTCATAGGCAACAACGTGGTCAACGTGGTCTACTCGATCGCCATGTCGGCATTGCTCACCGAGCCGCTCAAGCACACCGCCGTGGGCAGCAACGAGGTGCTGATGCTGCTGCTCATCACGCTCATCTCGACGGTGGTCATTCTCATCACCGGCGAGTTTCTGCCCAAGGCCATCTTCCGCATCAACCCCAACTACTCGCTGCGCATGTTCTCGCTGCCGCTTTTCATGTGCTACCTGGTGCTGTATCCCATATCCAAGTTCACCGAGTGGATATCGCAGGGCGTGATGCGGCTGCTGGGCATCAAGGCCGACAAGAGCGAGATAGGGTCGCTCAGCCTCGAGGAGCTCGACGCCTACTTGCAGGAGAACATCGACAAGAAAGAAGACGAGAACGTGGAGGTGGACCGCGAGATGAAGATATTTGAAAA
This sequence comes from Sodaliphilus pleomorphus, assembly GCF_009676955.1. GTDB lineage: Bacteria > Bacteroidota > Bacteroidia > Bacteroidales > Muribaculaceae > Sodaliphilus > Sodaliphilus pleomorphus. Next base: position 1,876,542 of record NZ_CP045696.1, on the reverse strand, counting down.
CGCGCTCGACTTCAGCGACACCCACCTGCGCGACTGCATGGTGCCCCGCAACGAGATTGTGGGCGTCGACATCGCCGACACCACCCGCGACGACCTGGTGCAGCTCTTCGGCAAGACGGGGCTGAGCAAGCTGGTGGTGTATCACGACGACATCGACAACGTGCTGGGCTTCATCTCGGTGAGCGAGCTCTTTGTGACCGACGTGAACTGGAAAGACCAGGTGAAGCCGGTGCTTTTTGCCCCCGAGACGATGCTTGCCAAGGTGATGATGCAGAACCTGCTGCACGAGAAGCGGTCGATGGCCATCGTGGTCGACGAGTTTGGCGGCACAGCCGGCATGGTCACGCTCGAGGACCTGGTCGAGGAAATATTTGGCGACATCGAGGACGAGCACGACCGCAACCGCAACAAGCTCGTTGCCCGCCAAATAGGCGACAACACCTACGAGTTCTCGGGGCGCAAGGAGATAGAAGAAATCAACGAGGAGTTTCACCTCGACTTGCCCGAGAGCGACGAGTACCAGACGATAGCCGGCCTCATCCTGCACGAGCTGGAGGCCATGCCCAACGAGGGCGACCATATCGAGGTTGAGGGCGGCTACACCCTCACGGTGCTGCGCAAGTCGGCCGCCCGCATCGAGCTGGTGCGCGTGGTGGCCAGCGGCAACAACGACAAGGAGGTGCACGATGAATAGCAACGAGATACTGGACATGCTGCAGCGCCATGGCGTGAAGCCCACGGCCAACCGCATCATCATCGCGGGCGCTCTGGCCCAGGCCAGCAACCCGCTGTCGCTGAGCGATCTCGAGGTGGGCATCGCCACCATCGACAAGAGCAGCATCTTCCGCACGCTGGCCACCTTCAAGGAGCACGGGCTGGTGCACGTGATCGAGGACGGCAGCGACAGTGCCAAGTATGAGCTGTGCCACGGCACCGGCGACGAGCACGACAGCGACCGCCACGTGCACTTCTACTGCGAGCGCTGCAACCGCACCTTCTGCCTGAGCCAGGTGCACGTGCCCCAGGTGCAGCTGCCTGCCGGCTACCGGGTGCGAGGGGTCAACTACCTGGTCAAGGGGTTGTGTCCACGCTGTGCCGCCCAGGCCGCGATGCAGCAGGATTGATGACAGTGAAAAAAAAAGGAATACTTAATCTTTTAAATCAAAATATTATGGCAAAATTAGAACCCAAGATCGTTTTCGATCAGTTTGCTCAAATCAACAAGATTCCTCGCCCGTCAAAGCACGAGGAGAAAATGATTGAATATCTCAAGGACTTCGGCAAGAACCACGGCCTTGAGACAGTAGTCGACGAGACTGGCAACGTGCTCATCAAGAAGCCTGCCACCAAGGGCTACGAAGACCGCCCCACCGTGGTGCTGCAAAGCCACATGGACATGGTGTGCGACAAGCTCGTCGACGTTGACTTCGACTTCTACAACGACCCCATCCAGACCTACGTCGACGGCGACTGGCTGCGTGCCAAGGGCACCACGCTGGGTGCCGACGACGGCATAGGCGACGCCATAGAGCTGGCCATCCTGGCCAGCGACGACATCGAGCACGGGCCCATCGAGTGCGTGTTTACCCGCGACGAGGAGACCGAGCTCTCGGGTGCCATAGGCATGAAGAGCGACTTCATGAGCGGCAAGTACCTCATCAACCTCGACAGCGAGGACGAGGGCGAGATCTTCATAAGCTGCGCTGGCGGCTGCGGCACCGAGGCCACATTCAACTTTGCCCGCGAGGACGCTCCTGCCGGCTACGACTTCATCCTGCTCTCGCTCAAGGGCCTCAACGGCGGCCACTCGGGCGACGACATCGAGAAGAAGCGTGCCAACGCCATCAAGATACTGGCCCGCTTCCTCTACATCGAGCAAGACAAGCTCGACCTGAGGCTTGCCAGCTTCGACTCGGGCAAGATGCACAACGCCATTCCGCGCGACGGCAAGGTGGTGGCAGCTGTGCCCGGCGGCATGGTGGAGCAGGTGCGCAAGGACTGGGAGAAATTCCAGGCCGACGTGAAAAACGAGTACTTTGTGACCGATACCAACATGCAATTTGCCCTGTCGAGCGCTCCCGTCGAGCAGGTGCTGCCACGCGAGCAAGGCCGCAACATCGTCATGGCCCTGCAGGCTGTCGACAACGGCGTGTATGCCATGAGCCAGGCCGAGGAAATAAGCTGGCTTGTCGAGACCTCGAGCAACGTGTCGGTGGTGGAGACCGGCACCGACTACCTGAAGGTGATATCGCTGCAGCGCAGCAGCGTGAACAGCAACCTGCTCAACATGTGCAACACCGTCGAGGCAGCATTCCGCCTGGCCGGCGCCTACAACATTGTGCACAACGAGGCCAACCCCGCCTGGCCCATGAAGCCCGGCAGCAAGCTCGTGGAGATTGCCAAGGAGTCGTATGAGCGCCTGTTCCACAAGGAGCCCAAGGTGATAGGCATACATGCCGGCCTCGAGTGCGGCCTCTTTGCCGAGCGCTACCCCGACATGGACATGATCTCGTTTGGCCCCACATTGCGCAACGTGCACACGCCCGACGAGTGCCTCTACATTCCCACAGTGAAGCTGGTGTGGGATCATCTGCTCGACATCTTAAAGCACATCAAGTAGTTGAAATATTATCTCAACATCGGCACCAATCTGGGTGACCGCCATAGCAACCTGATGCGCGCCATTGCCCTGCTCAGTGCAGGCACTGGCGGGTGTCAGGTTTCTTCGATTGTGCAGTCGCGGGCCTGGGGCTTCGACTCGCCCCACGACTTTCTCAACGTGGGCGTGGCCCTCACCACAAGCAAGACAGCGCGCCAGGTGCTCGACTGGATACACGGCATCGAGGCACAGCTGGGCAGCCCCTGCCACCGCGACGCTGCGGGCCACTACATCGACCGCCTGGTCGACATCGACATCGTCTATATCGAGCAAGACACCGCTACCCACGGCCGGCACTCACGCTGGCAGCAGGTGACCATCGACGAGCCCGGCCTCACGGTGCCCCACCCCCACCTCATGGAACGCCCGTTTTTCCTCACGCCGCTGCGCCAGCTGCGACCGGCCACCTTCGAGTCATGAGCAACGACAGTTTCCAGGCGCGCATTTTGCACTGGTACCGCCTCAACGGCCGCGACCTGCCGTGGCGCCACACGCGCGACCCCTATGCTATATGGCTGAGCGAGGTCATCTTGCAGCAGACGCGCATCGACCAGGGACGCGACTACTGGCAACGCTTTGTGCACCGCTGGCCGCGAGTGGGCGACCTGGCCGCGGCCAGCGAAGACGAGGTGCTGCTCATGTGGCAGGGACTGGGCTACTACAGCCGTGCCCGCAACCTGCTTGCAGCTGCACGCCAAGTGGTGGCCATGGGCGGCTTCCCGGCCGACTTCAAGGGGCTGAAAGCCCTCAAGGGCGTGGGCGACTACACGGCTGCCGCCATTGCCTCGATAGCCTTCGGACGGCCGGTGGCCACAGTCGACGGCAACGTCTACCGCGTGCTCTCGCGCCACTATGGCATCGACACCCCCATCGACACGACGGCGGGCCGCAAGACCTTTGCAGCCCTGGCCCAGAGCCTGCTGCCAGTGGACCAGGCCGCCGCGTTCAACCAGGCCATGATGGACTTCGGGGCCACCTGCTGCACGCCCAGGTCGCCCCGCTGCAGCCAGTGCCCGCTGGAGGACACCTGCGAGGCCCTGCACAGCCACCGGGTAGACCAGTTGCCCGCTAAGCTCAAGAGCGCGCGTGTGACCACGCGCTACTTCCAGTATGTGTACCTGCGTTGCGACGGGTGCACCGCCATTCACCGCCGCGAGGCCGGCGATATATGGCAAGGCCTCTACGAGCCGGTGCTGTACGAGTCGGCCACGGCCACTGCGGCCGGCGAGCTTCGCGGCATGCCGCACCTCGACATCGCACCCGGCGTCGGCCCCGTGGAGCTGTGCCACGCCGTGAAGCACCAGCTCACGCACCGCACCATCTATGCCGACTTCTACCTGCTGGCCACCGGCAGCAGGCCAGCCTTGCCCCCCGGCTACTTCTGGATCGAGGAGCGCGACCGTGACCGCTATGCCATGCCCCGCCTCGTAGAGCGCCTGCTCGAGGCCCTGCCCTGACCCACAGCTGGCAAACCGCGACAATAGTTTTTAAAATTTTTAATACCCCTCGGCGTGCAACTCAAGGGCTTATTCATTATATTTGTAGTAATCAAAACTCGACTTAACAACGAGTGCTAAAACCTATAAGCTATGAATACGATAATACTGATGTGGAATCCCTCGATATCGTCGGTCAACATGCACGACTACGAGCAGAGCATGAAAAACTGCATCGAGGAGTACTTCAACTGGAGCGTGTGGGACTGGGAACATGCCCAGGCCTGCGACCGCTTCTACCTGGTGCGCGTGGGCGAGGGCAACACGGGCATCGTGATGAAGGGTGTGCTCTCGAGCGAGCCCTTCGAGGCCGAGGACTGGAGCGGGAAGGGCCGTCAAGTGTTCTACATGGACATGGAGCCCGACATCATCATCAATCCCGACAAGGCCCCCATCATCACCACTGCCGAGCTGCAGCGCGACCTGCCGGGCTTTGTGTGGGACTCGGGACACTCGGGCCAAATCCTGGAGCCCAAGCTGGCCGACATGCTCGAGGACAAGTGGCACAAGTACATCGACGAGAACGAGGCCATGTTTGAAGACCCTGAGAAGGCCGTGCGCCCCCGCCGCGGCAAGGCATTTTTACAAATCATCACCCACCCGGTGAGCCCACGACGCGACCGCCGATGAAAACCCGCATTCTACTCATGATAAGCCTCTTAGGCATGTTGCTGGGCTCGTGCTCGAGCAACCTCAACTTCACCACCCTGGGCGTCGACAAGTTTGAGACCTTCGTCGCCCGGCCAGGGGTGCAGCTCGTCGACGTGCGCACGCCGGCCGAGTATCTCGACGGCCACCTCGACGGCGCGCAAAACATCGACATGCAGGCCGACGACTTCATCGACGTGGCCCGGGCGCGGCTCGACCGTCGCAAACCCGTGGCAGTGTATTGCCGCAGCGGCAAGCGCAGTGCCCGCGCCGCCCAGCAGCTGGCCGACGCTGGCTTCAAGGTGACCAACCTCGCCGGCGGCATCAACGACTGGAAGGTAGCCGACAAGAAGATTGTAAAGTAGCCGCCGCCGTCGTTGCCAAACCATTCAGCATCTTGTGACATAGCCTTTGCAGGCCGTGGCACAAGATGTTTTTAGCCTTGAAAGATCAAGACCATCGATGCATGAGTTGAAGCCCGTCACAGGCTATAGGAGTCACCTAACTATGTTGTTAGCCTTTGAGTAACCGAAAAACCTCCTTAGCAGCGCAGGGAATTCAATCCCTTCTTCCTGCCATCTTCGCTATAAAGGTCTCATAAATGAGCTGATATGCATCGCTCGCATCGAACGTGATGCCAGGACGCAAGAGCGACTGCGTGTCGCCAGTAAACTCAGGATCCTCCATTTTCTTCTGCATGTTGTTTACAAACTGCTTATAAGATGGTACCTTGTCAACCACAAACTCCATATATTTTCTGTAACATTGCAGGACTCTGTCAACGTCTACAGTTTTTCGTTGCAAGGCGATATAAAGGTCAAAAAGATCACGGCCTTTCTTTCGCTGGTAAAGAGCACGAAGTTTGGTACCCAGCAATTCTTCGAAATGATAGGATGTGAGTTGGGCCTCGCCAGCGAACCATGAGTTTTCAACTTTGAACGGGATCTTTGCCAGTCCAAGTACGTTAAAATGTTCGAAGCAATTGATTTCAACTTTCAGGCGTATCTGTACTACAGGCGGTATTTCAGATTCCACCCTGAACAACATCGTGTTGTTGTACCGTTTCTGCTTGGTCACTCTCTCTGGCAGCCAGTCAAGGACTTCCCCTAATCGGTACATGACAGGCTTGATAGGTCCTGGAGCAATCTGAACCAGATCAATGTCCTCACTGTATCGTGGCGGAGGTGAAAGATAGAGTTTGTGCAGGGCGGTTCCACCTCGGAATGCCAACTGAGATGCCAAGAACTCATCGCTAAAGATGGCAACCAAGGCACGGCATATTATCAGGTCCTGTTCCACCTGGGCATTATCAATCCACGGAGCACACTTACTCCATTGTTGTATCGCCGTTCTGTTTATCATATATCGTCTGTTTCTATTACTATGTTGATATTAATTTTCCATCGGCTATCTCTCAGAGATGAACGATCAACAGCCGATGTGCTCAAAGGTTGATATTTGAGATAACCTGACGATGCACTCAACTGCTCATACAAGTCATCTGCCAGCTTCTTTTGTTCGACAACATTTTCAAGCAAATAGCCAAGTCGTTGCCACACGACTTTTTTCACACAGGCTACAAGCGGAGTAAATTGCTTTTTCACGTCGATCTGCTCTGAGAGTTCTTCAAGTATGGTAGCAACTCGCGACAGTCCTCCCACATGTTGCTGATACTGTACAAGGTCGGCAGCCGTCAGCAGAGGATTAGATATACAGATAGTGCCCGTTTCTGTATTCTTCGTGACAAAGGCCTCCTCTGGTGGCAGTGTGTTTCGATAAAACCACTCAATGGTCACATTACGAGTAGAAACAATGCGACGCTTTGGGAAAATCGTCATAATTGAGAATTGCTGGGGACGCTGGTGAGCAGCACCCAGCAGCTCTGCGGCACTAAGCATACACACATAGTAAGGCTTTTTAAGATAAGCCATTAACTGGTCGATATAATAAGTCGCAGGTACCGAACCGCGCAATACATAGTGGACAGGGATGATTACATAATATCCTCTATATACATTGGCTATGGTCTTGTTTAAACATAGTCTTGAGAGTTCATTCTGAAGAATCTGCTCTGAAGAGCACAAACCCGTTGCTCTCACATCCTCGACAGAAAACGTGGGATAACCATGAATAGCCCTGTCTTCAATCCATTTTCGCAATGTCATATTGGGCGGTTTTGATGCAAATATAACAAAAAAGATATTAAATACGCACTATTTTTTCAAAAAAGAAAAATGTTTTTCTTGATTTCGTCATTGCTCACCCCAAGAGTTTTCGCCAAGGCGTTCTGCTCTATACACCGATGCCTGCCACAACGGTACAAAGACTATTGCAGCCAGGCCAGGCAGGCGCCGAGCCACTTGGTTTCGCCCCCATGCCGGGGCGGCTTGCAGGGGGCACACGGCTTTGTCTCCGCCGTCGCACATGGGGGCAGCGTTCATCCTTGTCCCTGCGAGGGCGGCCGCACGCCCGCGACAGGAGGCTCCACATTGAACTCGCGCGTCCACGTGGGGCAGGCAGCCTCATGCGCCTGTCCTGTCGCCGTGAGCCTCACAGCCCGCGGCAAGATTGCGATGTCGACATTGCTCACATCGCCGTCGAGGCCCTCAGGCAGGTCGACGATGCCCCGCACGCGGCCGTTGTGGTCGCACACCTGGATGCCTGCATCGGTCACCACCCACAGGTTACCCTTGCTGTCATAGGCCATGCCGCCCGTGTGCAGCTGCGCGTTGCCATAGCTCTCGAGCCAGTAGAAAGGCTCGCCGTGCATCACATGCCCGTTCTCAACCACCCATTGCTGCAAGCAGTTGCTGCCCGGCACGGCCTTGGCCATGAGGCTGCCGTCGGGGTACACAGCCATGTGCCGGGGTGGCCCGGCGTGACCGCCAGCGATGCTGCCCGGCACCCAGTTGCTGCCTGGCACAAGCAGGGCGGCAAGCATGTCGTTGCGCGTGGTGCCCGCCACGATAGCGGCTGGCCAGTCCTGCCACAGCCAGGTCATGACACTGGCAAAAATCTGGGTGGCCCGCGTCACGTTGTGGCCGCAGTCGCTCCAGTCGCACTTCACATCGTAGCCCGCAAAGTCGAGCGCCGAGGCCAGCATGCGGTTGCCCTCATACCAGTGCCCGAAAAGCGCATTCCAGGCATCGGCGGTGCCATCTTGCAGAAACACCTTGATGGGCTTGGGCTCGGTCTTGCGCACCATCTTGGGCAGGTCGTTGCCGCCGCGCATGCCCACAAAGGTGCCCACACCGCTGAACACACGCCCCCACTGCCAGGGCCAGTGCCATGCCGCCGTGAAGGCAGCAATGCCGCCGCTGCTCAAGCCGAATATCGCGCGGTCCTGGGCCCGCCCCGAGAGCTTTATCACCCGCCCGTCGGGCGTGACCGTGCCCTCGATGGCCGGCAGCACCTCGCGGTCGAGAAAAGTGGCAAAGACGGCAGTGGGCGAGTCAAACTCGTAGCTGCGGTTGTAGCGCACCACCTCGCCGCGCGCGTTCTTCACCACTCCAGGCTGCAAAAACACCCCTATCGTCACAGGCATCTTGCCCGCGGCGATGAGGCTGTCGAGCACGCGCGGGGCATCGCACAGCACCCCGTCGAGCCCCACATAGAGGCAGGCAGCCTGCTTGCCTGTGTACTGCTCGGGCACGTAGACCTGATAGGCGTGCTCGGTGCCCGGGTATATGGCCGAGCCTTGCAGCTTGCCGTCGATCATCACATGGGCGCCCGCAGCGCCCGCTATCGTCGTTATTGCCATTGCAATTGCGAGTATATGTCTTCTCATCGTGTCGTGTGCATTGTAAATAAAAAAAAAGCGTGTGACGCCGGCATGCAGCAGTTGCACGCTCGCCAGTGTCACACGCGGGGTTTGTATGTTTTGTGTGTGTGTTGTTGTCGCAACGTCTCACGCGACGCCTCACTTGGCCACCTTCTCAAGCCGCTTCATGATAGCAAACATGAACAGCGCCGAGAGCAGGCACAGCACCACAAAGACGCACCACACGCTCCACAGCGGCAGGCTGCCCCACAAGAAGCCACCCACACTCACCAGCAGGTTGCCCACGGCGGTGGCCACAAACCACCCGCCCATCATCATGCCTTTGTACTTGGGCGGTGCCACCTTGCTCACAAACGAGATGCCTATGGGCGACAACAGCAGTTCGCCGAAGGTGAGGGTCATATAGGTAAAGATGAGCCAGTTGGGCGAGGCAAATGTAGCTGCGTCGCCTGCCACCTTCTGCTGGGCAGGCGAGAGCAGGCCTATCGAGCCCACCATCATGATCACATAGGCTGCGGCTGCCACGAGCATGCCCAGTGCAATCTTGCGCGGGGCGCTGGGCTCCTTGCCCTTCTTGGCCAGCGAGCCGAAGAGTGCTATGCTCACCGGCGTGAGCATCACCACAAAGCAGGGGTTGAAGTGCTGGAAGATGGGGGCTGCAATGTCGATGCTGCCTGCGAGGTGCATGTAGCGGTAGACGAGCACCGCGGCACTGGCCACGATGACCAGGGCCGAGATCACACGCCCCTTGGCATGCTTGCTCTGGAAAAGACCAAAGAGAGCATAGACGATGAAGATGAGCAACACCAGGTTCCACACGTCGAAGGCCATGCTCTGCAAGCCCGACGAGGTCTTGGCCGTGAACTCATCGGCAAAGAGCGTGAGCGTGAGGCCGTTTTGCTGGAAGGCCATCCAGAAGAAGATGACCACCGCAAACACGAGGCACAGAGCCGTGATGCGGCTCTTGGTCTCCTCCTTGGAGATCTCCTCAACCTGGTCGCTGGCAGCGCTCTTGCTGCTTATGTTCTCGGTCTGCCTGAAGCTGCCGCGGAAGGCATAGTAGATGGCAATGGAGAGAATGAGCGACAGGCAGGCGATGCCGAAGGCGTAGTGGTAGGAGTCGTTCACACTCACACCATATCGCGATTGCACATAATTCATGATGCCTATGGCAGCGGTGGGCGCAAAGAGCGACCCTATGTTGATAGCCATGTAGAAGATGCTGAAGCCCGAGTCGCGGCGGTCGCTGTAGCGCGGGTCGTCGTAGAGGTTGCCCACCATCACCTGCAAGTTGCCCTTAAACAGGCCCGTGCCCAGGCTGATGAGGGCAAGCGCGGCGAGCATGGCCACCAGGGCTACCGTGTTGCCGCCCAGTGGCACTGCCAGAAACAGGTAACCCAGAAACATGACCACGATGCCCATGGTCACCATTTTGCCATAGCCGTACTTGTCGGCCATGATGCCGCCCACAAAGGGCAGGAAATAGACCAAGCCCATAAAGATGCTGTAGATGGCCCCGGCCGCTCCCGCGCTCAGGCCGAAATTGGCTTTCAAAAACAAAACGAACACGGCAATCATGGTGTAGTAACCAAATCGCTCGCCCGTGTTGGCAAGCGACAATGCCCAAAGTCCCTTTGGTTGATTTTCAAACATAACGATTTTCTGTTTTAAAGTTGTACTTTCACAAAAGTACTAAAAAAAGTCGCAGAATGATAATATCCTGCGACTTTTTATGACTATGCTAAATCGTCGTGGCGTGGATCACACCGCGGCAGCAGCGCTTACTCGCCCGTCACGCGTTCCAGCCACTTCACCATGCCCAGCATCACGCCCATCGACACCAGGCACACGGCCAGGAACACACCCCAGCACTCCCACAAGGGCATCTTGTTGTACATGAGCGGGCCTATCCAGATGAGCAGGTTGCCCACAGCCGTGGCACCCAGCCACAAGCCCTGGCACACACCCTGCAGGTGCTTGGGAGCCACCTTCGACACAAACGAGAGGCCCAGCGGCGAGATAAACAGCTCGGCCACCGTGAGGAAGAAATAGGTGACGATGAGCACCCACGGACCAGCCTTCATGCTCTCCTTGGCCGTGACGCTCATGAGCTTGAACTGCTCGCCCGAGGGATAATGGTTGACCAGCGAGAAGATCATGAGGAACAAGTAGGCCAGGCCGGCGATAAACATGCCATAGGCAATCTTGCGCGGCGTCGAGATCGTCTTGCCGCGGCGGCCCAGCACGCCAAATATCCACATGATGATGGGCGTGAGCACGATCACAAAGAAGGGGTTCACAGCCTGCCATATCTCGGGAGCTATCGAGTCGGTCTTCACAAAGTCGCGGGCAAACACCGAGAGCGACTGACCGTTCTGGTGGAACGAGAACCAGAAGAAGATGGCGATGCCCAGCACGGCAAAGAGGGCATACATGCGCTGCTTGATCTCCTTGCCCATGGCAGCCTTCTCCTCGGCGGTATACTCAACCGCAGCAGCAGCCTCCTTCTTGGCCGGCGTGGGGAAGATGCGCTTGTAGGCAACGAAGATGACCAGCGAGATGAGCATGGCCACCACACTGGCGATAAACGAGTAGTGCACTCCGGTGTTGAAGGCGTCGAGATAGCCCGTGCACGCTGCGGCCATGTCGTTGACGTTGCCGCCCACGTCGTGCATGAGCTTGACCAGGTTGCTGCTCTCCTCGCCAGTCATGCCGGCGCGGTTCTCGATAAACTTGTGGCACAGGGCCGGCAGCTCGGCATTGTAGAGCAGCCCCTTGGTGCCCAGCCACCACTGGCGCAGGTAGGGAGCAATGAAGGGTGCCACCAGGCCGCCCACATTGATAAACACATAGAAGATTTGGAAGCCCGAGTCGCGCTTGCCCTGCACGGCCTTCACAGCCTCGGGGCCTTTCTTGGCAGCCTCGGCCTCAAAGTTGTCGTAGAGCTGGCCCACAATGGCCTGCAGGTTGCCCTTGAACAGGCCGTTGCCAAAGGCGATGAGCAGCAAGGCAAAGCAGGTGAAGGGCAGCAGCCACCCGATGTTGCTCGCGGTCGACATGATGGGTATCGACAGCAGCACATAGCCCGAGGCCATCACCACCAGGCCGGCCATGATGGTGCCCTTGTAGTTTTGCGTGCGGTCGGCTACAAAGCCGCCAAAGAGGCTCAGCACATAAATCAGGGCATAGAATACCGAGTAGATGATACCGCTCGTCTCGTCGCTCAAGCCAAACTTGGAGCACAAGAACAGCAGCAGCACTGCATTCATGATGTAATAGCCAAAGCGTTCGCCCATGTTGCTCAGGGCGGCGGGGATCAACCCCTTGGGATGGTTTTTGAACATAGTGTAATGGATGTTTTATGGAGTTAATTAAAAAGATTGCGTGCTGTAGCTGTGCCGCTCCTGGCCTGTGACAGGGCTGGTCTCAGCCCTGAGTCGCCTTGAAGGCCACGGCATAGGCCATGATTTTCTTCACCATGGCCAGCAACCCGTTGCTGCGTGTGGGCGACAAGTGCTCGTGCAGCCCTATGCGGTCGATAAAGTAGAGGTCGGCATCGAGTATTTCTTGCGGCGTGCGGCCGTTGAGCACCCGCACCAGCATCGAGATGATGCCCTTGACGATGATGGCATCGCTGTCGGCCTGAAACTCCACCTTGCCGTCGACATAGTCGGCCTGCAGCCACACGCGGCTCTGGCAGCCGTCGATGAGGTTGTCGGGGGTTTTGTATTTCTCGTCGAGGGCCGGCATGGCGTTGCCCATGTCGATGATGAGCTGGTACTTGTCCATCCAGTCGGTGAAGCCTTCAAACTCGTCGATAATTTCGTCCTGTACTTCGTTGATAGTGGCCATAGCGTGTTGTGATTGATTTTGTTGTAGCGCCCTGCAACTTTGCATGCGGCAGGGCTGCAGGGATGTGATTTTTGTTTATATGCGTGTAAAATTAAGCAATATTTTCGATTTCTACAACGCCCCGAGGCAAAAAATGCCGCCAGCGTTGCGGCTGGCGGCATTGTATGCGGGAGTTGTAAAGTTGTCGCGGTTTTCCTCGCAGTGTGGTTACTGGAACTTCACGAGGTTGTTTTTGATCTTCTTAGAGGTCATGAGCACACTGGTAAAGCGGTCGATGCCCATCTGCTGGTTGGAAATGATGCCATACTGCATCATCCAGCGGTTTTTGAGCTCTTCCTTCTTGAGCTTCATGGCGCTCTTGGTGGTCTTGGTCACCGTGAAGGCATAGATGGCGCTGTTGCCGGCCCACACATAGGTCTTGCCCTGCTTGGCAGCTGCCACGCGGCCTATGAAGCCGCCGTCGCCCTCCTGGCCGTCGAGGCTGAGCGGAGTGGTGTTGATCTTCATCACCTGGTCGTTGCCGAAGGTGACGCTTGTCACGTCGGGGGTGGTGCCGAAGAGCTTGGCATAGCCGGCCACGTTGCTGGCCTTGCCCTTGTACTGGGCCTCCATGGCCTTGGCGATCTTCAGGGCACGGGCCTTGTTGGTGCAGAAGGTGAGCACCTCGGGGTCGGTGAGCGGCAGGAAGTCGCCGTCGTAGATGTCGTCGAGCGCAACAGCCACGAGCACGTCGTTGTTGTCGGTGAAGATGTTAGACACGGTGCCCTTCTTGCCCTCGGTGAGGGCCCACTTTATGGCCTTGCGCGAGTTGGTGATGCCCGGCATGCCAAATTGCGGGTTGCCACCCAGCTGTGCAGTGGCCGAGTTGACAAATGCCTCCTGGGCTGCATAGCCATACTTGGCAGCATTCTTTTCAAAGGCGGCCGCCGTCTTGTTCTTGTTCAAGAAGGTCTGGAGCTTGTCCTGGGTGCTGGTGCTCGTCTGGGAACTGGCCACCACCTCATAGCTCGACACAGCCAGCGAGTAGAAGGTCTTCTTCACTGCGCTGTTCACCTTCAACAGGGCTGCGCCGTTCTTGGCATCGCTTTGCAGCACAAAGTACTTGCCAGTGGCTGCGTTGGCCTCAATCTGATTTCTCACGCTGTCGCTCAGTTGCGGGTTCTGCACCTGCATGGGCTGCTCGGGAGCAACCTGCACGCCTTGCATCTTGCTCACGTCCTGGCCGGCGTTGAGGGCTGCAAGCACCTTGTTCTGCTTGGCCTTGTCGCCTTGCACCTCCACGACCACCACCTTGGCAGTGTCGACGAGCTCAGCCACATCGGTGATCTTGAAGATCACGTGGTTGTTGCCCTTGTCGAAGAAGTGGGTTGCACCCTTGGCGCCGCCGCTCACAAAGGCGGTAAACGCCGAGTCGCCCATTTGCTGGGCAAATTGCTTGGCCTGCTCCAGGGTGATCTTGCTGTTCTGGATGTTGCTGAACTCGCTTATGTTCTTGAGCGAGTCGACGCCGTTGGGACCGGCAATCACGGCCTTGGCCTTGTCGATCACCTTCTGGGCGGCGGCCAGGTCGGCCTTGCTGGGAGCGATGTTGACGGCCACATAGTGCAGGCGGGCCTGCGGGTCGTTGATCTTCCACAGGTTCTTGTACTGGTTGTACACAGCCTCGATCTCGCTCTGGCTGGGCTGGTATTTCTTGTCGGTAGCCACCGTCGAGTAGTCCTTCTTGGCGAAGCTCACCTCGTAGGTGTCGCTGTTCTCGGCGTTCATCACGCTCAGCTCGAGGTCGTTGGGCTGAATGGCGTTAGAGACCATGTATTGGAGCACGCTCGAGCGCAGCATGTCGCTGGCCTGCTTCTTCATCTCGTTCCACTTGCCTGCCACGAGCTGGAATTTCTCGGGGTTGGCTTGTATCATGCGGTCGAGTTGAGCGGGCGACTGTATGTTCTGGCCCAGCTGCTGAGCGATATATTGTGTCATCTGCTGACCCATCTGGCTGTTGTTGACCACCATCGAGAGCTCGTCGTCGTTCACGTCGATAGAGTTGGCCTCGCACTCGTTGTCGAGCAGGGTCTCCATCTCCATCTGGGTGAGCAGCTGTTGCTGCTCAACAGCGGCGTCTTGCTTGTTTTGCTGGTTTTGGTTGTCTTGGGTCATTTGCTCATAGCGTTGGTTGAATTCCTGGACGCCGATCTTGTCGCTGCCCACGCGAGCGGCCGAGGTGTCGTTGAAGAATGACTGCGAGGCACTCACCCCCCCTCAATGATGAAGGCGAGAAGGCCGGCGCCTATCACAATCGTCAAGATCACAGATCTTTTTCTAATTTTCTCTAATGCTGCCATTATTTAATAAAGTTTTGTTTTATTTCCTTATTTTCGGTCTATTTAGCATTTTTTGCCAAAGAAACACGCAAAGATAGCAATTTTCGGTTTAACACCAAAAGCAGAGGACAATTTATTTTATCCTTTTGTGTTTCAAAGCCCTTGCGCGGGTGGTTTTGGGCACAAGTCGGGGCCACTCGACCATGCTTGCCGCCCACCCGCCGCCAGAGCCGGCAAAGGCGAAACAAGAGCAATGTAAAGAACCATGTCGCGGCGCGGCGCAGGCACCTCACATCGCTTTAGGAGAAACCTGCCGCTGCCTGCCAACCTGCTCGAGGGAGGACAGTGACACAGGCAGACGGAAGCTCAGCTGCATGGCTATTGCCTACCCAAAAAGAAAGAAGCCCCGGTTGCGAGACTTCTTTCGGTCGTTTTTTTAAAACTTCCTTAAAACAGTTTTTTACAGAATTAAAATTTCGCCGGTTAACTTTTAACCCTAAACAAACCTAAAACATGATGTTAAAATGAAAAAAACAAAATTTATCTATTTGTCTTTCGTCTTGTGTGTTAGTGCAAAGTTAAGTTACGAGTTTGTGTTGTGCAAGTTTTTTCGGCACAAAGGTCGATTTTATCGACCAACGGCACCATTTTCCTTCCCACGGCAGGCGATTTCACACTACGCGCCGCGAGCGGCCCACAAGGCTCACTTGCCGTTTCGCTTCTTTCCGGCGGCCCGCTTGGCAGGCGCCTTGGCCTTGGTCTTGGTCTTGGCGTCGAGGTTGAGCAGGTGCTCATACTCGCCCGGCTTCGATATCATGGCCTCGGTTTTGTCGAGCGCCTCGTCGGTGTTGAGCGAGTTCTCTATCACGCCCCGCTGGTAGTAGTAGCGCTTCAGGATTTCGCCCGAGAGCAGCTGCGATATGGACTTGCGGTTGTTGTCGAGGTCGTGGTCGAGATTGTGCTTGAGCAGCTTCTCGAGCTTGGCAAACTCGGCCTTGGTCGAGTCGGTCATGTAGCCCTCGGCCTCGGCCACCTTCTTGAGCTGGCTCAGCCCCTGCTCGCACACCTTGTCGTAGTTGAAACGCTTGGGGTCGATAAACCTCTTGAACTCGTTGAATATCGTGTCGGTGACGGCAAACTCGGCAGCCGGCGCAATGCTGGCGTGCTCGGCAGCATACTTGGTGGCGAAATCAAAGGCCCAATTGTCGCGCACAATGTTGTAGACCAGCCGGTTGAGCTCGGGATAGGTAACCTTGATGTCGGGCGTGATGCCGCCGCCGTCGCGCACCTCGCGGCCGTGGGCCGTGTGATACACGGTGGTGAGGCTGTCGGGTATGCGCTGGGCCTCGCCGTCGGCGTTGCGATGCGAGTAGTCAATCTCCTGGATGAGGCGGCCGCTGGGTATGTAATACTTGGCCACAGTCACCTTGAGCATTCCGTCGAAGGGCAACTGTCGCGTCTGCTGCACAAGTCCCTTGCCAAACGAGCGGGAGCCCACCACCACGGCGCGGTCCAGGTCCTGCAGGGCACCAGCCGTGATCTCGCTGGCGCTGGCCGAGCCGCCGTCGACCATCACCACCAGCGGCATGGTGGGTGCAATGGGATCTTCGGTCGTCTTGTAGGACTTGAAGTTCAGCGTGTTGCGCCCTTTGGTCTGAAGCACCTCGGTGCCTTTTGGCACAAAGAAGCCTATCATTTTCACCGCCTCGTCGACCAGGCCGCCGCCATTGCCGCGCAGGTCGAGCACCAGGCATTTCACAGCCGGGTTATGCTGCAAGGCCTCGACGGCGGCCTTCACCTGCTCGGCCGTGTGCTCGTTGTAGGTGGTGATGTTGATGTAGCCCAGGTTGCCATGCGTCACGCCATAGTAGGGCACGGGGTTCACCTTTATCTTCTCGCGCGTGATGGTGAAGGTCTTCACGCTGTCGCTCACATAGGGGCGCACCACCGTGAGCTTGAGCTGCGTGTTGGCCTGCCCCTTCAGGCGCTTGCTCACCTGCCCGTCTTTCCACTTGGTGGCCGTGTCGCCGTCGATGGCCACGATGCGGTCGCCCGGCTTGAGGCCCGCCTTGGCCGCCGGGCTGCCCTCGTAGGGCTCGCTTATGCACACGCCCGTGCTGTCGTGGCGCGTCATGATATAGGACCCTATGCCGCCATACTCGCCCGTCGATATCACCATAAAGTCGTCCTGGTCTTCGGCCGGGATATACTCGGTGTAGGGGTCGATGTTGTCGAGCATGCTGTTGATGGCCGTCGTTATGGTCTGCTTGGCATCGAGTGTGTCGACATAGAAGGTGTTCAGCTCCTTGTAGATAGAGTTGAATATATCCAGGTTGCGTATCACTGCAGCGTCATCGCTCTGCTTCTTCGACTGGCCCGTGATGGCCGCCGGAGCTGCCAGCCCTATGGCCAGGGCTGCAAGAGCCAGGTTTCTTAGCGTTTTTCCCATCTGTTTCTATTTTGACTGCTAAAGTACTACTTATAACTGGAATTGCGGCTGTGGCAGCCCCCCAATTTTCACCTCAGGGGCTAAATTTTAAACATTTTTGCAAAAAGTATTGCACCATTCAATTTTTTGGGCTACATTTGCACCGCAATTCACGCAAGGGTTGCTTTTTCCCTGCGTGGCAAGCAACTGCTTCAATAGCTCAGTTGGTTAGAGCACCTGACTGTTAATCAGGGGGTCGTTGGTTCAAGTCCATCTTGAAGCGCTCAAGTCCAGGGATATGGACTCTAAACCTGATATCCCACATTTTGCTTCAATAGCTCAGTTGGTTAGAGCACCTGACTGTTAATCAGGGGGTCGTTGGTTCAAGTCCATCTTGAAGCGCTCTAAGAATCAGAGAGTTACACTTTTGTAACTCTCTTTTTTTATTGTCCGTCTGAACACATTTTTGTTATTTATTAACCTTGGTCCAAGTGTTCTATCATCAAATATCTTTTCAAAGAAAACAGTTGCCACAACATATAATAGACATCCATTGACTGTCTTTTTTTAAATACGGTTGACACCTCAAAATGAAAAGATGGAAAAGAAAAATGAGAGGCTCCAATCCCTGTTGGATCGCAGTAGAAATGGTAAGAATGCCACTTCTGATGACTATAAGGCTCTTCAAGATGAGGTGGCACGTCTAAAAGGAGAGCTGAAGCGCGAGAAGCTGCGTGCCGACTTCTATGAGGAGATGGTGGCATTCGGCAATGATGTGTGTGGTATAGACCTAAAAAAGCTGGGTACCAAGTAGTCAGTAGGCTTCACGAGAGCGACATGAGGGTATATGCCGTCACGTTGCTTTGTGGACTGCATGGTGTGAGTACGCAAGCCTACTACAAACATGAGGATACGCAGATGCGTAAGTTAGCCAAGGAAGAGTTTGACGGCGGCATCCCTTATGCCAAGAAGAGACACTCCTTGGGTTGTGGCATGACAAATATTAGAGAGGAAATCTTGATTATATTTCTTTCCAGAGTGTGCGCATATCATTTGCATACAACTAATACCCAGTGGTTCCCTACGACCCTGGCGACTTGGCTGCGCTTGCTCGTCAATCACACACCCGCTAATGCTCTGTGCGGTCGATGTTATCGCCACGAGGCATATCATTGAAAGCAATACAACCCTTTTCATCTATTTCAATGTTTTTATTACAACCTTAATTCCGCAATTGTCCATAGATAGCCACGAACTCAGCTTTGCCGCTATCGTACAAATGCCTAAATTCCTCTATCTCCTTTTCTCTTCCAATTATAGCCATAAATGTGGTTTTATTTTTCGGTAAATACACTAAAGATATTGTTCACCGAAAAATAAAATGATGTTTTTTATATTTGTGTACATACAGAATGTTATGTTCTCTTTCCGATAGGCCATTTCTATCCAAGCAACAGACTCAGCAGTTCTTCCTTTGTCCGTCCGAACCAACGAGCTCACTCATACATTCACAGAAAATAATGTATGTTCAATACAAGATTATGCGCATAAAACATCTGGCTCTTTTATTTTTAACGAACATATTCATACATTGACCGTATATTTTAGACACTATTTTACGCATGTAACTTCTTGTCTATTAGGATATTTTAGAATTCCTATGTGGTCTGTTAAGACCTCTGCGTGGTCTGTAAGTGGTCTGAAGGAAATTCATCGATTTGAGAGAGCTTTGAGACACGCAGCAAAGCAAAACTTCTTTTTTTTTAATCGTTACATCGGTCGTCTTGCCATCTCTTTGATTATCAATACACATAACAGGTGCGTATTTATTTAAACGTCAGGCGACGACCGAGTTACGCCCCCAAGAAGACCGTTTTCGACTATTCTAAGACCATTTACGACCGAATTTCGACTAAATTACTATCGTTTTCGACTAAATTAGTCGAAATTCGACTAAAAGCCATTACGCTGCTATATTTGCAATCTAAGTTTGTCTTCCCCTAACTTGGTTATAGCCCACCGTCTCCCTACTTTAGTCATAGTTATCAACCCTTCCTTATTTAAAGACACGAGCAGATTACTTATAAATCGGAGTTTCTTATCCTTGCTGTTACTTATAGGAAGAGCTGTTTCCAAGGTCTCGAAAGCATCCTGCCTCTTAAAACCTTCTTTACCAGCATTATGAGCAAGCTGTAACACGAGCTTGATTATGGCCTCTTTTGCAAGTCCATGCTCCTTTGTATAGTGCCCAAGTTGGTTAGTCAACTTTGCTACAGAAAGGGAAATGGTTAGGTTAGGGTACTTACCCTCAACCAATTCCCTATCCTGAAGATATTTTGTAGCCTCCTTCGTAAGAGGACGGTGCTTCTGTACAGCATCAAGCCAAATGCATTCTTTCAAAGTCAGCGATGTGTCATGTTTTAGCAATTCTGTGTACTTCTCGTCTATCATCTTGCCATAGATAGTTACGCCTACGGTGCGGTGCTCGTTGTCGATATCGTAGTCGGGCATGGGAAAGAAGCGATTGCGCTGCTCCGTGTATATCTTACGAATGCCACGACCTACGGTGTCTATCATATTGAAGTTGACCATACCACGGCAGAGGCACTCGTTGCGGTAATGGAGTTGCGGCCCACGATGCTCAAGCGCATTCTCCACTGTTCCAGGGATGAATGAGCCGCCATTGCCATAATAGAGTTGGTCAGGGCTCTCCACAAAGACTATGCGTTGTTGGAGGGTATAGTCCTGATGGGCAATGGCATTATGCATCACCTCGCGGATAGTATACTCGTCATACTGCTTCATGGTATCGGGAAAGAGCGTACCGCCGGGCAGCTCTCGCATGGTCATATTTCGTATCTTAGCCAGTACCTTATCGACAGTCAATATAAAAGGTATCGTGAAGTGTTCATAGTCTATAACATTTCTGTCCTTGTCCTCCAAAGTCCATGTTATCTGAGCCACCGCAGGATAGATCTTTTGTATTGACATAGGTTTGCCAAGAAGCAGGATGGCAGCACGGGTGAGTTGCCCGTCACGCATCATCATGCTATGACTAAGAAAATCTTCGTCACTCCAAGCATCCACCTCGCTTGCTGAGATGTTAGACGAATGGACTTTTTTGAACTCTATCCTTGCTTTTGCCAAAGCCAACTCATCAAGGTCCTCCACAGTTGCGTTGGGAACCAGTCCTGCTGACCAATCGGGTAAAGGTGGCTGTTGGCGTATGGCGTCCTGTTTGGCTTGGTTGAGCGGTTTCAGGCTCTCTCCATCACGACCATATGCAATACCTTTCCAGTGCATGACGATATTACGTGGCGAGGCAGGAACTTGGAACAACAAAATACGCTTACCCTCTACTTCTATAGGAACGATGTCACGGAAGATAAGATTATCTGTAGTATGCTGTGACATATCCTGTTTCAACTTATTCACGGCCACCTCTCCCTCTTTGAACGAAGTTCCTACGATCTTATGCTGTTTATCCCATACGCCAAAGACAATCCAGCCACATTCACGTTCACGCAGATTGGCCTCGTTGCTGAGAGCGGAGAAGTATTTGCCGAGCTCGTCAATATCAAAGGAATGCTCTGCTTTCTTGAACTCTACGATCTCGTTCTCCGCATGATTCCATAGATGGATGAAAATGTCCAAGTATTTGTTGTTCATATTTGTCATAAGACGGAATTGTCGTCTCAAATTTACCCATTTATTTTCATTCACCCAAACAATCGGCAGATTTATGCTCAGAAGTCGTCATCCTCCAATCGCTGCAATTCTTTTTTCTTCAATGCAATCAATGCCTCCTTGAGATCTTCCTCAGAGAACGACTCGAATTTCTGCAGAAGTTTGCCTTTGGTTGACAGAGGAACGTTTGTCCCAACGGACGCTGAGGACTATCTGATGCCAGCAACGTTTCCTCATCCTTACGGAGCAGCAAGGCATTATAGCACATGCGCTTCTCCAAAGAATATGGCGATATGTATCTTTGCGTAATCTGCCCCTGGTTGCCAAGGCTATGTCCCATGGCATCACTGATATAGGAGCGTGGGACCTCCTGCTCGTTGAGGTTGCTCGCAAAGGAATGGCGGGCATACGTGCTCGTCAGATGTGTGGTCCATCCAAGGCTTTGACAAACCTTTTCAAGACGGTCACGAATATTTCGATTCTCCTGATGCACCCGTTTCTTCATCTCGGAAGAGTCATCGTCTTTAATGGCATCAAGAATATAAGGAAAGACCCGTTTACCCAGCTTTGGTTTGGCAGCATACTTGTCCAAGAGCATTGGCATTAAGCTGAATCACAAAGTCGACATAGTGTTGAAACACATTGCGCAGACGAGTTTGCTTCTCATAGTTGGTTTCAATACCATTTTTTCTCTCTCCATTTCCTGTCGCCACAGCAATCACAGCTATCTCCTGCTCCGTAAACGACTCGCCGAGATTATAGTAGTATCGCTCGCCATTGACAGTGAAACGCATGCAGAGAGGATACTCGGAGTTGACCGAACGTGTCGGGTTGCGCTTGTCTAAGGCGAGTGCGAGATAGCAATCTCCAACATGGTTGTTGAACAATACCGATTGTTTTGTATTTGCGGTTGCTGTCTTCATTTTGTACTGTCGTTGGTTTAGGTTGCAAAGTCAGCATAAACACCCTGATTATCCGTAGAATTATAGTTAAAATGTTAAAATAGGCGATTTGTGAGAAAAACATTTACAATAAGTACCCTAAAAAAGCCTTATATCCGTGTACATGTGGTGTACATAGAGTTTCTTATTTATTGAGTTTTATACCCTATCATAGAATATCATATTTTCAGAAACTATCTGATTATCAATCGAATAATATCCTGTGATATTTGTTAAATATCGCCTTTTAGCACTGTTAATCAGGGGGTCGTTGGTTCAAGTCCATCTTGAAGCGCTTTAAGAATCAGAGAGTTACACCTTTGTAACTCTCTTTTTTATTGTCCGTCTGAACACATTTTTGTTATTTATTAACCTTGGCCCAAGTGTTCTATCATCAAATATCTTTTCAAAGAAAACAGTTGCCACAACATATAATCGATTGCCGAGCGATGCCCCTTGCTGGTCCTCCACGACATCCTTGTCAGCGAGGAAGAGTATGGGCGTGGCCTCATCCTCAACGATAAGAATCAGGGCTTACTTACAGTAGACATGGTCGATGTATATGTCGAAAATATATTCGGGATAGACCTTGCGGACAGCCTGCAAGAGCTGGAAATGGAAAGCGTTGTCGTCATGGATGGTATCGTCGGGCACTACGTCGAAGGTGATGGTGTGTTTCTCCTCAAGATGGAAGTAGCCATGCACCTGCTCAATATGTGGATAGTTCTTCAGGAAATTCATAACGCTTTTTTGCAGCTCACCATCCTTGCCATGGTCACTTACGGCATAGATGCCCACTGTGACAATGATATGATACTTGTCGTAGAGCAGTTTGGTGATGGACCGTGTAAGGCCATGGATGCGCCTGGCCGTCATCGACTCCGGCACGCTGACGTGGAGCGAACCGATGATGGCGTTGGGACCATAGTAATTGAGGATGACATCATAGACACCGAGCACTCCGGCAAACTGATTCACGTCCTGCATGATGTTGTGCATCATGTCCCTTGATATGCTCTTTCCGAGGAGCTGTCCCACCGGCGCTCCAATCATTTCAATACCCGCCTTAATGATGACGAGCGAGATAATGGATCCGAGAATGCCGTCGAGGTTGATGTTCGTGATAAGCATGATGCCGGCGGAGACGAGGGTCGAGAGGGTCACCACTGCATCAAAAGTGGCATCGGCGCCAATGGCCTCCAAGGCATTGCTCTGCAACTTCACACCCTGTTTCTTGACATACCAGCCCAAGACAATCTTAACGACAATAGCCACAATGATGATGACCAGCGTAATTGCGGTATAAGTCGGTTGGGTGGGATGAAAGATCTTCTTCACGCTCTCCACCAACGAGAGGATACCCGTAGAGAACACGATGACAGAGATGATGATGGCACTGAAATACTCCACGCGGCCATAACCAAAGGGATGATTGCGGTCGGCAGGCTTTTCCGACAATTTGGTGCCCACAATAGTGATGACCGACGAGAGCGCATCGCTCAGGTTGTTGATGGCGTCCATGACGATAGCCACAGACCCTGCCACCCATCCTGCCACCGCTTTGAAGGCGGCAAGGAAGAGGTTGGCGGAGATGCCCACCACACTCGTGCGGATGATCTGTTGATTCCTGTTCACTTCTTCTTTATTTCACCTCTTTTCTTTTGGCAAAGGTACGAAACATATGGGAATTCTGATTAAATTCAACCACAAAGAGCGCCGAGATTCTATTCCCTATGCGCTCTTGTTATCAAAACGACATTAAACGGTGCCGCCGGTGAAATCCACTTATCACGTCTCTCACCTCCTGACTTCGTCAATGCGTCACCCATATTTAATCAGCCGTATTCTTTTCTGACAGTATGCTGCAAGGAATAGAGACAGCAACTTACCAGCTGTGCTTATTGTTGCTATTTTCCAATGCAGAAGTGGGAGAAGATTTCGCCCAGGATGTCGTCGGTGGTGATTTCACCGGTGATTTGGCCCAGGTAGTACATGCACTCGCGTATGTCCTGGCTCACGAGGTCGCCGCTCAGGCCGTCGCTCAGGCCCTGGATGCTGCGCTCGATGGCGGCGCGGGCGCGGGTGAGGGCTTCGTAGTGGCGTGCATTGGTCACGATCAGGGCATTGTCGTCGATTTGGGGCAGGCCGGCAGCTGCGACGATGTGCTGTTGCAACCCGTCGATTCCATCGCCGTTTTTTGCCGAAATGAGCGACGTATTGGGCAAAGTGCGCTGCAGTCGCTGCAGCTGTGCGGGGTCGGCACAATCGATTTTATTCAGCACCGTTATCACGTGTTTTCCCTCGAAGCGGGGGGCAAGCTGGCGGTAAAAATCGTCGATACTTTCGACAGGGGCAGTAGTGTCGACCACCCAAAGCACAAGTTGGGCCTCGTCGAGTTTCTTGTAGCTGCGCTCGATGCCCATCGACTCGATTTCGTCTTTGGCCTCACGCAGGCCTGCCGTGTCGATGAAGCGAAACAGCGTGCCCCCGAGGGTGATGGTGTCTTCGATCACGTCGCGCGTGGTGCCCTGGATGTCGCTCACCAGTGCGCGGTCGTCGTGCAACAAGGCGTTGAGCAAGGTCGACTTGCCGGCGTTGGTAGCGCCAATAATGGCCACAGGCAGGCCGTTTTTGATGGCATTTCCCGAGCTGTAGCTTTGGGCCAGTCCCGAAATGACGCTGTCGATGTGGCGTGCCAGGTCGACGAGGCGGCCGCGGTCGGCAAATTGCACATCTTCCTCGCTGAAGTCGAGCTCAAGCTCGATGAGCGACACAAATTGCAACAACTGCTGCCGCAGCTCGGCCAGCTTGCGGCTGAAGACGCCACGCATCTGGTTGATGGCCACACGGTGCGAGGCCCGGCTCTGCGAGGCGATGAGGTCGGCCACGGCCTCGGCCTGCGAGAGGTCCATCTTGCCGGCGGCAAAGGCGCGCTGGGTGAACTCGCCCCCAGTGGCGGCACGGCAGCCGGCATCGATGAGGGTGACCACCACTTGCTGCTGAATCCACATCGACCCGTGGCACGAGATCTCGATCACATCTTCGCCCGTAAACGAGTGCGGGGCACGAAAAATGGTGAGCACCACCTGGTCGAGCAGCTGGCCTTGCGAGTCGACAATGCGGCCCAGGTGGGCGGTGTGGCTGGCCATGGTGCCGAGCGGGGCTCCCTGCCAGCGCCGAGCCACCGTGTCGACAGCCTGCGGGCCGCTCACACGCACAACGGCGATGCCGCCCATGCCGTGGGGCGTCGACACCGCCACAATAGTATCATCGTTGATATACATCGATCAATTATCTTTATTACAATAGGTTAAACTTACACAAAACGAAGAAACCAGCCCACGAAACAATCGATTATTTCCACTGGTAGTAGTCGCTCTTCGACTTGATGCTTGCGCTCACGCCAGGAAAGAGGGAGAGTCCGGTCACACGCTCCACATAGCTCACGCTCACCACGTGATCCTTGATGCCGCCGGTCGTGCGCACGTTGTTGAACAAGAAGGCGATGGCGCGGCCCTGGGCAGGGGCATACACGGCTTTGAAAAACGCCTTGGGCACGGCAATGTTGCGACGCGGCCCTATCATGTCCATGCCATTGCCCAGTACCGGGCCAGTGGCGATGATGAGGCGCTTATCGCGTTTGGTCCACTTGTGCACAGTCTGCTCGAGCGTGCGCCAGCAGCCGCCGTTGAGGCCGTGCTCCTGCGGGCACATGTTGGTCATGTAGAAGCATTGCGTCATCGACACTGGGCTCCACCGCATGTCCATAGCAGGGGCCATGTGTCCACGGTCGTAGCCCGAGCCGCGGTAGTCGCTCCAGTCGGGGCTTGAGCTGCAATTGGGGTCGGGGTTGAACTTGTAGTTCTTGCGCCGCTCGGCCCCCGGTGCGTCGCTCATGGCGGCCAGCGTGGCCGTGTAGTCGTAGATCACGCAGTTGGGCACATGGTAGCGTGGATTGAAGTACACAATCATTGCGTCGTAGTCGAGACGCACATTGGGCACGCCGGCCGGCACGCCCACCTTGAGCAGGGGCGAACCGATGCCCTGGCCCGTGACCACCGACGAGCGAGCTGCCTGCACCCGCTCGGTGCGTTGCGTCTTGCCGCGCGGGGTGTAGTGGCGGCACAGTGCCATGCAAGGCACCACCAATAGTGCAACAATGGCGAGCAATGAAGATTTCCTGAGTTTCATATCCAAATTTGTTAGTTATATCTCTGTTTTTTTTTTACAATCAAGTTTAAAAATCGAGCCACTCGCCGCGCGGTCAACGCAGCCACTGGTCGAGGCTGGCCCGGCTCTCCACCTCGCGCTCCACGTCGTGGGGCAGAGCGCTGAAGAAGTCGTAGCCCGTGACGCTCTCCACGCGGTCTACACTCACGGCATAGTGGCTGAGCGGCCGCGAGGCCCGGGCATTGGGATAGATAAACCCGATGGCCCTCATGGGCCGTGCATAGGGGGCCAGCACCACCTTGAAGAAGTGCTTGGGCACAGCCACGTGCCTGGGCCCTATGGTAGCCATGCCAGGCGTGAGCACGGGGCCGGCCACCACGATGAGCGCGCTGTCGCGCACTGCCCACGAGCGCACCTTGTCCTCGAGCTTGCTCCAGCCGCCCTGGTTGAGCGCCTTGGCCTGCGGGCACACATTGGTCATCACAAACGATGCCGCCATGGCCCTCCTACTCCAGCGCATGTCGCCTGCCGGCACGATGTGACCCCGCTCATAGCCGCTCAGGGTGTAGTCCCAGGGGCGGGCGCAGCCAGCCACGGCCGAGTCGGTGACAAAGCTGCCCGTGCGGGGCAGCGAGCCTTGCGCCTCGTGGCGTGTGAGCTCGTAGACCGCGCAGTTGGGCACATGCCACTTCTTGTTGAAATATATCGTGAAGCCATCGTAGCGCAGCACCTGGCTGGGGGTGTGGTCAGGCAGTTTCACCACCTCGAGGCTGTCGCGCAGCCGGGCGCCCCGCTCAATCTCGAGGCTGCGCCGGGCGCCAGTCACGCCCCAGCGCAACACGGCGCCCAGAATCACCACCAGGAGCAGCACCCACGAGCCCACGAGCAAGAGGCGTCGGGCATACATCCACTTGGCATCTCTTCTTTTTTTGCGACGAGCCATGTCAGAAAAGCACAATTTGGGACGCAAAATTACAAAATAATTATTATCTTTCCTAATTTGACAGTTTGTTGTATTAACGTGTTACTACACAATACTTTACATAGTAAAGTAATGTAGCTAATTTTTCGGTGCTGCAAGGATTAACCTTTGTTAACCTTTCGGTAGAACGCGTTCATCGCTGCTTTTGTGATTATCTGTTTGTTAACTTCCACACCGGCAAGCTCTTGCAGTTGGTCGGTGAGGCTGGTGCGCTGGAACATGGGCACGTATCCCAGTCCCTGGATTTGTCCGAAGCGCAGGTTCTGGAGAGTGTCGATCAGCTGGTCGACGGTCAGGGGGTGCTCCTTGTAGGCCTCGGGGAACGAGTCGGCCAGCTGCTTTTGCAGGAGCTTGAGCAGCAGCAGTGCGAGGAAGCAGACGAGGAAGTGGGAGCGGATGCGGTCCTGCCTGGAGAGGTAGACGGGTCTGGCCTCGAGGTGGGTCTTGGTGGTGCGGAACAGGTGCTCTATCTCGTGATGGAAGGAGCGTGCCTTGAGCACGAACGCGGCCTCGTCGTCGAGCGAGGTGGCGTAGGCGTAGAAGCCGTCGAGCTTCTCCTCCTGCCCTAGGATGTCGTCATTGATGACCATCTCGGTCTTGACGGCCGTCTGTCCGTCGTCGGTCTTGTGTATGGTCTCTATGTAGTTGAGCGGTGACTGCTGCGAGCGGCGCGGGTTGGCCTGCCCCCTGGCCACTATCTTCCTGGCCGCCGCGAGGCGCTCGGCGCGCTTGTGCCTGAGGAAGAGGGCGAAGTCGTGGCTGTAGGTGATGATGACCCTCTCGGCCCTGGAGGAGCTTTGCCATTGCCTGATGCGTCGCCCCCGGGCGTCGACGGGCGTTGCGCCGGGGTTCTCCCTGCGGGCCTCGAGCCACTGCGGGTTGAGGCATTTCACGGTTTTGTCGACAAGTATCTCCTTGTAGAATGTGGTCTGGCGCAGCAGGGAGCTGTCAGCCTGGCCGCCCTCGCGCAGCACGTCCAGGTTGTAGAGGCCGCCGTCGGAGTACTTCTCGTGCAGCAGCCTGGCCTTTTCCCCGTCGGCGCAGTAGCCCAGCCTCCAGCCCCTGGGGTCGACGGCGGCCCGGCGGTCGGCGGCGGGCAGCGAGGGGATCGACTGGACGCAGATGTAGTCGCGGCCCTGGTCCATGTTGTAGCGCCGGTTGCCCTCCGAGGCCAGGCCGGCGTCGGTGGAGACGACGAACTCGGTCAGGCCGAACTTGCGCCTCAGCACATCCTCGAGCGGCTGGAGCGTGGCCTGCTCCGACTCGTTGCCCGGGAAGACCACAAAGGCCAGCGGGATGCCGTCCATGTCCATGAACATGCCCATCTGCACGATGGGGCTGGGCCGGTTCTCTTTCGACTTGCCGCGCTTGCGCAGCCCGGCCACGAGCTCGCCGGTCTCTATGTTCACCGTGTCCCTGTCGTTGTCCTCGATCTCGAAGTAGTAGTTGGTGCAGTCGTAGTAGATCACCCTGTCCCTGCGTTCCATGAACCTGGCCGAGCAGGCGTAGACGCCGGCCTGGATGTCGTCGATGTGGCCCGAGAGCAGGCTCAGGGCCCGGTACATGTCGGCCTCGCCGAACTTCGGGGGCCGCACCAGCCCCTGCGCCTTTCGCAGCGTCCTCTGCTTGGAGCAGGGGAAGAGCAGACGGCCCGTGACCAGCGTCCTCAATATCCCGTCGAGGTCGAACTTCGCCTTGCTCGCCTTCTTGATCTCGGCGCACATGCGGGGCAGGCCGAGCCTGTTGTAGAGCGGCAGCAGCATCAGGTCGCCGCCCGCCCGCAGAGGCAGGTCGCCCATCCCCACGGTCTGGCCCGGGTAGAAGTCAACCGAAATGCGCTCCCTGCCGGCCTTCTCCTCCTCGGTCATGCGGGCCGCCAGGTCCCTGACCCACTGGCGCGGGTCCTGGCAGCCGTACTTGCGCCTGATGTCCTCAAGCAGCCCCAGCCGCCTGACAGTCTTTGTGGTAGACTTGCCGTCGATGCGCACCGACTTCTGGATGTAAGCCCACGTGCCCTTCTTTGTAGTGCCGAATGTCGCCTTCATATCGATAATCCTTTAATGTAATAACTACTATTAGCTACAAATATACAAATAAAAAATGAACTGTGCAACAATTCATTAGAAAAAATTTTACACTCTAACTGTCAAAGTCCCGGCGTCGGGCATACATCCACTTGGCATCTCTT
Source organism: Sodaliphilus pleomorphus (assembly GCF_009676955.1). Lineage (GTDB taxonomy): Bacteria > Bacteroidota > Bacteroidia > Bacteroidales > Muribaculaceae > Sodaliphilus > Sodaliphilus pleomorphus. Next base: position 1,847,392 of record NZ_CP045696.1, on the reverse strand, counting down.
CTTTTTTTGCGACGAGCCATGTCAGAAAAGCACAATTTGGGACGCAAAATTACAAAATAATTATTATCTTTGCTAAACAGAAAGCAATATTAAAAAACCAGCTGGCTACCCTTTACAATCGTTTAGCCTGGCTCAAACACAAAACGTCATAACACAATGAACTTAGTAGATCGTTTTCTAAAGTATGTGAAGTTTGACACTCAGAGTGACGAACTCACAAACCTCACCCCGTCGACCCCCGGTCAGATGGTGTTTGCCGAGCAGTTGCGCAAAGAGCTCAAAGACATGGGCTTGAGCGACATCTCGCTCGACGACAATGGCTACTTGATGGCCACATTGCCCAGCAACTGCGACAAGGAGGTGCCCACCGTTGGGTTTATCGCTCACCTCGACACCGCCCCCGACATGAGCGGCCACAACGTGAAGCCTCGCGTGGTGAGCAACTACGACGGCGGCAAGATCGTGCTCAACGAGAAGGAAAACATCGTGCTCGACCCCGCCCAGTTTCCCGAGCTGAAAGACTTTGTGGGGCAAGACTTGATCGTGACCGACGGCACCACACTGCTCGGAGCCGACGACAAGGCAGGTGTTGCCGAGATCATCAGTGCTGTAGAATATTTCCAGGAGCACCCCGAGCTCAAGCACGGCGACATACGCATAGCCTTCAACCCCGACGAGGAGATAGGCAAGGGAGCGCATCTCTTCGACGTGAAGAAGTTTGGCGCCAAGTGGGCCTACACTATGGACGGCGGCTATCCTGGCGAGCTGGAATATGAAAACTTCAATGCCGCCAGCGCCAAGGTCACCTTCACGGGTCTGAATGTGCATCCCGGGGCAGCCAAGCACAAGATGCTCAACTCGATACGCGTGGCCACCCAGTTTGCAGTGATGATACCGCGCTGGGAGACCCCCGAGCACACCGAGGGCTACGAGGGCTTCTATCACCTCATCTCCTTTGAGGGCACAGTCGAGAAGACGGTGCTCACCTATATCGTGCGCGACCACGACCGCGCCCGCTTCGAGAGCCGCAAGCGCGAGCTCGAGCACCTGTGCCACAAGATCAACTGCGAGTTTCCCGGCTGCGCAAGCATCGAGATCAAAGACCAGTACTACAACATGCGCGAGAAGATAGAGCCCGTGATGCACATTGTGGAAGTGGCCGAGAAGGCGATGAAGAACACCGGCGTGACGCCCATCATCCAGCCCATACGCGGCGGGACCGACGGCGCTCAGCTCTCGTTCAAGGGTCTGCCCTGCCCCAACATCTATGCCGGCGGCATGAACATGCACGGCCGCTTCGAGTATGTGTCGACCGCAGCCATGGAGAAGGCCATGCTCACCATCGTCGAGATATGCAAGATTGTGGCCGACGAGGCCAAGTAGCACAAGGCACTGGCACTTTTTTGCCGGCGCCATAGCGGCAAAACGGCAGGCGCCCCCACTGGGCACACACGCATTGTGTGGCTCGCGGGGAGCGCCTGTTGCTTTTTCTGCGTTTTATATTATATTGAGCGGCACGCAGTTAGCCCGCACCTCAAGGGCGGCGCAGCTGCATGGTGATGTCGAGAAAGGCGCGCTTGCCGTCGATATAGTCGGCATACACCTCATCGGCATCGCGCCCGTGCAGCATCTTGCACTTGCCGCACAGGTCGCAGTCGCCCAGGCAGGCAAAGGCCTCGTCGATATAGGCCTGCCGCTCGGCGCGGGTAGAGTTGTCGATGTCGGGGGCTTGAGGCATGATGGCAGGTCACCCTTTTTGAAGGCCGGCGTGACGGCGACTGTAGTCACGGTTGATGTCGGCAATCTCGCGCTTGCCGTCGATATAGTCCTGATAGATCCCGTCGATGCTGCCGCCGCCCAGCCAGCAGCTTGAGCAATTCTCGCAACCGCCGCCGCACTGGCTCAGCGAGCGGTTCAATATCCTGATGCGCTCCTCGCGAGTAGTGTCTTTAATCAATATGCTTCCCATAACGGTGGCAAAGTTAGGCAACAACTGCGAGAAAAGCAACGCCAGTTGGCCGTGTCAATAATATTTTGTAAGTTTGCACGAGAAATTTATTAACCTCCATAATATGAACTTTTCCAGAATTGTCCTGCTCTCGGCAGCCTGCCTCTCGATGATGGCGAGCGCCGCGTGCACCAGCGGCAAGACGGGCGCACCGGCCGCCAAGCCTGTTCCAGCAACCGCGCAAGAGACAAACCAAGTTGTTGTGGGCGCCGCCCGCACCAGCGAGTATGTACCCCTGCTCAAGGGCAAGCGCATCGCCCTGTTGAGCAACCAGACGGGCATTGTGGGCGACAAGCATGTGCTCGACATCATGCTTGAGCACGGGCTTCAGGTGGTGACCATCTTCTCGCCCGAGCACGGATTTCGCGGCAAGGCCGACGCTGGCGAGAAAGTGGCCAGCGGCGTCGACGAGAAGACGGGCATCCCCATCGCCTCGCTCTACGACGGCAAGTCGCCCATGCCCAGCCGCTCGACGATGGACAAGTGCGACGTCGTGGTCATCGACCTCCAGGACGTGGGCTTGCGCTTCTACACCTACTATGTGACCATGATACACCTCATGGATGCAGCAGCCCAGTATGGCAAGCAAGTGGTGGTGCTCGACCGTCCCAACCCCAACGGCATGACCGTAGACGGCCCCATCCTCGACATGAAGCTCAAGAGCGGCGTGGGCTACCTGCCCATACCCACGGTCTACGGCATGACCATGGGCGAGCTGGCCCGCATGGCCAACGGCGAGGGCTGGCTGCAAGACGGCAAGAGGGTCGACCTCACGGTCATTCCCTGCCTCAACTACACCCACCGCACACGCTACAAGCTGCCCGTGGCCCCAAGCCCCAACCTGCCCAACATGCTGAGTGTGTACCTGTATCCCAGCCTGTGCTACTTCGAGGGCACGACAGTGAGCCTGGGCCGCGGCACCGACTTCCCCTTCCAGTGCTACGGGCACCCCGACATGAAGGGCTACAAGTTCACGTTCACCCCCAGCAGCCGCTTTGGTGCCAAGACACCGCCGCAACTGGGCAAGTTGTGCCATGGCGTGGACCTGCGCGGGCTCGATCCCGAGCAAGTGATAGCCGCGGGCATCAACCTCGACTATGTGATCGACGCCTACAACAACCTGCACCGCCAGGGCAAGCCATTCCTGCTCAAGGAGGGTGAGCGCAACTTCTTCAACCTGCTCATGGGCAACACCCAGGTCTACGACATGATTGTGGCCGGCAAGAGCGCCAAGTACATCAAAGCCACCTGGCAAAAAGACATCGAGAAATTCAAGGCTCAACGCAAGCCCTATCTCTTATATAAAGAATAATCTACATCTATACAGCAACAACATGAACGATCTACAGAAAGCAACCATTGTCCTGGCCACCCTGGTAGGATATTTCATCATTCTCTTCATCATCTCGTGGCTGGCCTCGCGCAAGAGCGACACCAACACCGCCCTCACCGGCGGGCACCAAGCACCCTGGTTTATCGTGGCCATCGCCATGATAGGGGCGCCCATATCGGGCGTCACCTTCATCTCGGTGCCCGGCATGGTCATCGCCTCGCAATACAGCTACATGCAGATGGTGCTGGGCTTTGCGGTGGGCTACTTCGTGATAGCCTATGTGCTCATGCCCTTGTTTTTCAAGCGCCATCTCAAGTCGATCTACGGCTACCTCGAGGAGCGCTTCGGGGCCCGCACCCACAAGACCGGTGCCTGGTTTTTCTTTGTGAGTAAGATGCTGGGGGCGGCAGTGCGCTTCCTGGTGGTGTGCGTGAGCCTGCAGCTGCTCGTCTTCGACCCGCTGCACATTCCATTCATTGTCAACATCGTCATCACCATTGCCCTCATCTTCCTCTACACCCTGCAGGGCGGCGTGAAGACCGTGATATGGACCGACACGCTCAAGAGCCTGTGCCTGATACTCTCGGTGGTGCTGTGCATCGTGTTTGTGGCCAAGGGCCTGGGCGGCGAGGGCAACATCGCCAGCAAGGTCATCGACAGCGGCACCACACGCATCTTCTACCTCGACAACCCCAGCGAGGGCACCTACTTCTGGAAGCAATTCCTGGCAGGCATCTTCATGGTCATTGCCATGACCGGCCTCGACCAGGACCTGATGCAGCGCACCCTGGCCAGCAAAAACGTGAAAGAGTCGAAAAAGGGACTGGTAGTGAGCGGTATCGTGCAAGTCTTCGTGGTGGGTCTCTTCCTCATATTGGGTTCGATACTTGTGCTCTACACCCGCAGCCACGGCATCGCTACGCCCGAGAAGGCCGACACTCTGTTCAGCCTCGTGGCCTGGGACAAGGGCATGCCTGTGATTGTGGGCATTCTCTTTGTGCTGGGCTTTGTCTCGGCAGGCTACTCGGCAGCCGGCTCGGCCCTGACGGCGCTCACCAACTCGTTTGTGGTCGACATCCTGGGCAGCGACAAGAAGCAGGACGACAAGCAGCTGGGCAAGACCCGCAAGATGGTGCACATCGCCATGGCCGCCATCATGGGTCTCATCATCCTGGCCTTCTACTATGCCAACAACGACAGTGCCATCAAGCTCGTCTACGCCCTGGCCAGCTACACCTACGGTCCCATACTGGGGCTCTTTGCCTACGGCATGTTCAGCAAGTCGACCGTGCGCGACAAGTGGGTGCCCGTGGTGTGCATCGCCGCGCCCGTGCTCAGCTGGGTGCTGCAATATGTGGCCAAGCAGTACTGGGCCTATGAGATAGGCTTCGAGCTGCTGCTCTACAACGCCGCCTTCACCATACTGGGCTTGATAGCGCTGCGGGCTGGCAAGGTACAACGTTAAACCGACGGGGCAAGGCAGCATGGCACGCAACCAAGTGGCAAAATATGTGTGGCTCATCGACACGGTAGAGCGCCGCAAGCGCATCACCTTCGACGAGCTGAGCCAGCAGTGGCGACTCTCGTCGTTGAGCGACGGCAAGCCCCTGTCGCGGCGCACGTTTTTCAACTACCGCGACGCTATCTACGACATGTTTGGTATCACCCTGGCCTGCGACCGGGCCACCTACGAGTACTACATCGCCCACGACGAGACCGAGGCCCAGTCGCGGCTCAGCCGCTGGCTGCTCGACTCGATGTCGATCAACGGCATGCTCAGCGACTCGCAAGACGTGAGCAGCCGCATCATCCTCGAGAACGTGCCCTCGGCCCGCCAGCATCTGCCCGTCGTGGTGCAGGCCATGAAACAGGGCCTGCGCATCAAGTACGACTACCACAGCTACAAGCGTGTAAATGCCACCCACGTCACGCTCGCCCCCTACTTTGTAAAGATCTTCAAGCAACTGTGGTATGTGATAGGCTACGACCTCAACGACAAGCGCGTGAAAACCTACGCCCTCGACCGCATGAGCGACCTGCACATCACGGGCGAGAAGTTCACGATGCCCCGGGACTTCGACCCCATGAGCTTCTTCAAGGACTGCTTTGGCATCACCACCAGCCAGGACGAGCCCAAAGACATCGTGCTGCGGGCCTCCAGCACCCAGGCCAAGTACTTGCGGGCCCTGCCCCTGCACCCCTCGCAGCGCGAAGAGGTGCACGACAGCTACTCGATATTCCACTACCGCATGAAGCTCACCTACGATCTCAAGGAGGAAATCATGAGCCACGGCAGCGACATCGAGGTCATTGCCCCGCCCGAGCTCAAGGCGCAAATCGTGACCGAGCTCAAAAACGCCCTCAGCAACTACTGACCCCACCACACAAGAGCAGCAGGGGCAGCCAGCGAGTGCACTCGGTGGCTGCCCCTGCCCTATGGCGCGCGGCAATGTGCCGCTGCTCTACACGGTGAGGATTTCTTTCTCCTTGGCAGCAAAGACCACGTCGATGTCCTTCAGGTACTTGTCGTGCAGCTTCTGCACCCGAGCCTCGGCATCCTTCTCGTTGTCCTCGCTCAAGCCCGTCTTGAGTGCCTTTTTCAAGCCCTCGATGGCCTCGCGGCGGGCATTGCGCACGCTCACCTTGGCCTTCTCGGCCTCGGCCTTGGAGTCCTTCACGAGCTGCTTGCGGCGCTCCTCGGTGAGGGGCGGGATGTTGAGGCGTATGACCTCGCCATTGTTTTCGGGGGTGATGCCCACGTTAGAGTCCATGATAGCCTTCTCGATGGCCCTGATGTTGTTGCGGTCCCAAGGGGTGATGGTGATGCTGCGTGCGTCGGGGGTGGCAATGTTGGCCACGCCCGAGATGGGCATCTTCTGGCCATAGGCATTCACCTTCACATCGTCGAGAATCCTCACATTGGCCTTTCCTGCGCGTATGTGAGCCAGGGCGTCTTCAAGATAAGCCACAGCCTCTTTCATTTTCTTCTCAGCAGGATTGAGATAAGTATTTACGTCACTCATGTCAGTCAGTTGTTTATTTGTTATATGATCATTGAATAGTTGTCTTCTCGGTCTTGGGTTTTCAAAAATAGTCATTTCCAAGCACGATTGCAAGAAAACCGTGAAAAAAACCGAAATTGCAGTGGTCCACATGCAGAGTAAAAAAAACTTGCATCGCCGGGAAGCGACAGACCCTGGGGCGGGGGTGGGCTACTGGCGCGACTGGGAGAGCAGGCGCGTGAGCTCGACAAACTGGTCCACGCCCAGCTGCTCGGGCCGCTGGTCGAAGATGGAGGCCGCAAGCTCGGGGCTGCCGCTGGGGAAGAGGCTCTTGAGCGAGTTGCGCAGCGTCTTGCGGCGCATGCCGAAGCTGGTCTTCACCACCGTCTTAAACAGGCGCTCGTCGCAGTCGAGGTGCTTCACCTTGTTGCGCACGAGCTTGATGACGCCCGACTTCACCTTGGGCGGCGGGTTGAACACATTCTCGTCGACCGTGAAGAGATACTCAATATCGTACCACGCCTGGAGCAGCACCGAGAGTATGCCATAGGTCTTGCTGCCGGGGCCGGCGGCGATGCGCTGGGCCACCTCGCGCTGCAGCATGCCGCTGCAGCATGCCACGCGGTCCTTGTAGTCGAGCACCTTGAAGAAAATTTGCGACGAAATGTTGTAGGGGTAGTTGCCTATCACCACCCACTGGCCCGGTCCCATGACCTGGTCGAGGTCGAGACGCAGGAAGTCGGCCGCAATGATGCGTCCCTCGAGCCGGGGGAAGGCCGCCTGCAGGTAGTTCACGCTCTCGCCGTCGAGCTCCACCACCTTCAGGTCGTGGCCCTGAGCGAGAAGAAACTGGGTGAGCACGCCCATGCCGGGTCCCACCTCGAGCACAGGCAGGCCCTTGTAGTCGATCACGGTGCCGGCGATGCGCTCGGCTATCGAGAGGTCGGTGAGGAAGTGCTGCCCCAGGGCTTTTTTGGCTCTTACTTGCTGCATGACAAAAATGATTGCATTATAAATCAACCCGCCGTTGTGCTACATGCGCCGATAAAAATGAGTGCAAGATAATGCACAAACGGGCAAAAACCATTACCTTTGCTCTTTGAAAGAGCGCATGTGCGCATGTGCGTGTGCGCACGCTGGTGCCGTGCACGGCACCTGTGCAAAGTTAGTAAATAAATTTGAACTCATTTATTCATCAACAGTGAAAAAAATCATCTCTGTACTGCTCAAATACGGCCTGCCCATCGCGCTTAGCGTGCTGCTGGTGTGGTTTTTCTACACCCACGTCGACATGGAAGCCATCAAGCAGAGCTTCAACAGCGACTTTGACCAGTGGTGGTGGTTCATCCCCATTTTCATCATCAGCATCATGAGCCACGTGTTTCGCGCCCTGCGCTGGCGGCTGCAACTGCAAGCCATAGGGGTAAAAGCCCCGCTGAGCGCGGTGCTCGACTCCATCTTCGGCACCTACTTTGTCAATCTGCTGGTGCCGCGCCTGGGCGAGGTGTGGCGCGCCGGCTACATTGCCAACCGCCAGAAGGCCTCGTTCACCAAGGTCACCGGCTCGATGGTGGGCGACCGCCTCACCGACACCGTCACGGTGCTCGCGCTTGCGGTCATCACCTTTTTCCTGGCCTCGAGCCAGGTGATGCAGTTCTTGAACATGAAGAGCGGCACCGAGCAGCAGCACAGCATGTACACCACCTGGTGGTTTTGGGTGGCTGTGGTGCTCATGGCAGGCGGCTGCGCTTGCCTGGTGTGGCTGTACCGCACCCGCGACCTCGACGGCATCATGGGCAAGGTGCAGAAGGTGACGCGCAACCTGTGGGAGGGCCTGGCTGCCATCGCCAAGATGAAGGAGAAAAAGAAATTTGTGGTCTACACCGTGTGCCTGTGGGGCTGCTACTATACCACCCTCTACCTGGCCTCGCTGGCCTTCGACTTCACCCGCCCGCTGGGCGCGGTGGCCGTGCTGGTGCTCTTTGTGTTCAGCTCGCTGGGCATGGCCGTGCCCACCAACGGCGGCGTGGGCGCCTGGCAGTATGCCATCATCTTCGGGCTGGCCATCTACGGCATTGGCACCCTGCCGCTGGGCAAGGTCTACGACCCGCAGGCCACCAGCTTCGCCTGGGTGGTGTGGCTCTTCAACCAGGTCGTGATATGCCTGCTGGGCATCTACGCCTTCATTCACATCGCCATCGACCGCAAGCGCATCGCCCAGGGGCGCACCCTGGTCGAGACCAGCGGCGACGGCCTGCAGCTGTGACGACAGCTCTCTGCACGCAATTGCACAAGTGAAAACAGAAAATGACTACTACGAAAAAATATTATGATGGACGATAATTTTACCGATTACTTCGAGCCCGAAAATGTGCCCGACGACAAGCCGAAAGAGGAAACTCCCGAGCAGCGCGAGGAGCGCGAAATCAAGGAGACCACCATCGACCGCACCCGCGGGGGCAGGCGCCGCCTGTTCTTGTGGAGCCTCGTGGTTGTGCTCGCCGGCTTCCTGGTCTACACCGTGTGGTCGCGCTACTTCCACCCCTACCGCACCGACTGCCAGGAGCGCGGCGTGATCATGGACGTGGCCAACGAGGGCACGCTGGTAAAAACCTACGAGTGCAAGATGATTTCAGAGAAATACATCTCCGATACCGTGCACATCTACACCAGCGACTTCGCCTTCACCATCAAGAGCGACTCGCTGGCCCGCGAGGCCAACGCCCTCAAGGGTACCGGCCGCCGCGTCACGGTGCACTACTACGAGTACAAGGGCATGGTGCCCTGGCGCGGCGAGACCAAGCGCTTTGCCACCCAGATTGTGCCCGACGGCGCCCAGGCCGCCCCCGACTCGACCGCCCCGCGGCAGCAATAGCCGCCCTTCCCAGCAGGCGCAACTGCATGCCTGCCACAGCATTGTAATTCATTTTTCACACACATTACTATGAAGAATTGCAGATTTATCATTAAATTTGCATCGACAGATTTTTGCCGACAGTAAAAACGATAATTATTTCAACTAAAACAATTTGCTTATGAAAAATTTGTTTACTTTTCTTTTAATGGCGGTTCTCGCCATGGGCTATGCAACAGCCCAAACGGTGCTCTTCACTGAGACCTTCGACAAATGCGAAGGTACAGGCGGCAATGATGGCAAGTGGAGCGGCAGTATTGCAACAAAAAACACCTTGAAATACGATGGAACAGCTTGGTCTGTGACTAATGGGTATGCTGCCAGCAAATGTGCAAAATTTGGCACAAGCAGTAAACAGGGTTCTGCTACAACCCCCGCAATAGATTTTAAAGGCAGCACGAGTGGCACGCTCACTTTTAAGGCTGGCGCCTGGCAGGGTGATGCTACTACGCTCAAAATTTCTGCCGATAATGCAAAGCTTTCGTCTCCTACTGTGACTATGAAAAACAGCGCGTTCACGACCTATTCTATCGATATTACTGATGTCAAGGGAGTTGTGAAAATCACTTTCTCTGGCAACAAGACATCGAAAGCTCGTTTCTTCCTCGATTCGGTGGTTGTGAGCACCGCTCAGAGCAAGGCCGATGCCGGGCTGAGCTTCAGTGCTTCTACGGCTGCAGCTTATATGGGCTTGGACTTCAGCGAGCCCACGCTCAACAACCCCAACAGCTTGGATGTGACCTACAAGAGCAGCAACACGAGTGTGGCCTCTGTCGATGCCAGCACAGGCGAGGTGACTCTCGTGGGTACAGGCACCACTACCATCACGGCCTCTTCGGCCGAGACCGACACCTATGCTGCCGGGTCGGCCAGCTACACCCTCACGGTGAGCAAGCAAGAGTCGGGGCTGAGCTTCAACCCCACCGAGGAGACTATCACTGTCGACGGCCCATTCACTGCCCCCACCTTTAGCAATGCAAAGGGTATCGCTGTTAAGTTCTCGAGCAGCAACACCAGTGTGGCCACTGTTGACGACAAGGGCAACATCACCTTCAACGGCGTTGCCGGCACAGCCACCATCACCGCCACACCTGGCGACCCCAACTACTCTGGCGACGCCACCTTCACCCTCACGGTGAGCAAGCTGACTCCCACGCTGGAGTGGGACAAAGATGCTGTGACTGCCACCAAGGGCAAGGCCTTCAAGGCACCTCGACTGTTGAATCCCAGCAGACTGAATGTGACCTACTCGAGCAGCAACACCGCTGTTGCAACCATCAACTCCCGCGGCATCTTGGCCGTGGCAGGTGCCGGCACAACCACCATCACTGCAGCTTCGGCCGAGAGCGACCGCTACAGTGCTGCCAGCGACAGCTACACCCTCACTGTGGTCTCGCCATCTGGTTCTGGTGTTCCCACCTCGGGCACTTTCACCCTGGTAGAGGATCCAAGCACGCTTGCTGTTGGGACTTATTTCATTGTCGCTTCAATTTCCAATGATAAGGTGAATTATGTGATGGGTACACCTTCAGGCAGCAGCACACAATCATTTGCCCCCCTTGAGAAAGGCGAGAGCACTTACCAGGTGAGCGATGACCAAAGCACAATCACTGTGCCTGAGGGCTCCACTGCAAGTGTGCTGTGGCTCAAGGAAGAAGGTTCCACCAGTGGCACTTATCATATTTATGGTAATATCGACAAAGGAAAATATAATTATCCTATGAGTTTCCAACAAGGTAATATCTATTGTCGTCAATCGTCAAAAGATATTAACACAGACATTACCCTAAGCAAGGTTGACGAAACATATAATAATGGTGGCAAATCGTATACTGAAACCAATGTTGCAAAGATTTGCGCAAGCAACCTCACAACCTGCGAATTGATGTATTATCAGGATAGATTTGGCAATTTCTCACGCAAAAATTTGACCAATCAAGGTTCTACGACGTATCCTGTACGCGTTTATGCCTACAATTCTGTTCCTGTTAGCACTGAGATAAATCTGGCCGACCTGGCATTCAACAGCGAGGGCACATTCACCATCACGGGCCAGGACATGCAGGCCGTGACTACGGTCCAGGACAAAGCCAACAGCAAGTACTATGTGGCAGTGAAAGACGGCAACGGCTTGAGCAACGACTACGTGAGCAAGAACGACGGCCTGAACACCTACTATCACAATGGAAAAGAATGGGAAAATTACGACCAAAGCAACTGGGTGCTCGTCGAGGTATCGGCAAGCGACTACAGCTCATTCAACCCAGCTGCCGTGACTAAGATTGTGGGCACCTACAACGGCGATGCCAACGATCCCATCATCACCGATGCCACTATCACCTATGGCGACGCTACCGCCGATGACAGCAAATACACTCCCAATGAGTACATCCCGGTCAACTTCATGACCGTGAAGCAAGCCGACTATTGGGGCAACAGCCAAAAGGCCAATCAAGGCGACTACTTCTTCATGAACCCCAAGGCTCAGGAGTACGCCAAGGTTGCGTGGGCTGTGTGGGATGCTTCCAGCCAGGCCTTCTATGTGGCAAAATCGGCCGACGGGGCCAACAAGTATGACTTCGACGGCATGTTTACGATTGCACTCGACTACAACGAGGGCGACGTGAGGGCAACAAGCCAGCTCACCGACCAGGCCATGTATGCCTTCCCGGCCATCGTGAAGAAGCAGGCCGCTACGAGCAGCACTGCACCTCGCAAGGTGGCTGCCAAGACTGGCAGCACGCAAAGTGAATATGTGGTGTATCCTCTTGAGATCAATGCATCGAGTGTGGTCACCGCCGTGAGCGACGTGCACAGCGCCAAGACGGTGGAGCGCGTGAGCTACTACAACGTGGCCGGCGCCAGGATCGCCGCGCCGCAGCCCGGCGTGAACATCGTGGTCACCACCTATACCGACGGCACCACCCGCACCGCCAAGCTCCTGAAGTAGCACTCAACGAGAGGGCCACTTCGGGTACCCCCACATTGCGCCAGCAACGCGCCCATCGAGTCCACAGCGGCTCATGTGGCCATTGCTGGCGCAATCATTTTTCGACTTTTTACAGGAAAATATTGGCTATGTTGCAAAGATGTTGTACATTTGCAGCCCAATTTAGTAACCCAGTGGAAAAATTTGGCTGCTTGCAACCACTAAAAAAAATGCTAAAACTGCGAATTCAATTCTTTCTACACGTTTTCACAGCACATGATTTTAGCGTTTTTCCACTATTAAAATTAATGGAAAAATGAGCAATTACTTTTTCACCTCCGAATCGGTGTCGGAAGGACACCCCGACAAAGTCGCCGACCAGATAAGCGACGCCATTCTCGACAACTTTCTTGCCTACGACCCTCAAGCCAAGGTGGCTTGCGAGACGCTGGTCACCACCGGGCAGGTGGTGATTGCGGGCGAGGTGCGCAGCAACCACTATGTGGACCTGCCCGACGTGACCCGCCGCACGATTGCCAAGATAGGCTACACCAGGAGCGAGTACCAGTTTGACGCCAACTCGTGCGGTATCTTCTCGGCCGTGCACGAGCAGAGCGACGACATCAACCGCGGTGTCGACGGCCAGGGCCAAGTCGAGGAGCAGGGCGCCGGCGACCAGGGCATGATGTTCGGCTACGCCTGCAACGAGACGCCCAACTACATGCCCCTCACGCTCGACCTGGCCCACCTCATCCTGCGCGAGCTCACCGAGGTGCGCAAGGGCCGCCTGCTGCCCTACCTGCGCCCCGACGCCAAGAGTCAGGTCACGGTAGAGTATGACGGCGCTACCCGCCGCCCGGTGCGCGTGAGCAACATTGTGATAAGCACCCAGCACGACGAGTTTGTCGACGCCAAGAAGGAAGGCATCAGCCAGCAGGAGGCCGACCGCCGCATGCTCGAGCGCATCGAGCGCGACATGCAGCAGGTGTTGATGCCGCGCGTCATTGCCAAGCTCCCGCAGCAGGTGAGGGCCCTGTTCGACCAGGTGCACTACGACATCAACCCCACTGGCAAGTTTGTGATAGGAGGCCCCCACGGCGACACCGGCCTCACAGGCCGCAAGATCATCGTCGACACCTACGGCGGCCGTGGCGCCCACGGCGGCGGCGCCTTCAGCGGCAAGGACCCCAGCAAGGTCGACCGCAGCGCAGCCTATGCCGCCCGTCACATTGCCAAGAATGCCGTGGCCGCCGGCATTGCCGACGAGATGCTGGTGCAAGTGAGCTACGCCATAGGCAAGGCCGAGCCCGTGAGTTTCTATGTAAACACCCGCGGCACGAGCCACGTGGCCCTGAGCGACGGCGAGATTGCACAACGGCTGCTCTCGATGTTCGACATGCGTCCCCGCGCCATCGAAGACCGCCTGAAGCTGCGCCTGCCCATCTACGAGGAAACGGCGGCCTACGGCCACATGGGCCGCGAGCCCAAGTGGGTGACCAAGCACTTTGAGTCGCGCTACGACGAGCCCCGTGATGTGAATGTGGAGCTCTTCACCTGGGAGAAACTCGACCGCGTCGACGAGCTCAAGCAGGCCTTCGGGCTGTAGCAACAGGCCAAACCCTGCACACAAGCCAACGCCACAATCATTCTCCACCCCCGCGGGTCAGCACAATGATGCCCGCGGGGGTGGCTGTGTAAAAAAGGCTCTCGCGCAAAACAATTATGCCGGTTTTGGGAGCTTGCGAGGCTTTTTTCAACTTTTTTGCAGTTTTTTCTTGCCAAGTCTTGCAAGAATGAAACTTTTGCCCTATCTTTGCACCGCAATTCAGCAATGGTGTCTTAGCTCAGGTGGTAGAGCAATGGACTGAAAATCCATGTGTCCCCGGTTCGACTCCTGGAGACACCACGAGTGAATGAAACGCAATACATTACATCACAATGTGTTGCGTTTTTCTTTTTCTCCCCTGCCCCAAGTGTTTCCAGCACAACATTGCATCCTGCATCCACGTGGGTAATGGCAGGTCACACAGGCAGCAGCAGGGGGGTGCCGTTTTTACACCGAAACACAATGCGGGCGGCTCTCCACGCTGTGTGGGCGCGTGGACGAGCCGCCCGCTGTAACACTGGTCACACAGTGTGTTGGGTGTGTGTGCCTTAATTCTTGGTGCGCTCGTTGGGCTCAAAGGCCACAAAGTACATGCCTATGCTGAAGAGGTCCATATTGATAATTTGCACCTCCTTGTTGTCGGTCCAGTTCACATAGGTGGGGAAGGCTGGACCTTCATATTTCTCGTAGCCCTTGCTGGCAAGCAGCTTGGGAATGTAGGGCGAGCTCACACGCAGAGCATCGGTAGTGCCCACCAGGCAGCCGGCATACTTGCCGCCGTCGATGATGGCAATGATGATGGGGAAGTCGGGCGACGAGGTGTTGATCTGGTGGAAGCCGTCGCCCAGGCTGGAGGTCGTGTCGCTCACGTAGTAAGGCATGGCCTTGAACTTGGCAATCACCTCGTCGAGCGTGTAGACGCCATAGTCGGTCACAGGCCAGGGGAAGTTGACCGAGTCGGGCGGCAGCTGTGCCGAGAGGTCCATAAAGGCAAAGTGAATGTTGGGCACAAAATTGTCGGCTCCCGTCGACGGCTTGCTCATGGCCACAAAGGCGGCCACCTTCTCGGCCCGGTTGTAGTAGATGAGGTCGCTGCTGCCGTCGGAGAGGCTGGTTGCCTCAAAGCCCTTGGCGGTGAGCAGTTCGGCCACCTCGGCAGGCGTGGGGCGCTGGGTGCTGTCGCAGTATATGGCTGCCTCCTCGAGAAATTGCTTGGTCTTGGTGTCATACCAGTAGCGGGTTTCGGTCCAGCGGCTGTCGCCGGTGGCAAAACGGTACACACCGCGCTGCGGCGCCGAGAGCGACGTGTTCACGCTGTGGCCCATGCGGCCCTCGTAGCGCATCATCAGGTCGACTGTAGAGCCGTTGCCCAGCAGCGGCAGCCAGGCGCCGGCAGCGCCCTGCATGGGGTCGGTTCTCGACCAGGAGAAGGTGGTCTCGTCGAGCGGCATGATGATCACCGACGGAGCAATGCGGGCATAGCTGCCCTCGCCCGTGGCGCCGGCAGTTGTGGCCAGAGCCACCAGCGAGCTCACTGTGTTGCGGTACACCAGGTCGGTGCTCGAGGGCCACTCGGTGTCGGCACTGAAGCCTCCAGCCTGGAGAAACTTGATGTAGTCGGCATAGTCATCGCTGCTGTCGAAGGTGATGAGGGCATACTTGTATTTCTTGCCAGCGTCGAAGTAGTAGGTGTAGGTGATGTTGCGACCCGTGGCAGCAACCGATACCTGAGCCGTGCGTGTGGTGGTGTCCTCGGCCACGCTGCCCAGCACCTGGGTGGCCGTGGCGCCAAATTGGGTGCTCGGCAGGGCCCATGCCTGCTGCGGCACGGGAGCCTCGGCAAAGGTCACCTCGGCCACGCTGTCGGTGGCAAACTTCACCACGCGGCCGTTGTTGAGTTTCACTTGCATTTGATAGCTCTGCGCGCCAGCTGTAGCCAGGCCGAGAGCGAGGAAAAGGAGTGTGAGTAAAAAATGTTTTTTCATAATGTGTCGTTGATGTCGTTTCTTGATTGTTACGGTTATTTATTAAGTGAGAGTTTGAGAGAGGCGTTGCCGGCCCGCACCACATAGATGCCTGGCTGCAAGCTGGCCAGCGAGATGCTGCACTGGCCGTTGGCGCCGGCGCGGGCCTGGCCCACCACCTGCCCGTTGAGGTTGCTCACGATCATGAGTTGGCCCTCGTCGAGCCCCTGAGCCGTGACCTGGCCGTGCCCCGACTTGAGCAGGGTCTGGGCACCGGCTTGCGTCGAGACGATGCCACTCAAGTTGTTGTCGAAGTAGATGCGTTCTACCTGGCTCATCTGGCCCGATATCTCGCTCGCGTCGCCCACGACAGCAAACGTTGTGCCCGAGTAGTTGATTTTGGGCGATTCAGAAAACTGGAAAGTGAAGACCTTGCCGTCTTTCATGCTCACGTGCAAGGCCTGGGCCCATGCACCCGTGGGGCATAACGCGGCCGCCACTGCCAGCCATGCAATAAGTAACTTTTTCTTCATTTTTGTTGATATTATGGTTGGTTAAGAATGTGTAAACTTCAAATACCCACTGCAAAAGTAGCAAAAGTTTTTTCTTTTCAAAACAGCGGCTTCAAGAAACTGGCAAACGCATCGACTCGCACCGGTACAGGAATTGCGCTCGTTGCGCATCGCCGGGCCGCCTGCCTGTACTGCGCGAGACGCCCCTGCTATAAAAAGATTGGTCCCCGCTCCTGCGTGGTTGCAACTCCACAGGGCGGGGACCAATGTGCATTTTATGCCCTAACGCGCGACGGTCAGAACACGAGGGCGATACCGCCCATCACACTCAGGCGCTGGGCACCCTGGCCGAGGGTCACGTCCCACTTCTTGTTGAGCAGGTTGGCGCCTTGCAGCCACAAGGTGAGCATCTTGTCGAAGCGGTAGCGGGCACCCACGTGCAGGTTGATCACGTCGTCCATCTTGGCCAGCGAGTAGGCCAGGGTGTAGTTGGGCACGCCGTCGACCAGGCTATAGTCGGTCACCGTCTCGAGCACTGCATGGCGGCCGCCGCGGTACTCCAGCCCCAGGTCAAGCTCAAGCGGCTTCACGGGATAGAGCTTGACACTGGCATGGGCCACGGTCGAGGCCCGGTCGAGGCCCAGCGTGTAGCCGTCGTAGGTCTTGTCGGGCGAGATATTGTTGTCCTGCGGGGCATAGACCACGTCGAGGTTGAGCACAGCCACCGAGCGATAGCGATACTCGAGGGCACCGCCCATCTTGAAGCCCTTGGTGTCGAAGGCCTTGTAGTAGACGGGGGCATAGCGGTTGGCCGAGTCAATGGCGATGTGGCTGTCGCTGGCAAAGGGCGTGTAGTAGAGCGCCGGTGTGAAGGCCAGCATCTCGTTGCGTGCCATGCCGTAGCCGCCGTAGATCTTGGCTTTGAAACCGGCAAAGGGGCCTATCTTGAGGCCAAACTCGGCATCGACGGGCACAAAGGTGTTGCTGTAGCGGCCCATGGGGTCGCTGTAGCGGTTGATGGCCGCCATGCGGGCGAGCGTGTTGATGCGCTTGCCGCCGCCGGCCAGGCCGTAGAGCGTGGCGCCCGGAGCCACATCGTAGCTCACGCTGGCATTGGGCGAGATGCGTAGGGCCGCGCCGTCGCTCAGCGAGAAGTCGACGTTGCCGCCCAGGCGGGCACACAGGTTCTCGCCGCGATAGCCGTAGAAGGGCGAGAGGGTGACGACGGTCATATCGTCGGTATACTTGTTGCTCAAGCTGGCGGCATGAGCCTTGTAGCTGCGGTTCACATAGTCGAGACGGGCATCGATGCCCAGGGTGGAAAAGGCCGATGTGGCGTAGCTCACCCCCAAGTTGGCTTTCACATTGTGGTCGCGTGCGCCGTCATAGTCGACCCCGCCCGTGAGGGCGTGCAGGCCCTTGTCGTAGGCACTGTAGTCGTAGCTCAGGCCGGCACGGTAGTCGAAGTCGCGGTCCGCGATGCTGGCTTTGCCGTTCCAGCCGCCACGCAGGGCCAGGGATACCAGCGACTGCTTGTTGTCGTCCCACCACGAGCCCAGGCCGCCGTAGTAGTTGAAGTTGTCGTAGTGCATCTTGGCGCCCAGCACGAGGTCGCCCGGGGCAAAATGCTGGTTGAAGTCGAGACCCACGGTGTTGTCGTTGAACTTCTGCTTGAGGCGCAGGTCGTCGTCGGCAATGAGCTTGGTGCTGTTTTTCCCGCTCCAGGTGCTGTTGTGCTGCAGCCAGAGGCCGAGCTTGGAATGCTCGGTGTCGACAATGCGGTAGCCGGCGCTGCCGTCGAAGTTGAGTTGCGAGCCGGCACCCAGCTCCAGGTAGCCGCGCTGGCCGCTGAAGATGTGGGCCGTGCGGTAGCCATAGGGCAGCATTGTGGGTATGGTGGTGCCCACGGCTGTGGGCTCGGCCCAGTTGCTGTAGTTCACCTGGGCCTTGTCGGTGCTCTTGGCAGGAATCACCACCTTGGGCAGGGCGCTCTTCTTGACTGCTTTTTTCTCGACGGGCACAAAGTCCTTGTCGAGCGTGATCTCCTTGTTGAGTTTTTCTTGAGCACCTGCACCGAGGGCAACCACGGCTGCCATGAGGACGCTCACATATATCTTGTTCATGTTCATAATCAACTATTTCGAGGATACTTGAAATTACATTTTAGAACCACTGCTGGGTAGCGTGTGTCAGCGGTTGCCGCGCGAGCGCTTGCCAGCGGCCGAGGTGGCCTTGTTGTCGGCACTCGAGTTGGCGTTGTTGCGGTTGCGGGCCTTCGTTGCAGGCTGCTTGCCCGTGCCCTTGGCTGCCGAGCCGGCCGTCTTGCCGCCCAGGCGCGCCAGGCGCGAGTCGATCTCGGCAAATATTTCCTTCTCTTTGCCAGGATAGTTGGAACGCAGGCTCTCGAGATACTCACGGGCCTCGGTGGTGCGGCCTTGCTTGAGGTAGATGTCGCTGAGCAGGATGTAGGCCTTGGCTATCCAGTAGGCGTGGGGCGAACCCGAGCCCAGGAGGGCATTGGTGAGCTTCTCGGCCGTCTTGTAGTTGCCGGCGTTGTACTGCAGTCGGGCCAGCTCATAGGCGGCATGGCTGCCGCTCTCGCTGGTGACGTCGGCGCTCATGGCCTTGAGCTCGGCCTCGGCCTCGGCGGTGCGGCCCAGCTTGGCAAGAGCCACAGCACGGTCGAGGCGCGCCTCGCTTTTCTCGTCGGCGGTGAGGTTGGGGTTCAGCAAGAGGGCGTCGGCGGTAGTCACCACATCGCTCCACCGCTCCAGCTTCTGGCTGCCGCGCAAGATGCCCAGCTGGGCCGAGAGGCGGTTGTCGTCGCTGCTCGACTTCTCGACGATGCTCTTGTAGGTGTCGATGGCCTCGGCCACCTTGCCCTGACGGGTGAGGATGTCGCTCTTCATGGCCAGGGCGTCCTCGGCATAGGAGGCGTCGCGGCCCATGTCGAGGGCCTGGTCGAGATAGGCGATAGCATTGTTGTAGTCGCCGTTCTCATAGTTGAAACGGCCTATGTAGTACTTGGCGTTGCCGGCATAGGCGCCGTTGGGATAGTCGCGCAGGTAGTTGTGCATCTTGGCAATGCTGGGCTTGCTGGCCGTGACAGCTTTCTCGGCTGCGGCAAAGGTGAGGCGGTCGGCATCTTTGACGTCAAACTGCGGTGCATTGGGCACCGACTGGATGAAGCGGGCGTAGTCGGCCAGCTGTCCGCGATCGGCATAGATGCCCTTGAGGTCGTCGGCAGCCACACGGGCCTCGTCGCTGGTGGGTGCATTCTTGATCACCTTCTTGTAGGCCGTCACTGCCTGGTCGATGTTGCCCAGGTGCTTCTCGAGCACAGCCAGTTGCAGCAGGCCCTGGCGTGCCTCGGCCACCTTGGGATAGGAGTTGTAGAGCTGCGAGTAGGCGGCCACAGCCTCCTTGTTGCGGCCAAGTGTCTCCAGGGCGCGGCCCTTTTCGAGCAGGGCTGTCGGGGCCTTGGCCGAAGTGGGATACTTAGCGAGCAACTCGTCGAGCTGGTCGATCTTGCTTTGGTAATTCTTGTTGTAGCCGGCCATCATGGCCTTGTCGAGCATCGAGCCGTCGGCATTGCCCGTGTTGTTGGCAATGGCGCGGTTGTAGCTGGCCTCGGCGTTGGTGAAGTCGGCGGCATAGTAGTAGGTGTCGCCTATGCGGTCGTAGGCGTCGGCCACAAGGGCCTTGTCGAGCTTGCCGCTGTTGACTGCCTTCTGGAAGGCCTCGCGGGCGGCTATGTAGTTTTTGAGCTTGTACTGGGCATAACCCAAGTCGTAGTAGGCCTTGCCATAGTTGTCGTCACGGCGCGAGGCGTTGCTCAAGTAGGTGTTGAGCGTCTTCACCGTCTCCTTGTAGCTGGAGTTGTCATATTGGGTTTGAGCCAGCCACAGGCGGCTCTCGTTCTGTATCTTCTTGTCGTAGTTGCCCACGGCGATAGCACTGCGCAGGTAGCTGGCAGCCGTGGCGCGTTTCCCCTTCTGCAAGGCCTGCACACCCAGGTTGTAGAGCACATTTTGCTTGGCCTTGAGCACCTTGGCGCCAGGGGTCTTGATGTGGTTGATGCTGGCCAGGGCCTTGTCGTAGTCGGCCGTGTTCATGTAGGCGTCGACAAGGTAGTCCTCGACCTGGCTGGTGTATTTCGACCCCGGGTAGTCGTTGAGAAATTTCTCAAACAGAGAGATACTGCTGCCGAAGGGGGTGGTGCTGCCCTTGGCCTGGGTCACGGCATAGTTGTAGAAAGCCGTTTCCTTCACGGTCTTGTTGTAGTCCATGCCGGCAGCCTTCTCAAATGCCATGGCAGCCGACTTCACATCCTTGAGCCTCAACTCGTTCTGACCCAAGTAGAGGTAGGCGCTCTGTGCCATCTCGTCGTCGAGGGCAGTCACCTGTCCCAGGTTTTTGATCGAGCTGCGGTAGTCGCCCGAGCGGTAGTCCATCACACCCAGGGCATAGGCGGCGCTGCGCATCACGGGGTCCTGGGTAGTGGCAATGTACTTGTTCAGGTAGTCGCGGGCCTTGGCATCGTTGCCCTTGTGGTAGAAGCTCTCGCCCACCAGGCGGTTGATTTCGGGCTCAAAGTAGGCATTGGCCTCGTCGCTGAGCAGCGACCGGCCCAGCGATATCACTTTGTCGTATTGCTTGCGGGTGTAATCGATTTGGCACATGTAGTACTGGCTCTGATAGCCCAGGTCGCCCGTGCGCTCGACCTGGCGGAACTTGTCGTAGGCCTCGTCGTAGCGCTTGCCGGCATAGTCGATGTAGGCCTCATAAAACTTGGTGGCCTCGTCGTAGCGCTTGGTGCCCTTGAGGCGGGCATAGAGGGCCCGGGCATCGCTGTAGTTGCCCAGCTGCAGGTCGCAATAGGCCATGCGGTAGAGCAGGTCCTCGTTGAGGTCGCCGTCGAGGGCATGGTCGCGCACCCGGCTGAAGGCCACCAGCGCCTCGCCATAGTCGCCCTTGTAGAAGTAGTAGTTGCCTATGCGCATGGTCACGTCTTGTATATACTGCGACGATGGATAATTCCGGGTGAAGGCCACCAGCGTCTCGAGGGCGTCGCGCTCGTCGCGCTCCATCTTGCTCAGCGCGATGTAGTAGTCGGCCTCTTCACGGGCCTGCGCATCGGCAGGCAGCTGGCCCAAGTGCGAGAGTTGGTCGATGGCTCCCACGTAGTTTCGGCTCTCATACATGAGTTTGCCCCGCTCAAGATAGCCGGCGGCGCCCGTGTTCATCACGGCAGGTTGTGCACCCAGCAATGCCGGCATGGCAAGGCTCGTAGTCAATAATACGGTCTTAAGTTTCATAATATTTCTATTAACAGGGAGGAAAGCCCGGCACTTCCCGCGCCCTTTCCCCACTGCCTAACGGGGCCAAGGGGCCTCACTCCCACTCGTTGTCCAATTAACGTACAAATATAACGATAATTATCAAACGAGTTCCCAAACGATGGCAAAATAAGGCTTTTTTAAGAAACCAGGCTATCAGGGTGTCGCCGCGCCCTCGGGGCGAGCCGCCCGCACCCGTGTGGCCCACCGGGGCAGCTGCCAGCAAGGATACCGAACCTGAGGCCAAGAGAAAGACTTGGTTTCTCAACACCCAAGGCAGAGTTCTCCAAACCTGTTGCCTAATATTCAGCACCTGCCACTTGGACCCGCCCCCAGAGCTAAAGTCATCGATTTTTTTACCTGAATTTCAAGAGATAAAATTGTGAAAATTGAAAACTTATAGCTAATTTTGCACCCCATTCAAGAAAGACTTGATTCATCACATTCACAAATCATAAACTACTCTTAACAATGAAGAAAATCTTTACACTTCTTGTGATGTGCTTGTGCGTTGCCAGTATGGCATGGGCCGACGAGGAGACCATCGATCTCACCACCCAGGGCTATGACAACCAGCAAGAGGTCACAACCGTCACGGGCACCAAGGCCACCCTCACCTTCAACATAGGCACTGGCAAGAATGCTCCCAAGTACTACACCACCGGCACGGCCGTGCGCCTCTATGGCGGCGGCACGCTCACCATCAGTGCCACCGAGACCATCTCCAAGATTGTGTTCACCTTCGACACCTACAAGGACAATTTCTATGTACCCAAAGCCAGCAACTGCACCGTGAACACAGGCAGCTACGACCCCGACTCCAGAACCTGGACGGGCTCGGCCACGAGCATCACGCTCACCAACACTGCCACCGGCGGGCACTTCCGCTTCCAGAAGCTGGTGATCACCTACGGCAACGGCGGCACCGAGACCGTGAGCGCTCCCGCCTTCAGCCACCCGGCCGGCACCTACTACTCGCCCTTCGAGCTCTCGATGTCGACCAGCTCGGCCGGTGCAAGCATCTACTACACCACCAGCGGCGACGAGCCCACAGCCAGCAGCACGCTCTATACCAGCCCCATCACGATAAGCGCCAACACCACTGTCAAGGCCATCGCCGTCAAGGGCAGTCTCACGAGCGCTGTCACCACAGCCGTCTATGAGCTGGGCACTGCAACCGACGTGGCCAACATCGCTGCCTACCAGGCAGCCGACAGCGGCACCGTGGTGCGTTTCACCAGCCCCGTCAATGTGCTGGCTCACAACGGCAACAACCTCTATGTGAAAGATGCCACGGGCTATGCCTACCTCTATGGCAGCATCGCCCAGAAGTATAAGAACGGCGACGTGATACCCGCCGGCTTCACAGGCACGCGCACCAAGCACAACGGCGAGCCCGAGCTGAGCGTGTCGACCACCAGCAACTTCAAGGCTGCATCGGGCAACTCGCCCATCGAGCCCGAAGTGATACAAGTGAGCGACGTGGCTGCCGACTACTTTGCCCACTATGTGCTCATCAAGGGCGCCAACACCAGCTTTGCCCACAAGACCATCACCGACAACAGCGGCACTGCAAGCTGCTACACCAGCATGGGCGGCTTCAGCGCCAAGGGCGACTCGGTCAATGTGAGCGTGTATGGCATCATCGGCTCCTATGGCAAGACCAACACCGTGTACCAAGTGCTTCCCACCAAGATCGTGGGCGCCACCGTCGGCGTTGACAACATCGCCGCCTTCAAGGCCCTTGCCGACAGCACCGTGTCGGCCATCAAGGGCGACGTGAGCGTGTACTACGCCAGCGGCAGCAACCTCTATGTGAAAGACGCCACAGGCTACATGTGCATCTTCGGCACCACCGGCCAAAGCTACAAGAACGGCGACGTGATACCCGGCGGCTTCAGCGGCACCAAGGTGACCTACAACGACGGCCCCGAGATGAAAGCCCCGCTCGAGGGCTTCCAGCCCGCCAAGAGCAACAGCCCCATTGCCCCCGACGCTGCCACCACAGCCATCGTGACCGCTGCCAACTGGGGCCACTATGTGAAACTGAGCAACGTGACGCTGAGCGCAGTGAACGGCAAGAACCTTACCGTGACCGATGCAGCCGGCTCGGCAGCAGCCTACAACAGCTTCGGCGTGAGCCTGCCCACCGACCTCACCGCAGCCTACGACCTCACCGCCATCGTGTCGAGCCACAACGGCAAGGCTCAACTGCTCGTCACCGCCATCACCCTGGCCGGCGGCGGCACTATCGCCCTGCCCGAGGTGGAGAACCTGGCTGGCCTCTACGCCCTCAACAGCGGCGTCAATGCCAAGCTCACCAAGCCCATCACCACCATCTACCAGAACGGCCGCGACCTCTATGTGAAAGACAGCGCCGGCACCTACGGTCTCGTCTATGGCCAGGTGACCAATACGTTTGCCAACGGCGACCAAATCACCGGCGCCGTGATGAACTGGTCCAGCTACAACGGCATCAAGGAGCTCACCCCCGTCGACAGCACAATGGTCAAGAGCGGCGACGGCACCCCCGTTGCCCCCGAGGAGATGGCACTCGAAGACGTGTCGCAAGACCTGGTGCACCACTACATCATCGTGAAAAACGCCACCCTCGTTGCCGACACGGACAAGGCCAACACCTATATCATCAACGACGGCACCGTCGAGATGAAACTCTTCAACAAGTACAGCAAGACGCTCGCCATGCCGACCCAGCCGAGCGGCACCTACGACGTGAAGTGCTTTGTGAGCCTCTACACCAGCAACACGGTCACCACGCTCGAGCTCGTTCCCGTCGAGGTGAAGAGCACGTCGGCCCTCAAGGGCGACATCGACGGCGACGGCAAGGTGAACGTGACCGACGTGACTGCCCTGATCAACGGCATCCTGGGTCAAAACCCAGTTGACACGGCCATAGGCGACCTCAACGCCGACGGCAAGGTGAACGTGACCGACGTCACTGCCCTGATCAACATCATCTTGAGCAACAACTGACACGTCTGAAGCAACCTATTGGCGCATAACACACTTCAGGGCGGCCGTCAAAGCGACGGCCGCCCTGTTGCTTTTTTTAAATTTAATTTCTAACTTTGCGCACTATCGACAACGAGAGTCTTCTCTCCACGATTATCATTTTTACAACCGCTCATGAAAAAAATCCTATCATTCAAACACCCATTGCTGGCTCTTGCCATCGTAGCGCTCGCCGCAGCCCAGGCACAGGCCGTGCCGGCCAACCCCGAGCCAGCGACAGTGACACAGCCCGACGGCAGCACACTCACCGTCGTGCTGCACGGCGACGAGTTCTACAACTTCAACACCACTGCCGACGGCTACACCATCGTCAAGAACGAGGCAGGCTACTACGTCTACGCCCTGCCCCAGGCCGGCACCCTCAAGGCCAGCACACAAGTGGCCCACGACGCTGCACAGCGCAGTGCCGGCGAGACGTCGTTCCTGAGCGCAGTGAGCAAGTATGCCATCGACAGCCAGGAGGCAGCCCAGGGCAAGGCCCAGCGTGTGAAACGCGACAGCCAGCCCCAGAAGACGCCCGCTGTCGACTTCTCCAAGTTCCGCGGCCTCATCATCCTGGTCAACTACAACGACCGCACCTTCACCCGCGGCGACGCCCAGCAGTTCTACACACGCATGTACAACGAGGAAAACTACTCGGGCTACACCAACGAGGACGGCTCCTACAACAACTATGGCAGCCAGTTTCTGGGCAGTGTGCGCGACTACTTCTACAAGAACAGCAACGGCAAGTTCACCCCGCAATTCGACGTGGTGGGCCCCGTCACGGTCAACTACTCGTGCACGGCCGGCCGCAACTACTCGCGCAACGTGTTTCGCGAGGCCATGTATCAGCTCGACGGCACGGTCGACTTCAGCAAGTATGACAACGACGGCGACGGCTATGTCGACATGGTCTACTTTGTAGTGGCCGGCTACGGCTCCAACTACGGCGGCAACAACAGCAGCTACCTGTGGCCCTACAAGTCCAACTTCCGCTACTCCAACATCACCCACGACGGTGTGAAAATAGGCCTCTACGCCTGCTCGGTCGAGCTCTACGGCGTCGACAACAAGGGCTATACCATACCCGACGGCATAGGCACCTTCTGCCACGAGTTCAGTCACGTGCTGGGCCTGCCCGACCTCTACGACACCGACTACTCGGGCACCGGCGGCGAGAGCCAGACGCCCGACGCCTGGAGCGTGATGGCCGGCGGCAGCTACAACAACTACGGCCGGCGCCCCGTGGGCTACGGCGCCTGGGAGCGCTACGCCCTGGGCTTCATCAACCCCAAGGTGATCACCGGCTCGGGCACCTACACGCTGGGCGGCCTCCAGGACAACAACGAGGCGCTAATACTCAAGTCCAAGACCAACAACGAGTATTTCATGCTCGACAACCGCCAGCTCACCGGCTGGGACGTGACCGCGCCCGGCCACGGCATGCTGGTGGCCCACATCGACTCGACCAACGCCTCGGTGTGGAACAGCAACAAGATAAACTGCGACCCCAGCCACAACTACTATCTCGTGCTGCGTGCCGGGGGCAACACGGGCAGCGCCAACGCCAGCGATGCCTTCCCGGGCACCTCGGGCGTGACCATGCTCACCAACTCGACCACCGCCAACCTGGTCGACTGGGCCGGCAACAACAGCCAGCTCATCATATCGGGCATCAAGGAGCAGGGCGGCGTGGTGAGCTTCAACGTGACCGACGTCGACTCGCTCAAGAACGACGTCGAAGACTTTGAGTCGATGGCCACCACAAGCAAGACCAACGCTGCCAATGTGCTGGGCAACTATGCCTACTGGTCGTTTACCAAGAGCAACATCACAGCGCCTGGCAGCACCAAGGCCGACGGCAGCCACTCGGTGGCCATGAAACTGCCCAGCGCCATCAGCAGCAGTCCCACCTACTACGACGCCTACGAGGTGTCGCTCAAGGTCTTCAACCCGCTCTCGAGCGCCTGCAAGTTCACGCTCTACACCTCGACCGACGGCGGTGCCAACTGGACAGTGGCCAAGACTGGCGCCGGCGCCACCTCGCAAGAAGTGCCTGGCAAGACTACCGAAGACATCTACTGGTCGGTCAACACCTCTAAGGAGACTGGCGTGAAATACCGCATCGTGCTCTCGTCGGGCAGCAAGACCCAGGCCTGCTACATCGACAACTTCAAGATTTACTATGGCGACAAGGGCACCAACCCGTCGCCGCTGCTCACCATCGACGCCATGCACTTTGCCGACAGCGTCTACACCATCAATGTGGGCGAGCAACTTCCCATTCAGCCCGTTGTGACCCCTGCCGGCGCCGACAACCAGGTGATGACCTGGACGAGCAGCAACACCAGCGCCGCCACTGTGGCCGACGGTGTGGTCAAGGGTCTTGAAGTGGGCACCGCCACCATCACGGCCGCCACTACCGACGGCAGCAACCTCACCGCCACCTGCAAGGTGAACGTGATAAGGCGAGTAACCAGCCTGGCACTCAACCACACAGCACTCAGGCTGCCGCAAGGCTCCTCTATCAAGCTCCAGGCCACAGTGAAACCTGCCAATGCCACTACCGGCACCTTGATGTGGACCTCGAGCGACCCGGCCATTCTCAAGGTCGACACCGCTGGTCTCGTCACTGCCCTTGCCACGGGCAACGCCTATGTGAAGGCAGCCACCGTCGACGGGTCAGGCCTGGCCGACTCGTGCTGGATGACCGTGACAGGCGGTGCGACCAATTATCTCACGGCTCCTGCCCAGGCCCTCGCGTGCCAGGCTGGCGCCACGGTGGTGCTGCCCGTGAGCATGGTCAATGCCGACACGATCTCGAGTCTGAGCCTGCGCCTGACGCTGCCCTCGGGCTTCACGCTGGCCACCGACACGGCCGGCAAGGCCAAGGTGCACGGCAGCGCCCGCATGGTCGACGGCCAGCGTGTGAGCACCAAGGTCATCGACGCCTCGACCTGCGAGATCACGACCGTCAACGACTCGACCGGTGTCGCCTTCACAGGCAACACGGGCGAAATCCTCTACATCGAGGCTGTGGCCGGCAAGCAGAACGGCACCTACACAGCCACGGTGGCCGATGCCGTGCTCTCGCCCACCAGCAACGGTGTGCCCACGGTGAGCCCGAGTGTGAAGATAAGCGTGAACGTGACAGGCGGCACCACAGCCACCGGCGACATCAACGCCGACGGCCAGGTGAACGTGACCGACGTCACTGCCCTCATCAACCGCGTGCTGGGCACTGCCAGCTATAGCGACGCCGTGTGCGACCTCAACGGCGACGGAGTGGTCAATGTTAGCGATGTGACTGCCCTCATCAACATCATCTTGAGCAACAATTGAGAAAACACTGCATGGCGGGCCTTTAGGCCCACGCCACCACTCCTCTCCTCTCTCTATCTATTATAAACATGACAATGGCGGACCGCGAGCCTCGGGTGCTCGTGGTCCGCCACGCGTTATGTGGGCTCATGGCTCATGCCGGCAGCGCGTCGACAGGCAGCCCGTTGTCGTCGCGGGCAAAGGCAAGCAACAGCTGCGCCCGATACTTGAGCCAGGCCGCGCCATAGTAGCTCACCTGGTCGCCATAGAAGCGCTTGAGCGCAAAGTTGGCCAGCAGCTGCGTCACCAGCTGCTTGAGCCCCTGCGGCACGGTTGGGCCGCAAGGATGACTGAAGACAAAGGCAAAGCGCACATTGCCGCTCTCAGCATTGGGATTGAAGTTGGCCAGGTTGGTGTAGCCCAGCACGCGGCAGTAGAGGTCGTCGTAGCCCTCTTTCACCCTCATCATGCACAGACGCTCCTGGTCGGGCGTGAGCCGCGGCGCCTGCTTGTAGACCAGGCAGTGCCAAGCGCTGGCCGAGTAGATGGCCTCGAGGATGTCGGCCTTGTCGACAACGATTTCGATTACATAGGTGGTGTGTTTCATGGGGTATTGCTGATTGAGGATTTAAAGTGAACCAAGATTGTATTGCCTACTGGGCTGCAGCAGCTTGCCCAGGTGCGCCCTCACGTTGCTGCGGCTGATGAAGAAATGCGAGGCGCGCCCATGCTCGAGCACAAACTCAAGCGCCGGGGCCACGCCCACACCGGCCTGCATGAGCTCCTGCACCTTGCCGGCCAGCTCCAGCCACAAGGCCTTGCGCACCTCGCCTTTCACCGGCAGGCTGCCGCGGTTGAGGTGGGCGCACATGATGCGATAGGCATAGTCGAAGTCGACATCGTAGTGCGGCGAGCCGGTGGCAAGGGCATAGTCGAGCGCCTGGCGGGCGGGGTTCTTCACCCTGTGCTTCTTCATGAAGCGCAGCACCTCGTGATAGTACTGGCTGAATTCCTTGTCGCGACGGCGGCGGCAATAGGTGTGGCCTACAGCGGCCGCGGGGAATGTGTGTGTTTTCATTGTGTCGTATTCTTTGTGGTACATGATTGTGTGTGTTTCTACACCACAAAGATACAACACCGATTGGTAAATTGCAAATTTTTACCTTGTCATTTTACCACAATATCGCTATTTTTGCTGCTCTTGGTACTCAAGCGGATTCTCGTCGGCATCGTCCTCGCCCACCAGCCGGGTGAGCAGGCGCAGCTCGCTATAGGCCATGTTGAGGATATCGTTGTCGATGTTCACCTCGCGCTCCACAGGCCGGCCGGGGTCGGCAAGCGAGTGTGCAAAGAGCCAGTCGTAGGTGTCCTTGAGATAGAAGGCGCGGGCAAGGGCGCCATGCGAGGCTCCCGGCAGCCAGTCGAAGCGCAGTCGCGAGTCCTTGCCGTCGTCTTGCAGCTGCTTGACCACCGTCTTTGAGCAATTGATGCCCACAGCGCGGTCGGCCGTGCCGTGCAGTATCCAGAAGGGCAGCTCGCCCAGCCCGTCGACATTGCGCAGCGTGGTGCCGCCGCACAGGGCCATGCCGGCAGCGATGCGGCCAGGATAGGTGCCGCACAAGTCCATCGTGCCATAGCCGCCCAGACTCATGCCCAGCACATAGACGCGGGTGGTGTCGACGTTGTAGTTGGCCTCCACCCAGTCGAGCAGGTCGGCCACCTTGCGGGGGTTCCAGCTGCCAGGCGTCTGCGGGGCAATCACGATGGCTGGCATCACCATGCCGCGCTTGATGGCGTCGAGCGTGCCGTAGCGCAGCACCGCCTGCAAGTTGTGGCCGCACAGGCTGCGCCCGTGCAGGAAGATGACCACGGGCTGTGCCTGCGAGCCGTCGTAGCCCCCAGGCGTGTAAATCCAGAACTGATAGCCGCCCGAGGCAATGGCGTCGTGGGTCTTCATCGACCCCTCATAGGCCCTGGCGCACAGGCAGCACAGCAGGCAGGCAACTGCCATGAAAAGAAATCGCTTCATGTAGCAAAAATACTATTTTTGGGCTGAAAAGAAAACCGATGATGCCCAAAAGTGCACCACCGGTGTGTGTTTTTAAACATTGCTTAACACGGCCGCAACCGCGGGGCCGCGGCAACGGCTAAGCCTTGCCGTCGGCGTCGTCGCCCTCGGGCTTCTCGCCGCGCATGGCGGCCATGATCTTGGTCTCAAGCTCCTCGGCCAGCTCAGGATTGTCGGCAATGAGCTGCTTGGTGTTGTCGCGGCCCTGGCCCAGCTTGGTTCCCTCGTAGGAGAACCAGGCGCCGCTCTTCTTGACGATGCCGAATTGCACGCCCAGGTCTACGATCTCTCCCACCTTGCTGATACCCTTGCCAAAGAGGATTTCAAACTCGGCCTTGCGGAACGGTGGAGCCACCTTGTTTTTCACCACCTTCACGCGGGTGAGGCTGCCCACCACCTGGTCGCCGTTTTTGAGCTGACCCACACGGCGAATGTCGAGGCGCACGCTCGAGTAGAACTTCAGGGCATTGCCGCCGGTCGTGGTCTCGGGGTTGCCGAAGAGCACGCCCAGCTTCTCGCGCAGCTGGTTGATGAAGATGCAGCACGTGTTGGTCTTGCTTATGGTGGCCGTGAGCTTGCGCAGGGCCTGGCTCATGAGGCGGGCCTGCAAGCCCATCTTGCTATCGCCCATCTCGCCCTCGATCTCGGCCTTGGGCGTGAGGGCTGCCACCGAGTCGATGACAATGATGTCGATGGCCGACGAGCGAATGAGCTGGTCGGCTATCTCCAGGGCCTGCTCGCCGTTGTCGGGTTGCGAGATGAGCAGACTGTTGACATCCACGCCCAGGCTCTCGGCATAGAAGCGGTCGAAGGCGTGCTCGGCGTCGATGATGGCTGCAATGCCGCCTTGCTTTTGGGCCTCGGCGATGGCATGAATGGCCAGTGTGGTCTTGCCGCTCGACTCGGGGCCGTAGATCTCGATGATGCGCCCGCGGGGATAACCGCCCACGCCCAGTGCAAAGTCGAGCCCTATCGAGCCAGTGGGTATCACCTCGACGTTCTCGATGTGGTCGTCGCCCAACTTCATGATCGAGCCTCGGCCATAGGTCTTGTCGATTTTGTCCATTGCCACCTGCAGCGCTTTTATCTTCTCGGGAGATATCTCCTTGCGCTGGGGTTGTGTTGCCTCGACGGCGTCGTCGAGAGGCAGCTCGTTGTTGTTTTCTTTCATTGCTGTATCGTGTTGTTTTTTTTATTGTTCAATACGGGCACTAAGCCGTTTTCTCGTTTGCAGTGCAAAGGTGAGCAACTGTCGTGCAACTTTCATTCCCATCACTGCAAATATGTGTTAACTGCCATTCACTCTGCTTCCTTGGTGAGGAAAATTTCGGTTGGGAAGTGATCGCTGTAGCCGTTGAGAAACACACCGCCCGAAAAAGTGCGGTGCGGGTAGCCCTTGTAGGGGCCGTCGGCATTGCGCAGAAACTCGCGGTTGAGCACCTCGGCCCGCAGGAGGGTGAGATGGGGCTTGTCCTTGCCCTGGTAGTGCTGTGTGAAGTATTGCGACATCATGATTTGGTCAAAGAGGTTCCACCCGCCCTTGTAGGCCAGCGTGCCTATGCCCTTGGCCAGTTTCTCCCAGAAGGGGTTGTACAGGTCGCCCGGGGCAGTCACGTCGGCGATGTGGCGCTTGCCGCCCAGCACCTTGGCGCAGCTCACGTCCATGGGGTCGTCGTTGAGGTCGCCCATAAATATCACGCCGCGGCCAGGGTCGGCCTTCAACAGCGAGTCGACAGTGCGCCGGCACATGGCAGCGGCAGCCTCGCGCAGGTAGCTCGAGCGCTCTTGGCCGCCCAGCCGCGAGGGCCAGTGGTTGATAATGATGCTCACGTTCTCGCCGGCCAGCTTGCCACTCACACACCACTGGTCGCGGGTGCGGAAGCCTGGGTTGCCAGGCACCACCAGCCGCTGGAAGGTGCTGTCGCCGGTGAAGGTGAAGAAGCGCGGGTTGTAGAGCACGGCCACATCGATGCCGCGGCGGTCGGGGCTGTCGTGGTGCACAATCTGCAAGTGCCAAGGCCTGAGTTCGGGCTGGCGCACGAGGTCTTGCAGCACGGTGATGTTTTCCACCTCCGACACGCCTATCACGGCCGGGCCATAGGGTGTGGCCGGCGTGGCCATCTGGCTGATGGCATAGGCCATGTTGTGCAACTTCTTGTAGTATTTGTCACTGTTCCACTGGCGGGCACCGCGCGGTGAGAACTCCAGGTCGTAGGTGCCGTTGGAGTTGATCGTGTCGAAGAGGTTCTCCAGGTTGTAGAACATCACGCCATACACGTTGTAGCGCTTGCCCTGTTGCGCGGCATTCTGCGAGTTGACCGCGGCAACCGAGCACACGATGGCAAGGGCAAAAAGCAATAATTTCCTCATGATGGTACTTATATATAAAATGCGTTAAGCAGTTGATAATCGTCGACTGCCTATATGTGTATAATATAGCTTGTAAATTTACGCCATTTTTCCGACATACAGACAAAAAACGGGCAAAAATAATGGCGGCCGGCTGCATGTGGCGCAGCGACCGCCATGTGTGATGTGGTGTGCCAGCTCGCGGCACGGGCATGAAGGCCGGCTACTCGTCGGCGCTCTCCACGTCGGGCTCGCGCATGTTGGTGAACACGTTTTGCACGTCTTCGTCCTCCTCGACAGCCTCAACGAGCTTGTCGACCTGCTCGCGGGCCTCGCCCTCGAGGTCTTTGTACTCGGTCGGCTCATAGACGAGCTCGCTGCTGGCGATCTCAAAGCCGTTGTCCTCGAGATACTTCTGGATGTCGCCATTGGCCTCGAAGGGGCCCGAGATGATGATTTCCTCGTCGTCCTGGTCAAAGTCCTCGGCACCGCAGTCGATGAGTTCGAGTTCAAGGTCGTCGAGCGTGACGCCGTCTTTGGGCTTGACGTGGAAGTAGCACTTGTGGCTGAACATGAAGATGGTGGTGCCGCTGTTGCCCAGCGTGCCGCCGTTCTTGTTGAAGTAGTTGCGCAGGTTGGCCACGGTGCGGGTGGTGTTGTCGGTAGCGCACTCCACGATCACGGCGATGCCGTTGGGGGCAAAGCCCTCGTAGATGACCTCCTTGTAGTCCTTGGCATCGCTCTCGGTAGCCTTCTTGATGGCGTTCATCCAGGTAGCCTTGGGCATGTTTTCGGCCTTGGCGTTGGCAATGAGAGCACGCAGGCGCGAGTTGCCGCTTGGGTCGGGGCCGCCAGCCTTGACGGCAATGGTGATTTCCTTACCGATGCGGGTGAATGTGCGTGACATGTTGCCCCATCGTTTCAATTTTCTTGCTTTGCGATATTCAAAAGCTCTTCCCATGTTGTTTCGATATTTATTTTTTTTGTTTCAGTGTCGATTGTGATGGCCCGCTGCATCAATCGTGATGCTCGCCCACGATGCCCAGAAACACGAGATCCTCGTCGCCGTTGTTGACGAGGCTGTGGCTGTGGCCCTTGGGGCAATAGGTGACCTGGCCGGCGACCACGTCTTCCTCGCCCTGGTCATAGAGCACATGTCCCTTGCCCGAGATGATGTACATGACCTCGCTGTTGAGCTCATGCTTGTGGTAGCCTATGCTTGCCCCTGGCTTGAGCACGCCGCGCATGATGCGGTTCTCGTTGTCGAGATAGGTGCGCACGCGGTACTCTTTCTCGCCGCCTTTGAAGTGGGGCTTGATCTTCTCTTCTATGTCGTTGAAATCAATTGTCATTACTGTATAAATTGTATGTGTGACAGAGTGTTGTAGTCGTCGTTATCGCAACTGGGCGCCAAGTTGCTTCTCGAGGTTGGCCACGATTTTCTTCATCACGGCCTCGATTTGGTGGTCGTTGAGCGTCTTCTGGTCGTCTTGCAGCACCATCGATATGGCGTAGCTCTTCTTGCCCGGCTCGAGGTTCTTGCCCTCATACACGTCGAAGAGGGTCATGCTCTTGAGCAGTTTCCGCTCGCTCTGCTCCACCACGTGCTCGATTTGGGCGTAGGTCACGCTCTTGTCGACCAGCAGGGCCAGGTCGCGGCGCAAGGGCAGCGTCTTGGGCAGGTCGGTATATTTCACCTCCTTCTTGCTCGAGAGCTTGCACAGCAGGTTCCAGTTGAACTGGGCGAAATACACCGGCTGGTCGACGTCAAATTTGCTGGCCACTGCCTCGTCGACCACGCCCAGCACGCCCAGCAGCTTGCCGCCTCGGTTCTTGTAGACCAAGGCCGGGTCGAGCAGGTCGTTGCTCATGGTCTCCACCACAAGCTCGCGACGGGCTATGCCCAAGCGGCGCATCACGCCGGCCACGGCGGCCTTGAGGTCGTAGACGCTCAGGGGGCGCACCTTGTCGGCCCAGCTGTCGTCGTGGTTGTTGCCGGTGAGCCACATGCCCAGGGCGGTGTGCTCGCTGTAGGGGGCCAAGGCCACCTGCGAGTTGTCGGCCGTGGCATCGTAGCTGTAGACGTCGCCAAACTCATACATGCGCAAGTTGGCATTCTTGCGGTTGATGTTGCGGGCCAGACTCTCGAGGCCGCCGAAGAGCAGCGTCTGGCGCATTACGTTGAGGTCGCTCGAGAGGGCGTTGATCACACGCACACAGTGCTCCACAGGGTAGCTTTCCAGGCCCTCGTAGTAGCTGGCGGCCGTGAGCGAGTTGTTCATGATCTCGTTGTAGCCCTCGCTGGTGAGCTGGTTGCTTATGAGCTCGCGCAGGTCGTTGCGCAGGTCGGCATCGTCCTTGTTGCTCAGGCAGCCGTGTATCTCGTCGGTAAACTCCACATTGTTGTAGCCGTACACGCGCAGGATGTCCTCGACCACGTCGCAGGGCCGGCGCACGTCGACACGATAGGTGGGCACCTCGAGGCTGAGTCGCTCGGCGTCTTCGGCCACCACTTTCATCTCAAGGCTCTCGACGATGCTCTTGATCGTGTCGTGCCCTATGTTCTTGCCTATGAGGCCGGTCACATAGTCGTAGCGCAACTCCACCGGGAAGGGCGGGAAGTCGTGGGCCTTCACGTCGACAATCTCGCCGCACGTCTCGCCGCCGGCCAGTTGCTTGACGAGCAGGGCGGCCAGCTTGAGGTTGTAGATGGTGTCGTTGGGGTCGATGCCGCGCTCAAAGCGGAACGAGGCATCGGTGTTGAGCCCGAAGCGGCGGGCGCTCTTGCGTATCCACGTGGGGTGGAAATAGGCGCTCTCCAGGAAGATGTCGGTCGTGGCCTCGGTCACGCCCGAGTCGAGACCGCCAAACACGCCGCCTATGCACATGGGCTCCTCGGCGTTGCATATCATGAGGTCGCGGTCGGTGAGCGTGCGCTCCACGCCGTCGAGGGTCACAAACTTGGTGCCCTCTTTCACCGTCTTGACCACGATCTTGTCGCCTTTCACCTTGCTCAGGTCGAAGCAGTGCATGGGCTGCCCGGTGCCGAGCAGGATATAGTTGGTGATGTCGACGATATTGTTGATGGGGCGCTGGCCCACGGCGCTCAGGTAGTCTTTGAGCCACTTGGGGCTCTCGCCCACTTTCACGTTGCGCACCGTGAGGCCGCAGTAGCGGGGGCAGGCCTCGGCGTTTTCCACCTCGACGGGGATGCCGCCGTCGCGACGGTCGATCTTGAAGGCTTCCACACTGGGGCGGTGCAGCCGCGTGGCCATGCCGTGACGCTTCATCCAGGCACTCAGGTCGCGGGCCACGCCATAGTGCGAGGCGCCGTCGATGCGGTTGGGGGTGAGGTCAACCTCGATGAGCCAGTCGCTCTCCACGCCGTAGTACTGGGCTGCCGGCATGCCCACCTGGGCATCGTCGGGCAGCACAATGATGCCGTTATGGTCGGTGCCCACGCCTATCTCGTCCTCGGCGCATATCATGCCGTAGGATTCCACGCCGCGCAGCTTCGATTTCTTGATCACAAATTCCTGGTCGCCGTCGTAGAGCTTGGTGCCTATGGTGGCCACTATCACCTTCTGGCCTGCTGCCACGTTGGGCGCGCCGCACACGATCTGTACCGGAGCCTGGCCGTTGCCCAGGTCGACGGTCGTGGTGTGCATGTGGTCGCTGTTGGGGTGGGGCTCACACGTGAGCACCTTGCCCACCACCAGCCCCTTGAGGCCGCCTTTGATAGTTTCTACTTCTTCAAGCGCATCCACCTCGAGACCCAGCGATGTGAGCGCGTCGCTCACTTGCTGCGGGGTCAAGTCGAAGTCGATGTATTCCTTCAACCATTTGTATGATACATTCATAACGTTATGTGTATTTTTGTTTGCGCAATTACAAGACCATGAGGGCCTAAATTCGCGCAAAGTTACAAAAAATAGTCACAAGTCGCAAGAACTTGCCCGCCAATGTGCCGCATCATAGCGACTGACAATATCACAGCCCATCTACGTTGCAGGCCAATGAGCTGCCCTCGACAACCTTTTCACGTTTTATTGCCTGCATTTCGCGGGGAAAAAACCGGGAACATCGGCACCGCCGCCGCCCCCCGGCATGAAGTACGCCCCTGCCATGGCTTGAAACCTGGCAGGGGCGCACATTTCAAAGGCGATTTACTCATCCCCCTTTTTTTCTCTGTGGCTATCTCACTTCACCACCTTGGCAGTGGTCTTGGTGCCGTCGGTGTAGCGGGTCACCACCACGTTCACGCCCTCGTGGGCGCTGGTGCTGCGCTGGCCCTGCATGTTGTAGTAGTCGACGCCGGCCACCTGCTTGCTGGCCGCAACGTCGGCCACGGCGGTGGCAGTGCCCTTGTTGAGGAAGATCTCAACCTCGATGTCGTTTTTCTTGCCCTCGTAGTGCTGGTCGTAGGCAGCATCGGCACTCTTGACTGCGGTCTCGCCCTTCACAAAGTTGAGCGTGGTATACTCGAGGTAGCCGTAGCTGCTGCTCGACACGCTGAGCTGATAGGTGTGCTCTGGGTTCAGGCCTGTGAACGAGAAGCTGCCGTCGGCATTCACCTCGGCCGAGTTTTTGCTGTTGAGCGCGGTAGCGCCGTCGGGCACCAGATAGGTCTCGGTCGAGCGGTCGAGCAGGCGCACCAGCGGGCGGCAGTTGGGCTGCAACTCGTCGGCAGCATCGTCCTTGTCGGTCTTGACGCCGTGGTCCTGGAGCGTGACCTTGCCCCTGATGTCGTTGGTGAAATACTTCAGGCCGAAGGCCGGCAACGTGTTAGACAGGATGGGGAAACCTATGTTCCTGCCCTGCAACTCCTCGGGCACGTTGTAGTATTCGGTATCGCTGATGATGGTGGGCGTCAAATCGGTGGTCTTGTTGCCGCCATTGCCGTCGGGCTCGCCATACGTGCCACTGCCGCGGAATATCGTGGCATTTTTCACAAGCGAGGGGATGGTGCCATACTGGAAGCCCAGGCGCTCGACACTCTGCAGGTTGACCGACACCAGGATGTTGCCTTTGCCCTCATAGGTGTAGGGCATGTTGGAGAAGTTGCTCTGCAAAAAGTCCTGCACACTCATGTCGTTGAAGCCGCAGGCATCGCCCACACGCTTGCCGTTAGACTCCGTGTAGTTGCTCACCACCACATTCTTGCTGGCCCACAGAGCGTTGAGCGCGGTTTGATAGGGAGCTTTCAGCTCGGCATCGGTATAGGTCGTGCCCGCAAAGTCTTGCACAAAGATGATGCAGTTGAAGGTGCGGCCCGTGAGGGTCTTGTCCTGGTGAGCCAGGCTGCCCGTGAGAAACACTTGCGACACCTGGGCATAGGGCGGCAGCGACTCGACGGCAGTGCCAGGCACGCCGTTGCGGGTGATCAAGCCCTTGAACTCGGCAGGAGTCGCAATGCAGTCGACCACCCAGTTGGGCAGCGATACATACCTGCCGCTGCTGCCAGTCGACTCCATGTAGGTAATGATGTCCTGGTAGGCCGTATGCTGCGTGCGAAACTCGTTGGTCTCCTGGGTCGGGGTCCAGTTGACCTCCTGCTGATAGTGACCGTCGCCCACATACTTCACCGTCTGGCCATTGACACCCAGTGTCATGCCAGCCGACAAAACTGCTAAAAGTAAAGTAGTCTTTTTCATCTTCTGAATGTATTTTATGTTATTCAATTCCTCTTCATTGGTTTCCACTCTCTCGATAGCTGTGCGGCGCAGCATTGCTGCAATGCACTCTAAATGACTGCGATGCCACATTGCATCGCAAGGCCTCACATGAATGTACTCGTGGATACAAACAAATCAAAATCATAGAATACTAAACCTCACATACTATCGTCCTTGGAAACAACAGCCAAAATTATACAATAATTCTCAAATTTACAAACCCCAAAAAGTTAAAAAGCTGTCATTCTTCCTCATCCCAGTCAA
Organism: Sodaliphilus pleomorphus; assembly: GCF_009676955.1. Classification (GTDB taxonomy): domain Bacteria; phylum Bacteroidota; class Bacteroidia; order Bacteroidales; family Muribaculaceae; genus Sodaliphilus; species Sodaliphilus pleomorphus. Next base: position 1,809,093 of record NZ_CP045696.1, on the reverse strand, counting down.
AAACTACCAAAACACACAGGCGCAACCCACCGTAATCAACCTGCCACGCGGGAATTGCACTGCATCACCGTCGCAACAATTGAAACCACCTCTCAAACCACGGTAAAGACGGATGCACACAAAAAGCAATGCGCCCCTGCCACGCTATGAAACCCTGGCTGGGACGCACTTACTCTAAAAAAAATGCGATGTATTGTGCCTTTACTTCACCACCTTGGCCACACGGGTGGTGCCGTCGGTGTAGCGGGTCACCACCACGTTCACGCCCTCGTGGGCGCTGTTGCTGCGCTGGCCCTGCATGTTGTAGTAGTCGATGCCGGCCACCTGCTTGCTGGCCGCAACGTCGGCCACACCGGTGACAGTGCCCTTGGTGAGGGTGACGTTGGCCACGATGTCGTTTTTCTTGCCCTCATAGGCCTGGTCGAAGTCGGCATCGCTCTTCACGCCGTTCTCACCCTCCACAAAGTTGAGCTGGTCGATCTCGTAGTAGCCGTAGCTGCTGCTCGAGGCGCTGAGCTGATAGGTGTGCTCGGGGTTCAAGGCAGTATACGAAAAGCTGCCGTCGGCATTCACCTCGGCCGAGTGCTCGCTGTTGAGCGCGGTGGCGCCGTCGGGCATCACATAGCTGCCTGTGGTGCAGTCGAGCAGGCGCACCAGCGGACGGCCGTTGGGCTGCAACGAGATCACAGGGGCGTCGTCGGTGGTCACCGTCTTGCCCTCGTCGAGCAGCGTGACCTTGCCCTTGATGTCGTTGGTGAAAAACTCTACGTCGATGTCGGGCAACGTGTAATATGGTATAGTCTTCACCTGCGCATTAATAAGGGGCTCATCAAAGTCGAACGAAGTCTGACCAGGAACAATGGTGTGAGGATCGCTATGATAGTCATTTTCAGTACGAAGAATTGTAGCATTGGCAACTTTTGCAGGCTTGTTGGCATAAGAATAGACACCCTTACCTCCTTGTATCAGAAGACCAAGTGTTTCGTTATCATCAACCACATCTGACCACTCCAATATAAGCCGCACATTCTTTTTCCCAGTAAACAGAAAAGAATAAGGAAAGTAACAATGCATTTTATAAGTGTCAGGGTTGCCTTTAACATAGTACATGTTGTCGTCTGTGAGTGAATCAAAATAATTATCTTCGGCTTCGCCCGTACTCAATGTATAATTTTTGCTGGCAATGATTTCACGATCCACTTCATTAATTGATTTCTTTAGGTCGGCCACTGAAAAAGAATCTGCTTGCACCTCCTGCATAACTGCAATCACATTGAAGTTCAGCCTTGTAGAAAAACTTTCACGATATTGGGTATACAAATTTATCCTTTTAATCTCGGCATTGCGTGGAATGCTTGAAAAACGACTTTGTGGTTTCCCAAGGCTATCAACAATGCTACCATTGAAGTCCTCGGGGGTTACAAAGCAATCCATCTGCATCCTTCTTACTCTCAGCATTGTACTCCAGGACATTTCAGGAACTTTATTATAGCGAATCAAAAAATCCTGTTTCTTATTGTTGACAAGGCCTGTGTCGCTCTCGGTGTATTGAGACTGCGGCAGCATCTCGTAGTTGTCTTGCTGGTCGGTCCAGGTCACATCCTCCGATCCGTGGCCGGTGCCCACATACTTCGATTTGTGCGCCTGGGCGGCGACAGCGATCATTGCGGCAACAGCCGCAAAGAGTAAAATCTTTTTCATAATCAAAAATATTTTTTTAAAGTTGTATTTTTAGTTTCAAGACCTGCGCACTGCGCGCCCGTCGCGCCCGCGCATCCTTCCCAGAGATGCCCGGTGCCGCACCATTTTATTCAATTGTAAAACCGCGAAGCAAACAATCAAACAAATCGCTCTTTGCCACTGTGTTGACGGGTGTCGCCTCACGGCACTGCATGCAACACGGCATGGCAACAATCTCTTTCAAAATCAAGTAGCAACGATGGGGTTACTTGCTCCCCTTGAAAAAGCGTGCAAAGTTAACACTTTGTTCTGAAATTGGTAGGTTTTAAATGTTAATATTTGTAAACTTTTAGTATTATTTATACATACATCCACGCGGGCGGATTCCAGAAGCAAGTGCAAAGTTACGCTATTTTTCTTTAATCATGTCTTTGGGCTTTCGAAATCCGTTTTTCTTTCTTGGCCTGTTGTTTAATTTTTCGATGATGCTCTTGACATATAGCCTTGAAATTCCCCTAAAGTCCGTCTTCTTCGGAATATATTGCCTGATGAGCCCGTTCATGTTCTCGATAGCTCCCTTCTCCCACGAGCAGTACGGATGTGCGAAGTAAACTTTCGTGTTAAGTTCCCTCGCAATGATTTCGTGTGCGGCAAACTCCGGCCCGTTGTCTGTCGTTATCGACCTTACAGGCAACCCGCTCTCCCGTATGAGTCTCACCACGGCATATGCCAGTGGAACGGCCTGCTTTCCCGTATCGAGTTTCTCCATGAGCATAAAGCAGCTCCTCCTCTCAACCAGAGTAACGATGGCACCTTTGCCTTCCTTTCCTACGATGGTGTCCATCTCCCAGTCTCCTATGGTCTGTCCATAGTCCGTTTCCGGTCTTTCGTCAATGGAGAGGCGGTTGGGAATATGCGCCTTGGTGGTAAGCAAGGACTTTTGCCTTGGTCTGCCTCCATGCCTGAGGTGCTTTCGGATGTTGTCCCCGTAATGTGGGGAAAGGGCCGCTATCCAGTTGTATATGGTTGACTTGGACACCGTGATGCCCTCTTTCTTGCCAAGCCATCCGGCGACTTCCTCCGGCGACCACTGCTCCTTACGGATAAGTTCAAAAACACGGCTGCGTACATAGGGAGCGATACGGCGATTGCCAGGTGTCCTGGCCTTGCGTCGTTTGACTTTCAATACGGCCGTACGTGCGTCATAAACGCCTTTAGCATTAGAATTACGCCTTCGCTCACGAGAAACCGTGCTTACTGACACACCAATAGTCTCGGCTATGAAACTAAGTGAGAATTTCGTTTGGAGTAGCACACTTATTGTGTATCTTTGCTCCGAGGTTAATTGTTTATACATCACAATACAAAATTAATTAATCTTAGGGAGGGGAACGAAAGATCTCCTCTTTTTTTGTATTGCTTAAGTTATCCGCCAATGCTCTTTGGGGGCTTCGCGCCCCCAGCCGCAAGGCAAACCTCCGCGGTGTTTTTCATGTTTTAATGCACCGCAGAGTTTTGCACTTCTAATTGGAATTAGCACGCGCCGGCCACGCAATGCCGCACGACCCGGCAAGCTCCCGAACAGGAGCAGCAGACCATTCACCCTGCAATAACCGCCACCTAACGTTAGGGACGCGTTCCGCGCTCAAGCGCTCCACCACCAGCCGCTGTTGTGCCGCCACCGCGGCAGGCGGTGGCGGCATGGTTCACTTGCGCTTGGCCGGGATTGTGGCCTGGTCGATGAGGCGGCCGGTGCGGTCGTAGAGGGTCACCGTCATGCGCCGGGGGTCGACGTCGAGCAGCATGGCGCTCACGGTGTGCGTGCCCTCGCTCCAGTGCCGGGCTATGAAGTCGAGGCTGTGGGTGAGCGTGCCGGCATCGCGGCCGCGCCCGTTGTCGCTCGACGTGCTCTGGATGTAGACCGTGCCACGACGGGTGCCGTCGGTCACCCGGCCCTGGTAGATGGCATGGCTGCGGTTGTAGATGTGGCTGTTGCCTGCAAGCGCCAGGTCGACGCCACAGGCGTCGAAGGTGTCGTGAAACCAGTCGTACATGAAGGGTTTGCCCGTGGGGCCGTCAAACCACTCGTAGTGCATGCACACCACCAGATACTTGTGTTTCTCGCGCTTGGCCACGCGCTTGAGCCAGGCCTTGGCCTGCTCGCGGCCAGCCTCGTCGTGCATGGCCTCGTTGTTGAGCATGACAAAGAGCGCGTCGCCGTAGTGGAAGTAGTAGCACACGCCCTCCTGCCCGGCATAGCCGTTGGGCGGCAGGTAGTGGGCGTCGCGAAAGTAGGCGTCGCTCAGCCCGCCAGCGCCCGCCACGCCCTGGCCACGACGCGACATGTGGTCGTGGTTGCCCTCAAGGCCGGCCCACATGTAGCGGGCAAAGTTGGGCTCGGCATACATGCGCTGCCAGTAGCTGTAGCTGGCGCCCCAAGCCACCACGTCGCCCAGGCTGAGCACCCAGTCGACCGAGGGGTCGACTGCCCTCACGGTGTCGACCATGGCCATCGCGGCGGCCAGGCGGCCAGGCAGCGGGGTCCAGGTGTGGAAGTCGCTGATGATGCAGGCGCTCCAGTGCCGCGCGCCCGAGGTCTTGAAGTGGTGCACCTGGCTCATGGGCGTGCCATCGTGGGCCACGATGCGGTACTTGTAGGGGGTGTCGCGCTTGAGGCCGGTGAGGCGGGCGCCGTTTTTCCAAAAGCGGTGATGCTCCCACATCTCCTTCTGGCCAGGCTGCGCGCTGTAGATGCCATCGTAGGTTGTGCACCACTGGTGCTGCTGCGGGGCCACGCGCTTGGCACGGGCCCAGGAGGCATCGGTGGCAAGGGTGTACTCGACCCACGTGCTGGCCAGGGCCGAGTCGGCGCCCCAGCTCACCTGCATGGCCGTGGCGGTGTTCTGAGCCGGGCAGGTGACCACGCTGTACACTTGCTGCGCCGCGAGCGACAAGGCTGCCGCGAGGCACAGTGCAATGAGGTAGAATCGTTTCATTGTTGTTTCTTGTAGATAAATGGTTGGTAAAGAAGTGAATCAATGCTGTAGATGAGACGCCGGCATCCTGGCAGTGGACCTGACGCGCGCTGCCTCAGTCGCCCTGCGACTTGCCAGTGATGATGGCCTTGATGTCGTTGAGCTTGTTGAGCGCCTCCATGGGGGTGAGGTTGTTGATGTCGAGTCCCAGTATCTCGTCGCGCACCTGGCTCAGCACAGGGTCGTCGAGCTGGAAAAACGACAGTTGGTAGCCGCTGCGCGATGTGGCCACATCGTCGAGGTCGCGGGTGAGCGTCTTGCCGACCTGGTTGTTGGCCTCGAGCTGCTTGAGCACCTCGCCGGCCCGCTTGACAATGCTGGGCGGCATGCCGGCAATCTTGGCCACATGGATGCCGAAGCTGTGGGCGCTGCCGCCCTTGACGAGCTTGCGCACAAACACGACCTTGCCGTCGATTTCCTTCACGGCCACGTTGTAGTTCTTGATGCGGCGAAACGACTTGGCCATCTCGTTGAGCTCGTGGTAGTGGGTGGCAAAGAGGGTCTTGGCGTGGCACGGGTTCTCGTGAATGTACTCCACAATGGCCCAGGCTATCGAGATGCCGTCGTAGGTGCTGGTGCCGCGGCCCAGCTCGTCGAAGAGCACCAGCGAGCGCTGGCTCAGGTTGTTGAGTATCGAGGCTGCCTCGGTCATCTCGACCATGAAGGTCGACTCGCCCAGCGAGATATTGTCGCTGGCCCCCACGCGGGTGAAGATCTTGTCGACGATGCCTATGCGGGCACTCTCGGCGGGCACATAGCAGCCTATTTGCGCCATGAGGGCGATGAGGGCCGTCTGTCGCAGCAAGGCGCTCTTGCCGGCCATGTTGGGGCCGGTGATGATCATCACCTGCTGGTCGTCGTTGCTCAGGTGCAGGCTGTTGGGCACATAGGCCTCGCCAGGCGGCAGGCGCCTCTCGATGACCGGGTGGCGGCCGGCAGTGATATCGATGTCGAGACTGTCGTCGACCACGGGGCGGTTGTACTTGTTGTCGATGGCCACGCGCGTGAAGGCACACAGGCAGTCGAGCTGGGCGATGAGGGCCGAGTCGGTCTGAATGGCGGGGATGTAGTCGGTCACGGCGGCCACGAGCTCGCCGAAGAGGCGGGCCTCGATCAGGGCTATTTTCTCCTCGGCACCCAGTATTTTTTCTTCGTATTCCTTGAGCTCCTGGGTGATGTAGCGCTCGGCGTTGACCAGCGTCTGCTTGCGCACCCACTCGGGGGGCACCTTGTCGCGGTGGGTGTTGCGCACCTCGATGTAGTAGCCAAAGACGTTGTTGTAGGCAATCTTGAGACTGGGTATGCCCGTGCGCTCGCTCTCCTGCTGCTGCAGGCGCATGAGGTAGTCCTTGCTCGAGTAGGAGATGTCGCGCAGCTCGTCGAGCTGGGGGTCGACACCGCGGTTGATGACGTTGCCGCGGCTCACCTGGGCAGGAGCGTCGGGGTTGATTTCCTTCTCGATGCGCTCGCTCACGCCGCGGCAGGGGTTGAGCTGCTCGCCTATCGAGGCCAGCACAGGCTCGTCGCTGGCGCTGCACATGCGCTTCACGGGCTCGATGGCCTGCAGGGCGCACTTGAGCTGCACCAGCTCGCGCGGGGTGATGCGCCCCACGGCCACCTTGGAGACGAGGCGCTCGATGTCGCCCACCAGCTCGAGCTGCTCCTTGACCAGGTCGCGGGCATCGGGGTGCTTGAAGAAATAGTCCACCACGTCGAGGCGGCGGTTGATGGCTTTCACGTCCTTGAGCGGGAAGAGCACCCAGCGGTGCATCATGCGGGCTCCCATGGGCGAGAGGGTCTTGTCGATGACGCTGAGCAGGCTCATGCCGTCCTCGGCCATGGGTGCCACCAGCTCGAGGTTGCGCACGGTGAACTTGTCGAGGCGCACGTAGCGCTCGGCCTCGATGCGCGACAGGGTGGTGATGTGCTTGATGTGGGTGTGCTGCGTGAGGTCGAGATAGTGCAGCACGGCTCCCGAGGCGATGACGGCCGCTGGCATGTCGTCGACCCCGAAGCCCTTCAGGTTACGGGTCTCGAAGTGCTTGAGCAGGCGGTCGCGCGCAGCCTCCTCGGTAAAGATCCAGTCGTCGAGCTCAAAGGTGAGGTACTTGCTGTTGCTGAAGGTGTCGGCAAAGCGCTGGCGGTTGCTGCGCTCGATGAGCACCTCCTTGGGCGCAAAGTTGACCAGCAGCTTGTCGACATAGTCGGGCGTGCCCTGCGAGGTGATAAACTCGCCCGTCGAGATGTCGAGAAAGGCCACGCCCAGCAGGCTCTTCTTGTCGAAGTGCACAGCTGCCAGGAAGTTGTTTTCCTTGCGGTCGAGGATGGTGCCGCCCACCACCACACCGGGGGTGACGAGCTCGGTGATGCCCCGCTTCACCAGTTTCTTGGCCAGCTTGGGGTCTTCGAGCTGGTCGCATATAGCCACGCGCTTGCCGGCGCGCACCAGCTTGGGCAGGTAGGTGTCGAGGGCGTGGTGCGGGAAACCGGCCATCTCCACGCTCTTGGCAGCGCCATTGGAGCGGCGCGTGAGCGTGATGCCCAGTATCTCGCTGGCCACTATGGCATCTTGCCCGTAGGTTTCATAGAAGTCGCCCACGCGGTAAAGCAGCAGGGCATCGGGGTGCTTCTGCTTCATCGCGAGATACTGCTTCATCATGGGTGTGGGCGCTGCTTCTTTAGCCATATCCTAAATATATTTCTATCCTTGCAAAATTACAAATTTTTCACTTGAAATGAAAACAGCCGCACGGGCAAAAATGCGACTGCCGCCCCCCTTGCCGCTGGCATGGCTCACTCGATGCGACGCTGCCCCGCGGGCCGCTCCACGTCGCGCCACAGGTAGAGCTTGTCGCTGGGGCGCACCTTCACGTCGGTCTTGATCGAGAAGTGCTCACCCTTCACCGTGTGCTCCACCGGCTTGAGGTCGACCCTTATCTCGGTGAGCGTGAGGGGCACGGCACCTGTTGTGGGACCCTCGATGAGCACGTTGTCGCCCACGTGCAGCTCGCCGGCCTCCATGAGAAACTCGGCCACCCCCAGGCGGGAGAAGTAGCGCACACCCCGGGCGGCATACTGCTTGACACGGGTGGCGCTGCTGCCATACTTGGCCGACCACTCGCCCAGGCGCTGCCCCAGGTAGTAGCCGTTCCAGAAGCCGCGGTTGAACACGCGCGCCAGCCTCGTGTTCCAGTCCTCGATCTTAGCCTCGCTGTAGGTACCGTCGATGATGCTGGCCAGGGCCTCGTTGTAGCAGCTGGCCACCGTGCGCACATACTCGGGACCGCGGGCACGTCCCTCGATCTTGAACACGCGCACGCCGGCATCGACCATCTTGTTAAGGAAGTGTATGGTCTTGAGATCTTTGGGCGACATGATATACTTGTTGTCGATGGCAAGTTCCTCGCCCGTGTCGCGGTCGGTCACGATGTAGCTGCGGCGGCACATCTGGCGGCAGGCGCCGCGGTTGGCGCTGGCGCCCGTCTGGTGCAGGCTCATGTAGCACTTGCCGCTGATGGCCATGCACAGGGCGCCGTGGCAGAACATCTCGATGCGCACCGGCTCGCCGTGAGGTCCGCGCACATTGTCGCGCTCGATGGTGTCATGAATCTTTTTCACCTGGTCGAGATTGAGCTCGCGGGCCAGCACCATCACATCGGCCCACTGGCTGTAGAAGCGCACCGCCTCGCTGTTGCTCACGTTGACCTGGGTGGAGATGTGCACCTCCACCCCCACCTGGCGGGCATAGACGATGGTGGCCATGTCGCAGGCAATGATGGCCGTGATGCCGGCCTGGCGGGCGGCGTCGACAATCTTGTGCATGTAGTCGATGTCGTCGTCATAGATGATGGTGTTGACTGTGAGATAGCTCTTCATGTGCCGCTCGTGGCACCAGGCGGCTATGGTGTTGAGGTCGTCGAGGCTGAAGTTCACGCTCGACTTGCTGCGCATGTTGAGACCCTCGATGCCGAAGTAGATGGCGTCGGCACCACCCTGGGCGGCTGCCGTGAGGCTCTCCCACGACCCCACCGGGGCCATGATCTCGAAGTCGCTGCGCTGCATGACTGGTTTGCTTGTCATCGTGTGTTGTATCCTTTCTCTTTATTTTGTTGTACTTTGATAGCGAGCCGCCTCGCGCACGAGCTTGTCGTAGTCGTAGTGGTCGTAGACGATGCGGCGCACGGGCTTGAAGCCTCGCGCGTCGAGCACGTTGCGCGAGGCGTTGTAGTAGCGGGTGTCGATGCCGCCCAGGTCAAGGAGCATGTTGCTCACGTCGTCGTTCACCATGGGCCGGTGGCAGGCGGCCTGCGCCCTGGCCACCACCTCGGGGTGGCGGGCCTTGTACACGGGCGAGAACCACAGCACCAGGGGTATCTCGTTGTCGTTGCGCACCAGCTGGGCGCTCCTGGAAATGTTGTGGTCGCGCCCGAAGTAGTTGCGGTAGTCATACACCTCCTCGCCGTGGTCGCTGAAGTACATCACCACAGCGTTGCGCTTGCGGTAGTGGGCAAAAATGCGCTCGAGCACGGCATCGTTGTAGAGGGTGGCGTTGGCATAGTTGGCAATCACCGTCTTGCGGGCCTGGTTCAGGTAGGGGGCCTCGCGCTTGATGTGGGCGGCGGTCCACCGGTCGTAGCCCTTGCCGTGGGGATAACGGTCGGCATACTGCAAGTGCTGGCCCATGAGGTGCAGCAGCACGAGCTGGCGGGGCGCACGGGCATCCTCGTGCCTGAAATAGTCGTCGACCAGGTCGCCGTCGTAGTTGTAGTTGCGGCTGTTGAGGCCGTCGTAGGAAGCCTTGATGACGCGCCGGTCAAACAACACCGAGTTGAGCGAAAACGAGAACACGGCCGTCTGGAAGGTGCCTATCTGGTTGTCCCACAGCATCACTTTGTAGCCGGCCGTCTTAAACAAGGCCGGAAACATGGGATAGTCATACCATTGCTGTCGCTGGTTCATGCTGTTGCACGAGAACACGTTTTTGAGCGTGACCGAGGTGGTGTTGTAGGGGGCGATGACGTCGGTGAAAGCCACCAGGTTGCCCAGGCGTTGCTCGCGGTCCATGTTGGGGGTGGTGGGCAGGTCGTAGCCGTAGAGGCTGGCGTGGTGCTTGTTGTAGCTCTCCCCTATCACCACCACCAGGGTGAGTGCCGAGTCGGCCGGCGCCTTCATGGCCGCCTCGCGACGCTGGGCAGCCCGGCAGGTGTTGTCGACAATCTCGCCTATCTCGTGGCTGGTGAGCTTGAGCGTGTGCAGGGTGTAGGCATAGTTGCTCGCCTCGTCGACATCCCAGTTGCCTATGTAGAAGTAGTCGCACTTCTCGAGCTCGTTCATGTTGCTGCACCGCAGCATGGCCACGGTGTACTGCATGTTGACCACGCCGCACACGAGCAGGGCCAGCACCACGAGGCCGCCCGCCGCCCCGCCCCACAGCGAGCTGGTGCGGCGCACCCGCCACAGCTCCTCGAGCATGACGGCAATGCCCGCCACCAGCACAACGATGGCATAGGCATGCACACTGGCGGGCGTGGCAAGATAGGCGCCCAGAAACTCCCGGCTCTCGCCTGGCGTGGTTTCGCCCAGGATGATGGCCAGCGAGGGCGAGAACACGGCGTTGAAATTGTAGTAGATGAAGCGGCCCATGAGCAAGTTGGCCAGCAGCAGCACGTAGAGCGCGGCCTTGAAGCCGCGGCGGCCCACTGCATGCACGGCCACCGTGAGCACGATGGCTACAGCCACTCCCACGCTCACAAAGGTGAAGGCGCGCTCGGTGTAGTAGTCGCCCAGCTCAAAGACTCCCTTGAGAATGAGCGTGTAGATTTCATACCACGAGGCAGGGGCCAGCAGGTAGCAAGCCGCCAGGAAAAACGGCAGCTCGCGCCACACGGGGCGCCCTATGGCCGACACAGGCCCCAACAGTATGCGCTTGAACCCGTTCATCGGTACTGGGTCACTTTTTTAGGCGATGGCAAGTAGGCTATGAGCTTGCGGTAGCCCACGGCCGCGAGTATCGACACAGCCGCATACACAGCCAGCACCAGGTAGAGATAGTGGGTTGAAGCCGGCAGCCAGTCCCAGGTGAAGAAGAAGATGCGCACGATGGGGTGCACGATAAACAGGCACGACGACACGGCGCCCACCCACACCATGGGCCGCATGAGCCGCTCGCCGCACAGGCGCACGGCGCTGGCCACCGCTGCCACAAATGGCAGCGGGCACCACAGCCACAGGGTGAAGTCGAACTGCATGGCCACAAATGCTGCCGTCGACACCGCAAAGACGGCTGCCAGCGCGGCCTTGCCCGTCACCACCGGCCCGCGCACATAGCGGCCGGCCAGCAGCCCGGCGGCAAAGGGCACACCGGCTATCAAGAAATTGTAGCGCATGTAGGTGATGGCATCGCCCGTGTGCGGCACCAGGTATTGCGGCAGCAGGGTGACGACGAGAAACACCGCCACCGGCAGCCACCCGCGCCACCGCGGGGCCGCGGCACTCGTGTGCAGGAACAGGCGGTACACAATGTAGAGCTGCACCATGATGCCCAGAAACCAGTAGGGGCCGGGCCATATATTCACATCGGGATAAGGCAGCAAGTTGGTGATCATGAACACCTGCGGAAACCAGTACTCGGGACGGCTCATGAAATGCATCTTGAAACCTTCCATGCCCAGGCAGTTGTTCAAGAACCAGCCGCCGTCGCGCTTCATGAGCTCGCCCAGGAAAATGGCAACGACAAGGCCTATGATCATGAGCCTGAACAGCTTCCAGTAGTGCTCGCTCACAAACTCGCGACGCCCCACTCCCAGCCCCGGGCCCTGCTCATATTTCTTGACAAGGCCGTAGGCACTCAAGAACAGGAACACCTGCACGCCAAACTGCCCAAAGAAAGAGCCGAACACGAGAAACCAGTTGCCGTCGATGTGCTGCAGGTAGTCCCACAGGTTGCCGGCACAGCGGGAGTCGTAGAAAAACTCGTTGGTGCCACGGCCGGTGGGCATCAAGTGGCACAAGTTGTGCAGCATGATCGACAGCATGGCCAAGCCCTTCATGGCCTGGCACTCGATGCGCGACAGCATGCCGCTGTTGTTGTCATTACTCATAGCGGGCGCAAAGTTACGATTTTTTTTGGATATAGCTTGAATTTATCATCTTGGCCTTGAGCACGGCAGCCCACTTGCCTGCCGCCGGCATCAATACTTGTCGAAGTACTTGCCCTTGCCTATGAGCCAGGGCGTGTAGCGGTCGACCAGCCAGGCCACCGGATAGATCGCCGCCATCACCGCCACAGCAATCACCAGCTTGAGCCACGCGTGATCGACGGCATAGCCAGCGCCGCACACGCGAGTGAGCAGCAACTTGGCCGCATCGATAAAGTAGTTTTGCAGTCCCAGATACACGGTGCCGCTCACGGTCACAAACTCCACGACCTTGCTGTGGCCCAACCGGGCGGCAAGCCACTTGGCCACCCCGAAATAGGCAGGTATCACCATCAAGCCAGCCGGAATGCGGCACAGCATGTAGAGCGGATTGTCGCTTGTGTCGAGGGGAGCCACGGCTGCCATGCCCACGACCGACAACAAGGCCAGCACCGCATAGCCGGCAACAGTGCGCCAGCTGGTGAAGCTCAACGCCGACAGCTGACGCTTGAAGCAGTTGCCCAAGGCATAGAAGGGCATGAAACGCAGGGCATTGCCCACATTCCAAAACCGCCACCATGCATACTCGATGCGGCTGTGCTGCAGCTCAAAGGCCACAAAGGCACACCCCGAGAGCAACACCGTGGCCACCATCAACCAGCGCCGCGGCACCAGTCGCTCTACCCAGTAGTAGAGCAGCTGCATGGCATAGAGGCACGACAGGTACCAAAAGGTGGGCAGCACCACCTTGGGGTCGCCCAGCAGCATCTCCCACAGGGGCTTGAGCGCCGCCACCTGGGGGTGGTCGCCCAGCCGCCTCCCCACAACGAGCCACAGCGGGTAGAAAATGAGAAAAAACGTGACATAGGGCACCACAATCTGCTTGGAGCGATGCAGGGCATACTGCTTGAAGCCGCTCCAGCGGTCGATGCTGTAGAGGAAGCCCGAGATGCAGAAAAACACGGGCACACGCAGGTTGAGCACCACCGCATTGTCGAGCAGCGGCAGCCTGGGCGGAGTGTGGAACACTATCACCAGAAAGATGCTGAAAAACCTCACGTAGTCGAGCCACGCCTGCCGTTGCTTTGCCATGACCGTGTATAAAAAGAGACTGTAATTGTTTATGTGAGTGCAAAGTTAAGCAATTGTCGCCACACCAGGGCCACAATGCCGCTGCAAAAAAAAGCAGCCGGCGCAACCTCGTCACTCTACATGAGGAAAAGGTTGCGCCGGCACGCTATGGTGTTGACGCGCGGGTCGTGTCGCCGTCACTTCTTGCGTTGGGGCTCGTTGCCTGTGCTCGGCTGGCCGGCCGGCGGGGTGGCATTGCTGCCGCCGCCAGCATTGTTGTGGCGCTTGTGCCCGCCATTGTTGCCGGCGGGGCTCTCGGCTCCAGGCTCCTCGGCAGCGGCAGGGGCCTGCTGCTGAGTGCCCTGGGCACCCATGTCGCCCAGGTCGCCCTCGGCGCCAGGCTCGCCAGCTCCGAGAGAGTCGGTCACTTCCTGCATGGCAGGCTCATCGGCCGGCTCGTCGTTTCTCACCACAGGCTGCGGGTCGCAGTCGTAGCTGCTGGGCGGCAGCCCGAGCGACACAAACCTGCCCGTGTAGCTGGGACGCAAGCGGCTGTCTTGGAACACTTTTTCAAAGAAAGCACCGCAGATGGGCATGGCCGTCTTGCCGCCCTGGCCCTGCGTGGAGGTGAAGTGGATGCTGCGGTACTCGCCGCCTACCCACACGCCTGCCACCAGGTTGGGCGTGACGCCCACAAACCATGCATCGCTGTGATTCTGGCTGGTGCCCGTCTTGCCGCCAAAGTCGGTCGTGCTCATGTAGGGGCCCACCCAGCTCTCCAGGTTGTTGCTCGTGCCGCCGGCATCGGTGATGCCAGCCATGAGCATCTGCTGCATGTAGAAGGCCGATTGCGGGCTTATGGCCTGTTCCTCCTGCTGGTGGTCTTTGTAGTTGTAGAGCACCGTCTCGCTGCCGTCGGGCTCGACACGCACGATCTTGGTCACCAGCACCGGGTCGTGTTCCTTGCCATAGTTGGCCACCGTGCCATAGGCATTGGTGAGCTCCAGCAGGTTCACGTCCATGGCACCCAGGCACAGCGAGGGCTTGGCCTCGGTAGCCTTCATGGGCACGAGGGGCGACTTGATGCCCATGGCCTGGGCCGTCTTTCTCACCTTTTCCATGCCCACGCGCTCGTCGGTGCCCGTGCGCACGGCCACCACGTTGATACTCT